>NZ_CP108352.1:0-300520 GCF_036237275.1 Streptomyces sp. NBC_01353 | reverse complement strand
TCAGCACCCCCGGGAGCGCGCATCCCAGGCGGTCATCTGCTGTACCCGTTCGGAGGCCGACCCTTGAGGTGTCGTCCGTTCGGCCAGCTTCGCGCGGCCGAACAGCAGCGCAACTTCCACACGATTGCGTTGACCACGTCGCGGTGGTCCCGCCGCGGGCCACCTCGTTTCGGAGGTGCCACTGGCCATTCTAAAAGGCAGGGTCCAGGGGTGCATCGCTCCTGGTTGCCTCCGGCTCTGGCGTGGGTCCGCAGTGGTGCCACTGCGGACCCACGCCTGCAGGCTCTCAGGCTCGGCGGCAGATCAGCGGCGGCTGGCGGTGGCGGATCTCGATCCGGCGGCGTGCCGGCCTAGGCCGGGGCCGAGGTGGCCGAGCGCCGTTTCGGCGATGGGGATCGCGGGGCTCCCAGTACAGCAGGAGGACCGCCACGGCCATGGGTGTGCAGGTCAGCAGCAGGAACGTCATGACATCCCCGCAGCGCTCATGGGCACTGCCCACCTGGGACTTGAGTGCTGTGTTGCGCCTGTTGGTGATCCCGACGGTGGCTCACCGACACGGTCCCCTCCAGTCTGCAGGAGACGCCAATCGGAGATTCTCGCTGCGGCACACAGGAGGTGCTCGACGGCTGAAGAGCAGGATTCCATCCGAAGCCGGCGTCCGGGACGTGTCCACCACTCCAGGACGCTGAGGAATCCGGAGTCGCGGAACGTGACCTGGGACGTGTAAAGGGCGAGAGCGGTGTAGCCGTCAGAGGCTGCGGAGGCGAGTCTCACCCGCAGTGGGCCAGCGCTGAAGTGGTCGATCTCGCCCCCCAGGTGGACGACCAGGATGGTGTCGCCGATGGTGGTGCAGGAGTGGACGACTATGCCGATGGGGGCGGCCTCTGCGCCCGCCTCGTGCTGGGTGGTGCTGGGCCGTATCGAGCTTGTGCTCGCAGTACTCATGCCTCCATCAACCCTCAGCTCCCCGCGTCAGGACACGAGGCACGCAGGTTGTTCACCCTTGTGAGCAGGGCGGATGTCCTGCCCGGAGGAAAGTGTCCACCCCGTACGAGGCAATCGCGCAGAGCCGCTTGGCGATGGCACCGAGGTACTGGTTGAGGGCTCCAGGCGCGCATCGCTCTCTCGCCTTGTGCCCCCGCCGCGCAGGTCGGGACCGCGGGGAAAACGCCCTGACTGGCAGCTGCCGACTCAGCCGCAGTCCCCAGTGCGCGGGGCCTCGGTGCCGGCATGGCCCGGCGGCCTGGGCAGTAGTGGGACGCAGGACTTCGCACCATGCTGGTCTCTTTGGGGCGGGCCAGGCGCGCATGCCAGCAAGCCAGCTGGCTCCCGATCACCCCGGCTGGGAACGACGCACCCGGCGGCCCTTCAGGGGGCGGGACATGGCTGTTGTTCCATTCCGCGGATTGAGCGAAATCCTGAGGGCGGCCGCCAGGTCTGAGTGACGGCGAGGGAACTCAGGATCCCATGGTCTTACGGATCAACATGCCTTTGGCACTGTCGTGCAAACGGAGGCACGCTGAAAGTGAAGACTTCCAGCGGTGATCTGGGCTTCGAGCGGCAGGAGGATGACGCGACGCGATCCGCCGGCCACCCATGGGCCTCACGCCGCGCCTGGGAGGCGATCAGCCATGGCTCTGTTTCTGATCTTGATTTTGGTGGCTGTCGTACTGGGACTCGTCGGCGCGGTGGCGGAGGGACTGGGCTATCTGCTGGTCATCGCGATCGTTCTGTTCGTGGCGACGATTGCTGTCGCCACCCAGCGCTGGTCCCGGGGAGGCCGGCGGGGGAAAGGGCGCCGGACGCTGCGGTGATGACGTCAGTGCCAGCCGGGCTGGCCCGGACCGAGCGGTGACGGGCGCCGGATCGCACCCGCACTTCATACATGCGCCGGGCTCCTCTTGCTGCCCGGCTGATGATCAAGGAGGTGGCTTCCCATGACGGAGGCGACCAACGCAGCCAAGACCCAGCGCCGTACCTCGGATGCGACGACGCAGGGAAAGACCGGAGCGAACGAGACACCGGAGACCCGGGGCAGGACGACCATCGCGGACGGCGTCGTGGAGAAGATCGCGGGAATCGCCGCGCGGGAGGTGCCGGGCATCCATGCCCTTGGAGGCGGCCTCGCCCGTACCGTGGGCGCGGTCCGGGACATGGTCCCTGGCGGGCGTACGACGAGCGTCACCCGTGGGGTCAAGGTCGAGGTCGGCGAGCGTCAGACCGCCATCGATCTCTCCCTCGTTGTGGAGTACGGCGTCGCTATCACCGACACCGCCGGGGAGGTCCGCGAGAACGTCATCGCGGCGGTGGAACGGATGACCGGCCTGGAAGTTGTCGAGGTCAACATCTCCGTCACCGACGTTCACTTGCCGGACGAAGAGGGAGAAGAAGCGGCGGCCGGTGCAGGGCGCGTGCAGTAGCGGCCCTCAGCGCGCACTGTGGTTCCAGGGCGTGACCGCCAGCTACTCATGGTGCGTGGTCGCTGTGTCCGCACACCCAGGCCAGGGCGTCGTGCACCCCGCGGCTGTAGTCCCGCGGGCCGGGCCGGCTGGTGAGGTCCTCCATCTGTACCACGGACGCGTCCACCTCGGCGGTCAGGGCCGGCAGGGCCGGGACACCCTCCGCGTCGCCTGCCCCAGTGACCGGCGAGTGTTCCGCGCATCCCAGCGCCCACCGGTAGGCCGCCGACGCGCCACTGGAGTACTGAGGGGACAGGCGCCACTCCGCCGCCCTGGCGCTCAGTCGCTTCTGCGCCAGCTCGACGTCGGCGTAAGCCCTGATACCCACCAGCGGCTCCTCATCCTGCCGCGTACTCCCATGACTGGTCATATCTGCACGTCTACCCTGTACGCGTTGCGTGATGTCCGGTGTTGATGGCGTGTTGGCCCATCGTGTCTGCCTGGAAGGCTTCCTGGCGGCCGCCGAAGGCGAGCCTTCGGGACCAAGCAAGGAACTCCAGAGGTCTGAAGCCGGATCGACAACACATGAGGTGGCCTCTTGGGTGGTAGACGAACTCACACCCCTTCGGACGCCGGGCACAGCCGTCGCCTCCTGCTCCAAGGGACTGCCGGGCCATGTGGCGCGGCTGAAAGGGATGAGGACCATGCTGGAGGAATCGCTATCGATTGTGCATGACGTCTCGGTCGCAGCAGCCGTGGGCCGACGAGCCTTGCCGAACCGGCTCTGTACCGTGTTCAAGCAGTCGCTGGGCGCGCAGCGGGCGGCCCTGTCCTGGTTGCCCCGGCTGGAGCACTGGCAGCTGCTGCATGCCACTGACGAGTCGGCCCTGCAGGCCGAGGCCGCACAGTTCACCCGCGCCGAAGGCCCCTCGGTCAGCGCCGCACTTGAGATGCGGCCCGTCTTCGTACCCGACCTGCGTGACTACCCATGTCGCACCAGCCCGCACCTGTCCGAGCAACTCCCCGACACCCACCACGTGCTGGCGCTCCCGTTGCACGCCCGCCACACGCCGATCGGGGTGATCTGCCTCTACTACGCCGAGCGCACCCAAGTCACCGACACCCACATCACCCACGCGCAGCACGCCGCCGGGATCGCGCTGGAGGAACTCCTGCGCTGGCGACCCGTGCATGCCAGCACCGACTGCCACCGCCCGGTGTGGAGCACCGACACCCGCGCGGCGCGCTGGGAGCGTATCCACCAGGCCGCCGCCTATGTCGCGGCCCGCGAAGACTGCGCCACTGCCGAGGGGTTGGCGTGGCTCCAGGAGGTCAGTGCGCGTGATGGGCAGTCCCTGCTTGACGTAGCCGACACCGTCCTGCAGCCGTCGCACGCCCACCAGGAATGGCCCGGAGCACAGGACTCACCACCCTGGCACGCGGCGGGTTCGGTACCTGCATGAGTGATGGGCCGAACCGCGGAAGCGCCGCGTGCCCGAAGACTCCGTCCATGCCGATGGTGTCAGGGCTTGTATGTGGGGAGCGTGGCAGCTCCCGCAGGGCCAGCGACTCCCTCGCGAGGCGCCCCTCGTCGGCATGGCCTGGCTGCGGGACGCCCGAGGAAGGCGTCCCGCAGCCACTGGAATCCTGAACTGCTGTTATCGCTGAGAGGTCAGCCCGCTGCGCAGTCGGGCCAGCGTGCGGGCGAGCAGGCGGGAGACATGCATCTGGGAGATGCCGAGTTCGGCGCCGATCTCCGTCTGTGTCAGGTCGTGGATGAACCGCCGCGCAAGGATCTCCGGTCACGTTCCGGCAGCGTGGCGATCAGCGGTTTGAGGGCGACCAGGACTTCGATCCGTTCCAGGTCCAGGTCGTCGATGCCGATGTGGTCGGCCAGGGCGTCTGCGGTCTCGTCCTCGGCCGGTGCATCCAGCGACATGGTGCTGTAGCTTCTGGCGGCTCGTCGCTGCGGTGGCGGAACCGTCCGGCGGCGTAGCGGACCATCGACATGATCATTTCGACGAGGTGTTGCGCGCGTACTGGTACTCGGGCGTGCCCTCCTCCAGTATGGCGAGCCTCGCGAAGAACTGCCTCGACAGGTCGCGGGCGTCCTTCGGCGCGACCCCCTGCGGGGAGGCAACTGCCGGCAGTTCCGCGATGCCGGTCTCCGTGGATGTCCCGGTAGCCGTCGTCATGCTGTCCCTCCCTTTGTCCGCCGGCCCTCTGTCGTCCCCCGACAGGCCGGTGAACCGCACGTACCCCCGAGCTGGTGTCTCATGGGCCCGTCTTGCCGTTGGCGGGCACTGGCACTGGCACTGGCACTGGCGCTGGACGAGACGGAGCTGCGTGACCTGAGGGCCCAACACGGCTTGGGCGCGGACGTGGTGGACGAGCTGGCCCGGTTCTACGAATTCAAGGCGTACGGCGGTGTCGAGTTGGACAAGATCCAGCTCACGCCTGCGGAGTTCCAGCGGGCGGTCGAGAGCGACGCCTTCTTCCTCGTGGTCGTCTCCGGCCTGGAGGCCGGAACGGTGCCGGTCACCGTACTGATCATCCTGGAGCCACTGAAGCACCTGCCCTACCGGACAAGTGGCAACGTGCTGGTCTCCGGCATCCGAGGCGCGCAGAGCCTTGTCTACCCGTTCGAAAGCTCGGAGCAGGCCTCGTCATGACAGCTTCACAGTGATGACAGCGAACTGAGGCCGGGACCCGGGGCCGCCCTCTACCGTGGAGATCGAAGTGCCGCAGGGGTGGCGGAGGAGGAGGGGACGTACCAGCATGCGCAGGGTTCCGCCGGAGATGTTCCGGTTCACCACGGGGGAGACGGCCGAGCTGAACGGGGCCGTGCTCGAGGCCTTCGGGGTGGCTGGCGAGTACCTGGAGACCACGCTTGGGCTCGACGGCGTACGCGAGCGGCTGCGTGCGGTGGGCTGGGTCGCGGACGTCGAGGACGAGGAGCTGCACGAGACGCTGAAGCGGCTGGTGAAGTGGGAACTGCTCGACGTGGTCCACAACCACGCCCAGAACTACCGCACGGCCGAGGAGTACGAGCGCCGCAACCTGCACTACTCGCTGACCCGCCGGGGCGAGGCCGCGCTCTCCGGCGTACGGCATGCCCTGGAGGTGCTGGCCTCGACGGGGGCGCTGCAGAGCGCGGTGTTGGAGGCGATTACCGACCGGCTCGACGATCTGACCGTGCTGTCCGGTGAACCCACCGCGGCCGACCGGCGCATCTTCAGCATCTTGCGCGAGCTGGAGGGCCACCTGGAGGCTCTGGTGGAGAACACCAAAGCCTTCAACGGGCAGCTGCAGCGGCTCCTGCGCGCCGAGGGCGCGGACCTGGACGTCTTCCGTGAGGTGAAGGCCGCCACCGTCGCGTACCTCCAGGAGTTCCTGGTCGACCTCGACCGGCGCGGCGAGACGGTCGCCGCCGCAGTGACCCGTGTGGAAGAGCGCGGTATAGCCGTGCTGCGCGAGCGGGCCCTGCGCGGCGCCGAGCTGCCGCCGGTGCCGGGGGAGGACCCCGCCGCCGGCTGGCTGGAGAGCAGACGGGCGCGCTGGGCGGGCCTGCGGGCCTGGTTCCTGCCGGACGACGGGGCGCGCCCCCGGATCGAGCAGCTGCACGACATCGCCCGGCGCGCCATCGTCTCCCTCCTTCAGGTCCTGGAGCGGATCAATGAGTCCCGGCGCCGCTCCTCCAGTGCCGTACAGGACTTTCGGGAGCTCGCGCGCTGGTTCGCGGCGGCTCCCGAGGAGGACGATCTACACCGGCTGTGGTCGGCCGCCTTTGGCCTCGGCCCTGCGCGCCACGCCCACCTTGCCCACCCGGACCCGGAGCTGATCCCCTCGTCCCACTCTTGGTCCGAGGCGCCGCCGGTACAGGTGTCGGCCCTACTGAGGACCAGCGGACGGATCGAACGCTTCACCCGTACGGCCAAGGTGCGGGACGTTGCGGCGGTCAGGGCGGAACGCGCCGAGCGGGCCCGGGCGGAACGGGCGGAGTTGGCGCGCGCCTGGCAGGCGCTGGAGACGGACGGCCCCGTACGGCTCTCCTCCTTCAGCACCCTCGACCCCGGGGCCTTCGACCGTCTCCTCGACCTGCTGGGCCGGGCGCTGGCCGCCCGGCCGGACGCGGGCGGCCGGCGACGGGCCACGACCGGGGACGGCCGGGTGGAGGTGGCGCTGTCGCCGCCTCTCGACGGGCGCACTGCCGTACTGCGTACGGCGCAGGGGACGATGGCAGGTCCGGACTACGTCATCCACGTCACGGCCGCGGGCGGGGCGATCGCCTTCCCGGCAGTCCGCGCCGCCACGGGACAGGAGGCCGCAGGATGAGCACCCTCGCCAACCAACTGGCCTCCGCCGAACGGGAGGAGGTCGCCCGCGCCATCCGCCTCCTTCTGGCCCGCCCGCTGCTCACCGAGGCAGCCGACCCGATCGGTTTCGACCTGGTGCGGCGCCGCCGTGACCCACTGGCCCGGTGGTTCGACTACACCTGCGGCTGGAATCTGGTTGTGGAGCCCCGCCGGGGCTACGCCCGCCTCGCCAAGGTCCGTGCGAACCCCGACGGCTCGCGTCCCGCCCGCAGGGCGCGCTCCGGCCGGGCCCCGTTCGACCGCCGGCGGTACGTCCTGCTGTGCGTGACCGCCGCCGAGCTGCTGTCGATGCCGATGACGACCATCGGCATGCTCGCCGACCGCGTCGTCCAGGCCATGGCGGCCGACCGCGCGCTGGCGGGGTTCGACCCGGTCCACCGGCCGGAGCGCATGGCGTTCGTCGACGTCCTGAAGCTGCTGGAGTCGTACGACGTGCTGCGTGCCGTGGACGGCACGACCGAGACGTACGTCGACTCCGCGGAGGCGAAGGTCCTCTACCGCGTGGACAACACGCTGCTGATGCGGCTGCCCGCCGCGCCGGTCGGCGCCTCCCGGCTCGCCGTGCCCCCGGAGGAGGTGCCCGCGCGGTTCGAGGGCCTCCTCACCGGCCTGGTCAGGGAGCGCCGCTACGGCGGCGCTTCTGCCGACGGGACAGCCGACGACACGCACGCCGAGACCGACGCGACCACGGACGCCCAGCGCAACCTGCGGCTGCGCCACTCGGTGCTGCGCCGCCTGTTCGACGACCCCGTGCTCTACCGGGCCGACCTCGCCGACGACGAGCTCGCGTACGTCACCTCCCTGACCGGACGCCAGATCCTACGTCGCTCGGTCGAACAGGCCGGTTTCCTCCTGGAGGAACGGGCGGAGGGCTTCCTGCTCGTCGACCCGGACGCGATCGCCACCGACGTCCGCTTCCCCGACGACACCTCCACCGCCCGCGTCGCCGCGCTGCTCCTGCTCGCACCGCTGTGCGCCCCGCCCGCGGGCCTGCTGCCGGAGCAGCTGGCCGAAGCCGGAGCGGAGCTGCTGCGCCGTTTCCCGGGCTGGGCCAAGGCGTACCAGTCTGAGGAAGGCCCGGCCCGCCTTGTCGACGACGCCGTGCGGGTCCTGCTCGACGTCGGCCTGGCAGGCAGGGTCCGAGACCGCGTCGTCGCGCGACCGGCCGCGTACCGCTACCGCCTGACGGAGACCACCGGCCCTGCCCCGAAGAACGATCCGGTAGGCACGACCGCCGCCGGCGGCGGCGCCGGAGAAGGAGACATGCAGTGAGCGTGACGGAGCTTCCCCTCCAGCGACGGCCCGAGGAGACCACCGAGCCGTCACCCGTTCACGAGGCGGACGCCGCCCGCGGACGGTGGCAGCCCCACCGCGCGGGCATCCTCAACGTCTGGCGCTACTACGATGAGAGCTTCACCTTCCACCAGGGTCGCCTGCTCCTGCGCGGTCAGAACGGCACCGGCAAGTCCAAGGCCCTGGAACTACTGCTCCCCTTCCTCTTCGACGCCAGCCTCCGCCCCAACCGCCTCTCCACGTTCGGCGGTTCGGAGCGCACGATGCACTGGAACCTGCTCGGCCAGGGAGCGTCCGGCAAGACCCGTGTGGGGTACGTGTGGATGGAGTTCCGCCGCGTCGGAGACGACGGCACCGAGCACTGGTTCGGCTGCGGAGCCCGCCTGCACGCCAGCGTGCACACCACCACGGCGCACGCCGACTACTTCACCACCACCGCTCGGATCGTCCACCCTGACGGCGTCCACCTCGTCAACGACACCGGACAGCCCCTGACCAAGGCGGCCCTCGCCGAAGCCCTGCGCGACCGCGGCGAGGTGCACCCGTCAGCCACCGACTACCGCACCACCGTGCGGCGCGAACTCTTCGCCGGCATGGGGGAACAGCGGTACGAGTCCCTGCTCTCCGCCTTGCTCCAACTCCGCCAGCCCAAGCTGTCCGAACGGCTCGACCCCTCCCTGCTGTCCACCCTGCTGTCCCGCGCCCTGCCCCCGCTCGGCGAAGGAGAGATCACTGAGCTCGCCGAGGGCTTCGAGCGCCTGGACCGGCAGCGGGAGCACCTCGACCAGCTCGACGCCGAGGTGACGGCGGCCGAGAACGTCGCCTCCCGGCAGCGCGCCTACGCCCGCCGGGTCCTGCGGGCCGGCGCGGCCGCGCTGATCTCTGCGACCACCGAGATGGACGACCTCACGCGGGAGGCCCGCGTCAGCGCCGAGGAGTACGACAAGGCGTGCGAGGAGCGCGCCTCGACCCTGGCCCTGCGCGAGGAACTGGACTTGCGAGCACACGCCCTGGACGAGAGCGTCGAAGGGCTCCGGGAGAGCGACGCGTACCAGAAGGGGGAGGAGCTCGACCGGCTCCGCCGCGGCACCGAGGAACAGGTCACGGCCGCCGGGGAACTGCGTACCGCCGCCCGGTCCGCCGAGGCCGACGCGGAGGAGGACCGGAAGCACGCCAACGAGGTCGCGGGACACGCCCGCTCGCGCGACGAGCACGCCCGCGAGACCGCGGACGAGGCACACCGCTCGGCCCGGGCCGCAGGCATGGAGTCCATTCACCACGAGGTGAAGACGATCCTCGACGCGGAACGGGGGGCGAAGCCCCTCGCCGAGGAGACGGCGAACGCCCCGGCCAGGACGGTGAGCGGGCGGTCTGACGCTCCGGGCGCCGCCGCCCGCCGGCTGCTCCGGGGCGCGGTCACCGCCCGACGGGAGCAGGTCGCCGACATCACCGACGCGATCGACGCGCACGACCGGGCGGTACGCGACCGGGGCACCGCCGAGGGCCTGCTGGACGAAGCCCGCACCCGGCTCGCGGACGCGATCACCCACCGCGACACGACCGCCGCCGCATGGGACGAAGCCCTCGCCGCCCAGGCGGAACGGCTGCTCGCCTGGGTCCGGGAGTGCACGCAGCTGCGCATCACCGACCCCGATGAACTGGCCGCTAGGGCGGCGGTCGAGGCAGACGTGCGGGAGCTGGTCGAAACGGCCGCACGACCGCAGGACCAGGAGATCGCCACGGAGCGGGCCGGAATCCGCGCCGCACACCAGGGGGTGGAGGAGGAGCGGGACCTGCTCGACGCGCGGAGGCGCAAGCTCAGCGGCGAGAGCGATCTCCCGCCCGCCGCTCCACCCACCCGCACCACCGTCCGTACAGCAGCGGCGGGCGCGCCGCTGTGGCGGCTGGTCGGCTACCGCGAGGATGTCCCGCTCCCCGTACAGGCAGCGGTGGAAGCGGCACTGGAGGCGTCAGGCCTCCTGGACGCCTGGGTCAGCGCCTCCGAAGGGCTCACCCTCCCTGGGCACGACACCCGTGCCGATGCCGGCCTCGCCACGACCGC
The DNA here is from genome assembly GCF_036237275.1 of Streptomyces sp. NBC_01353. GTDB lineage: Bacteria > Actinomycetota > Actinomycetes > Streptomycetales > Streptomycetaceae > Streptomyces. The sequence continues at coordinate 290,390 of NZ_CP108352.1, read as the reverse complement.
CCCCGGTCCCAGCCTGCTGGAAGTGCTCAGGCCCGAGGAGGACATCCCCGTACCGGCGGACACTGTCACCCGCATCCTCGCCGGCATCGCGTACGGCACCACCCTGCCCGGCGGGCACCCCGCGGCCGTCTCCTCCGACGGCGCCTGGCGCCTCGCGCTGGCCACCGGCACCTGGAGCAAGCCGGAGCCCGCCCACATCGGCGCCCTCGCCCGGCAGCGGGCCAAGCAGCGCGAGATCGTCGAACTGACCGAGCGGATTGCCGAGAAGGACGCCTCCCTGACCGCCCTCGCCGACCGGCTGCGGGAACTCGACGACCGCGCCGCCCGGCTGGCGGACGACTGCGCCGCCCGGCCCGACCACCGGGAACTCGACGCCCGCCGACGGGACTGGGACCGGGCCGAGGAGAAAGTGGCCGCCCGGGACGACGCCGTGCGCGACGCGACCGAGCACCTGGCCGCACGCGAGGGCGACGTGGCCGGCGCGCTGCGCACGCTGAGCCGCCGGGCCGCCGAACACGGACTGCCCACCGACCGCGACCGGCTGCGCCAACTCGGCCGCGACGTCGAGAGGTTCCGCGACCTCGCCGACACCTGGACGGACGCCCGCATCGACGCGACCGCGGCCGCCAAGAGGGCCAGAGAGACGGCCGCACAGGCGGACCGGTCACACCGTCTCGCCGAGAAGCAGGCCGCCGACGCGGCCGCCGCGGAGGCGAAGGCGGCCGGCATGACGGCACGCCTGAAGGCGGTGGAGGAGACGGTCGGTGCGGACTACCGGCAGATCGTCGCGCGCGTCGCGGAGACCCGCGCCGAACGGGACCGCTGCCGCAAGGAAGCCCGCCGGGCGGCCGAGCTCCTCATGGGCCTGGAAGGCCGCATCGGAGAGCTGAGGGCCACCAGCGGCCAGGACGCCGAACGGCGGGAGAAGGCCGTCGAGGCCCGCGACGGTGCGGCGCAGCGGTTCCGGCACCTGTGCCTGGTCGGTCTGGCCGAGGACGCGGGCGTCGCACCCGAACCCGACGCCGGCGACGGCACCAAGGCCACTTTGGAGGCCGCCCGCGCCACAGCGGCGCGGTGGCCCCAGATCCCGCACGCCCCGCGCCACCTCGGCGACGCAGCCACTCGCCTCTCCGAGGCCGTCCACGAGGCCCGCCGGCATCTCGGCGTCCGTGCCGACCTGGAGCTGGAGCCCGACGACGACGTCCAGCTCTTCACCGCCACCTTGGAGGGCGTCCGCGTCGGGGCGACCGGCCTGCTCACCACGCTCACCCAGGAGCGCGACCGCAGCCGCGACGACATCAGCACCGCCGAACGGCGCCTCTTCGACCAGATCCTCACCGGTGACATCCGCCGCCACCTCGCCGCCCGCATCCGCCGGGCCGGCGAACTCGTCGCGCACATGAACGGGCACCTGGAGCGGGTCCGTACCGCCTCCAACGTCGCCGTCCAGCTCGTCTGGGACGTCCGCCCGGACCTCCCTGACAGCACCCGCACCGCCCGCCAGCTGCTCCTGAAGGACCCCGGCCGGGTCACCGAGTCCGACCGAGAGGCCCTGCACGCCTTCTTCCGCGCCCGCATCGAGGAGGCCAAGGGCAGCGACACGGCCGCGAGCTGGGAGGAGCACCTCGGCGAGGTGCTCGACTACACCGCCTGGCACACCTTCACCGTCCGCCTCGACCGGGCGGACGGGAACAGCTGGCAGCCGCTGACCAAGCGGCTGCACGGCGCGCTCTCCGGCGGGGAGAAGGCAATCGCACTGCACCTGCCACTGTTCGCCGCCGTCGCCGCCCACTACGAGGACGTGCCCCTGGCCCCCCGCCCGATCCTCCTCGACGAGGTCTTCGTCGGCGTCGACACCGTCAACCGCGGACAGGTCTTCGCCCTGCTCACCGCACTCGACCTCGACCTCATGATCACCTCCGACCACGAGTGGGGGAACTACATGGAGCTGCCCGGCATCGCCGTCCACCAGCTCCTCACCGACGAAGACGACGCCGTCACCAGCGCGCGCTTCGTCTGGAACGGCACCGGAATGGAGGAAGGATGACCCCGCGAGACCACCCCGTGCCGGGCGGGACGACCCCTCCGGGCCACCTCGCGTCGGGCGAGGCGACCCTCCGCCGCCCCGAACTCCACCCCCTCTGGCACACGGTCCACGGCCGTCTCTCCTCCGGCCGCCCCGTCACACGCGTTCGCCTCGGACCGCTGGACGAGACCCAGCGCGAAGCCCTCGCCGACCTCCTCGGCCTGGACCGCCTGCCAGACCCCAGACCCTCCGTCACCCTGGCACGCCTGGAGGAGGCCGTCACCGAACTCTCCGGCCGCACCGTACGAGAAGTCGCCGCCGAACTCATCGGCCCACTCGGCGACAGAGCCGGTGAACGCCGCCGTCAGGAGGACGAACGCGCCGGACTGTGGACCTGGCTGGCTGCTCACGACACGGTACGGGCGCAGCCGGTGCTCGCCGACTGGGCTGCATCCTGTCGAGCCGCAGGCCTGGTCGGCGGCTCGGCGGAACGTACCCGCACGCTGCTCACCGACGCGCTCAAGGTGCTCGCCGAACTCCCTGGCCAGGCCGAACCCCTGCCCGTCTTCGCCGCCCGGGTCCTGAACGGCCACACGCACGCCCTCGACGATGGCACACCTCTGTCCACCCTCGTCCTGCGAGCCCTCGCGGCGCTGTACGACACCGCCCCGCCCCAGTCCGCGGAGGAACGGCGCGCCCTGTGGACCCGCGCGGGCGTCGCTGACGACGAACTGTCCGCCACCGTCATCGTCGGCGGACTGCGCCTCGCCGGCGATGGTCTGATCGCCCGCGTGGCCCGCCTGTGCACCGAAGCCGGCCAGGCCGTCAGCCTGACTCTCGCCCACGTCCGGAACCCGGGCGAAATCACCCTGCCCGCCGCCCCTGTCCCACCCGTCGTCCACGTGGTGGAGAACCCCAGCATCCTGGCTCTCGCCCTCCGACGCTTCGGCCCCGACTGCCCGCCGCTCGTCTGCACGTCCGGCTGGCCCAACAGCGCCGCGATCCAGCTCCTGCGCCTACTCGTCGACCGGGGCGCTGCCCTTCGTTACCACGGTGACTTCGATGGCGAGGGCATCCGCATCGCCGCATACGTCCTGGACAAGACACGGGCGCACCCCTGGCGTATGACAGCAGCGGACTACCGAGCCGCGGTCGTCTGTGACGCCCGCGGCCCTCACCCCGGGCGCATTACCGAAGCGCCGTGGGATCCCGAGCTGGCCGAAGCCATGGCGGAGCACGGCACCGCCGTGGTAGAGGAGCTAGTGGCCGAGGTGCTGTTGGAAGACCTCGCTGCTACGGCGCGGTCGGAGTGCTCCCCTTCCCCTGGTCGTTTGTGACGCTCCAAGCGCCCAAAGGGTGCTCGGAGCGGCCGCATGCCTGCGCTGACCTGTGGCTATGCGCACCCCGCGGAATCTTGAGCGGAGGGACGCGAGGTCGCTTCTTTGGCTCTCGACCGCCAGCCGCAATGGAAACGGCTATGACCGTTCACGCTGGTCCCACAGCTCCCCGGCGAACTCAGCCGCGCTGAAGGCTTTCTCAAGCTCGCAGTGGAGAAGCTCGGTGGCCTCGGCATCGTCGTCTACCTGATCAAGTGCCTCGGTGTACGGGGCGAAGAAGCCAACCGCCACGAGATCGACGAGCCAAGCGCGGGCTTCAAGCGCGGGCTTCGTCATGCGGTCTGCCCATCACAACCGGGGCGAGCAGAGCAACCATGCCGTGGACCCGTTCCGTATCCTCCTCGGTCAGCTCCCGGGGCTGCCGCGTCGAGCGGACATACAGGCCCTGGTCGATCGAGTTGAGGATCTCCGTGGTCCGCTGAAGCATCTGCGAGCTGATGGCGAAGGGCGAGTTAACGGTCCCGAACAGTGATGCCACCCGTAGTAGTTGCCGCTGACGGGACGCCCACGTCTGAGCCATCTCGTACGCCGGCGACTGGAATGCGAGCAGTCCGGAGCGGAGCTCAGAGATGACTGGGGGCGTGAAGAGAGGTGAAGGCCGGAAGAGACGGTTGTGGCGCTCGATGACTTCTGCGATCTCCGGTCGCATTTCAACCAGCGCCCGGCGCTGAAGCATCTCCCTGATCACGGGAACGATCGTTGCCATGGTCGTGCTACCTCTCCCCGAAGCGGCAAGGGTACGTACTCGGCCTGCTTGCAGCGTGACACGCACCCGCAAGATCCCAGCAGCTCGCAGCTGGTGACACGGCTCTGACCGTCACCGTTCACGCTCCGGGATGAACGGTGCCTGCCTCTGTAGGAGGAGTGCAAGGCCAGCCCTTTGGGCCCCCGGAATACGGCTCCCTGGCATTTGTTCCGTAAGCGCAGGTCAGAGCTTTACGACGGCTCTCGCGGCACGCGCTTCGCGCCGACTCGCGCAGGGTGCTGCGTACGGCATGGGCCCCGGCCGGGAGCCAGCGGGACACGCTCGCCTCTGTACAGGTAGCGGAGGGGACCTCTTGGGACACCCCCCCTTTTTCGGCGCCCCTGGATTCGCGCGTCTCCGCCGCTTCTATGGCTCTTGTGTGCCGAGCACGCCCCGCGCAGCCTCGATCAGTTTGTACCGGACCTCCACCTAGTAGTTCTCGCGTGCCCTCCGCTCCCTCTGTGACCTGTCGGGCTCTCCTCGGGCCCGGAGGAGACCCTCAACACGAGCGGGGTCGAGGCCGGGCACGCTCTGGAGCATCGTCCGGAGCTCATCGTGCTCGGCACGGATCTCGGCGAACGTGCGTGACCTCCGCGGGCTCCGGCCTCGAAGGCCGTTCCAGGACGGCTCGGACCTGTTCGGACTCCGGCCCGCTCGACTGCTCCAGCTCGGTCAGAATGCGCCAAGCCCACATGTGGGGCGCCCAGATGCCGGCTGTGGTCCACAGGTTCCTGACGGCCCCCTGCATCTCCTCCAGTTCGGCGTCCAGAGTGGAAGGGGCGACGAGTTCCGCCTCGGCCTGGGCCAGAACGAATGTCTTGTAGGCGGGGTTGTTCTCCGTGAGCGATCCGGAGTCGAAGGACTGCGAGCACGTGTCGGCGCACAAGTCGGCGGCGCGTAGGTAGGCCGTCAGGACCGTCCAGCGGCGTTCTCCCAGCACCTGGTCTCGGGCGGCTTGAGCTGCGGTGGCGGCGGCATCCCGCGCAGCCTGGGCCTGGGCATGGCCGCCGTTGGCCTGGATGCGGGCGCCTACGACAGTGCCCAGGATCGTGCCGGCCACGCCAGCAGCCCTAATCAGCGCGACTGTTATCCCAGTGTCCATGGACAGGATGCTGACTCATGGGGACAGGGGAGTTGAGTGCTACTGATAGCCCGCGACTTCCGGCTCCGGACTACGCGTCGACCAGGGCGAGGTCTTGCCGGCCTGCGCTCCAGTAGCAGCCGGGCCAGAGAGCGAGAAACGTGATCGGTGTTCGAGGATCGCGGCGAGGTAGTCGGCAGTTTCTGGTCGTTCAGTTCGTCGACGGCCATGGGGACGTTGGAGTGTCCCGCGCATTTTGAGCGGGGCAGGAAGCACCAGGTACTCGGTTCGTGGACCCGGCCCTCCTTGGGATCGCTACTCTTCGTCCACGCAAGTTCACCATCAGGGGGCCATCGTGCGTCACCGCTTCCTCGCGGCCGTCGCCGTATTCGTCACCGCCACCGCGTGCGCCGTCCCGTCCGGAAAGAAGGTGGACGCTAAGCCGTCGGTCACGGTCACGCAGGCGGTTCCCACGCCCAGTCCCAGCTCGAAGCCGACCACCGCTGCACCCGCCCGCGAGGCAACACCTTCGCCGAAGCCGATCGAGCCCAAGCTCACCCCGGTCACCATCGACGACTGGCGCTACGGGTACGCCTGGCTGGGATTCGCCACGGACGTCAACGGCTTCGGGGGCCAGTACGACAAGCCCGGCGAGGTGCACGTGACGCTGACGGTGGAGATGGCCGTCACGGACGACCGACGCCCTGAGATTCCGGCCCCGAACAGTCTGTGGGTGGGGCACAACTGGGGCTTCAGTTTCTTCGTCAAGCCTTCGAAGTTTCCTGACTGCCTTCCGCTTGAAGGGGTCGGCCTGTGTGAGCTGTCTTCCGGGGCGTTCTACTCCGGCTGTGAGGAGCTGAGGGACGACAGTGACGGAATCAACTTCCGCCCCGGCGGCCGGTTGGTCATGAGCTGCCGGATCGAGAACACGTTCCCCGAGTCGGTGAAACCGAGCGACTTCAAGGTAGGCGTCCACTACGACGAATGCTGCGAGAGCGACGCGCAGCACCGAGTGTGGCTGCCGTTCCAGAACCTGCCCCTTCCGCCGCGCGCGACCGAAGAGTCCGAGGAGGAGACGGCAGAGCCGGACACGGGACAAACGCCGCCGCCCATCCGCTACCTGTGACGTGGCAGGCGAGTCCGGGATCGTCGGCGACTGCTCCGCCTTGTGTGGCGGCCACGTGCTCGTAAAGCAAGGAGACGAACCGAAATGATCGAACGAGTCCGCGCCGTCCTCGTCACCGCTGACGACACGATGCTGGTCATCCGCCGCACCCGGCCCGGCATCCCCGAGTACTGGGTCTTGCCCGGCGGCGGCGTCGAACCCGGCGACGAGTCCCGGGAGGCCGCTCTCCACCGGGAGATCCACGAGGAGATCGCGGGGAAGGCCGACATCGTCCGCCTCCTCCACGCGATGGAGTCCGACGACGAGCGCCAGCTCTTCTACCTCGCCCGCATCGCGACCTGGTCCTTCGAGGACCGCACCGGTCCCGAGTTCAGCGCTGAGGGCCGCGGTGAATACGCGCTGGAGGAGGTCCCGCTGACCATGGAGGGGCTTGACGCCATCGACCTCAACCCCGAGGAGATCGCCCACGTATTGCGGGGAGCCATCAGCGCCGGAAGCCTCGGCGCCGAGGCATCGCTCTGAGTCTTCGAGCGCATCAAGACGCCACCGGGGCCGTCTCTGAGCTGAGTCGGGCCCCGGTGGCGATCCCCAGTCCTACTGGCCTGGCACCGTGCTTCGTGCGGAAGAGTCCGGACCAAGAAGGATCCGCGCCCTCATGACAACGGCAGACATCACGATGAGCACTCCGGACGACGGGTGGCGGCTCTTCCGCGGCGACGGAACGACCCGCCGAGTGGAGTTCCCCGAAGCACCGCCATGGCGTCGGTTCACTCCGTCCGCCGAGGTCCCCGCCCTGCCAAGGCCCTATCTCATCGGCCCCGCCGAGGCAGATGTCGTGAACGCGGCTCTCCTCCTGCGCCGACCACTGCTGGTGTCGGGGTATCCGGGCACCGGCAAATCCTCCCTGGCGCACGCCGTGGCCCACGAACTGGACCTCGGCCGCGTGCTGCACTGGCCGATCAACAGCCGTTCGACCCTGCAGGAGGCCCTGTACCGGTATGACGCCGTCGGCCGGCTGCGCGAAGCGAACCTGCACCGTGACAGGCATGACAGCCGTGACCCCAGCGCTACCGAGCCCGGGATCGGTAGCTATGTCCGGTTGGGTCCACTGGGCACGGCACTGGTACCACGCGCCCGGCCCCGGGTCCTGCTCGTCGACGAGCTGGACAAAGGCGATGTGGACCTGCCGAACGACCTGCTGACCGTCTTCGAGGAAGGCGAGTTCGAGGTGCCGGAACTCGCCCGTCTGACAGAGCACGAGTCCATGGTCGAGGTGCTGACCGACGACCCCGACGAACGGATCCCCGTCGTACGCGGCCGGATCCGCTGCACGGAGTTCCCCGTCGTGATCATCACCAGCAACGGCGAGCGGGAGTTCCCTCCCGCATTTCTCCGGCGCTGTATCCGGCTCGATCTGCCCGAGCCGGACGAGCAGACACTGCGCGGCATTGTCGAGGCGCATCTCGGAGCCGGGACCCTGCAGGGCGTCGACGACCCGCTCCGGGAGTTCCTCGGGCGCCGTGCGCCTGGCGAGCTGGCCACCGACCAGCTGCTCAACGCGGTGTTCCTCCGTAAAGGAGGGGTGGATCTCGACGCCGGCGGACTGCTGAACGCCGTACTGCACCGGCTCGGCAGGGCGGTGTAGCAACGTGCCCGACCGCCTGCGGCGCGTGCTGGCCGACAGCGGAGTGGATCTCTCCGACGAGGAGCTGCTCGACGTTCTGTGGCTGGCCGAGCGTCTGCCGCACGGTGACGGTGCCCCGCTGGCGCGTGCGGTGTGGCCTCGGGTTGCTCCGCCCTCCGCACCCGGGGAGGAGCGTCCACCGCCCGATGCGGACGAGGCCGGCACGATGGCGCCGCCACCCGCATCCCCATCGAAGGACGGCGCGCGGGAGCCGGGGGCTCCCCTGCACGCCGGCCCCGCTGCGCCCGGTTCCGGAGCGCAGGAGCGTCCAGGTCTGCCAGTCCGGACGCCGGAAGGGAAATCCCTCGCGGCACACGAGCTCCGCCTCGGCAGAGCACTGCAGCCGCTGAAGCAGCGGCTACCAGACCCCTGGAAGCAAGAGCTCGACGAGGCAAGGACCGTCGCCGCCATGGCCGAGACGGGGCTGCCCGACATCGTTCTGCGACGGGCACGCGCACGCTGGCTCACTCTGGCCCTGCTGGTGGACGACGGCGTCTCCATGCTGCTTTGGCAGCGCCTAGCCTCGGAATTGCGGGTTCTACTGGAGCGCAGCGGAGCATTCCGCGGCCTTCGCGTCTACGGGCTGGACAGCCGAGGCCCGCAGGCCCCGATGCTCCATAGCCGTCCCTACGAGGACGGCGGCGTACCCCTGCCACCGTCCGTCGTACGCGATCCAACGGGGAACACGCTGGTCCTCGTCGTGAGCGACGGAGTCGGTGCGGCCTGGCGGAACGGCCGGATGCAGACGGCGCTGGAGACGTGGGCGCGACAGGGACCCACCGCGATCGTCCATGCCCTGCCCACCCGCATGTGGCAAGGGTCGGGCATCCGGGCACAGCAGTGGCTGGTGACCACGCGGCGGCGAGGCGGGCCTTCCAGTGCCTGGCACGTGGCGGATCCGGTGCTGCCTGCGGACATCGTGTCCTTCGACGGAGTGCCGGTGCCGGTACTGGCACCTGAGCCCACGGCCGTGGGGCGCTGGGCAGGCGTTGTCGCGTCCCCGGGCACCACGGCCGTGCTGAGCCTGCTGGCGGATAGCGGAACACCCCCTTCACGCCCCTATGCCCACACGCGGCAGAGCGATGCGCGCGAAGCCGTGCTGCGATTCCGCCACGCTGCATCGCCGGCCGCATATCGCCTGGCGGCTCACCTTGCGGCCGTCGCGCCGGTGTCAGTGTCGGCTATGCGCCTGGTGCAGGCTGCCTTGGGCCCGACCACGGACGCCGGGCACCTGGCGGAGGTCTTCCTCGGCGGGTTGATGCAGAGCACAGATCCGGCCGACCCGGCCCTGCCGGTCCGGCACCGCGCGTTCGACTTCTCGGAGGAGGCCCGGGACATCCTCCTCGGGACAGTGCCCGCACACGAACTCCTGCGCACCGCCCGCACGATCACGGACGAACTCGGCCGGCTGGCCGGCCATTCGCCGGACTTCCCCGCATGGCTCAGCCACCCCGAGGGACCGGACCGGCTGAACGACGAGAGCCACCCCATCAGCCGGCTGGACAACCGGCTGATGACGCTGCTGGGGGTACAGCCCCCGGTCGCTCGGACCGAAGACGCGTTCGAGACCGAACCGCGTCCCACCGGACGGCAGGAACCCTCGCCCCTGCCGGAATCGGCCCGGCCGTCCACGAATCGTGGGGAGCGTCCGCCCGCCCTGCCCAGGCGAGAGACTGCCCCGACAGCAGCACCGGACGGTCCGGAAGACGTCTCCTTCCAAGCCCTTGACCTCGGCACCTCATGGTCGCCACTGCTCACGGAGGACCCTCGTAGGGCTGGGCCCTACCGCCTGCACGCCCGCAACGTCGGCGGATGGCAGCGGGTGGTCGTGTTCCTGGGGCGCGACGAAACGGGCAGCACCGTGACGGTGCGGGTGCCGCTCCGTACGAGCCCCGAGGAGGCAGCAGATCTGCTCCGCACCGAGGCGGAGGCTCATATCCGCATGGCCGGGACCGGTGCGCCCAAGCTCCTCGGCCACAGCGTCGAGGACTCCCCGCCATGGCTGGCGACGGAATGCGCCCGCGAGCAGAGCGACGACCCGCGGGCACGTCCAGCGCACAACCTCATTGCTCTCCTGGACGACCGGGGACCGCTGGGGGACACCGCGCTCTTCCGGCGCTTGGGACGGGACCTGGCCAAGGCGGTGCGGCGCGCCCACAGCGTGGGGCTCGTCCACGGATCGCTGACGCCCCACTGTGTGCTGGTCACCGACCAGGGCGTGCAGGTCGTCGGCTGGATGACGGCCATCATCGACGGCGTCCCAAATCGCCACCGCGATTCCTTCCGGCGGAATCCCGCCTACGGACCCCCCTATGAACTGGAGGGCGAGGGCGACCCGATCGTCGTCACCACGGCGAGCGACGTGTACTCCGTGGGGGCCATTCTCCTTACCGCTGCGACGGGACTGTGGGCAGGGGACTTCACTCCCGAAACACTGCGCACCGCCTGCGAGCACGCGGGCATGAACAGATCGCTCGGCGGCGTCCTGCTGGGCTGTCTGGACCCGAATCCGGCGGCCCGGCCCACAGCTGCGCATTTGATCGCGGCCTTCGCCGAGCAGATCGACGGCCACCCCAACAAGAGTGGGGGCGAGCGCACCAGGACCCAGCCCCCCGCCAGCGCGGCCATCGGTCAGTCCGGCGGTTTTCGGGACAGGTTCGCTTTGCTCGGTCGTATGACCGACTGCCACATCTACGAAGGTGACGGCACACGACCCATCCGCGAGGAGAACGTCCAGATCCTCCACAGGGCTCAACGCGTTGCCCAGCCTCCCGTGGTCCGACAGTGGCGTGCCGAGATTGAGGCCGAGGAAAGCCGCAAGGCAGCTGCCGGTCGGCAGCACAGCTGGAACCGTCCAAGGTTCGCAGTCGAGAGCATCACCGTCGTCCGCACCCACCTCGGAGAGGACCCCACCGTCCAACTGCATCTGTGCGACGCGGATTACTACGACTTCCTGGCAGCGTCCCTCAACCTCGACCGTCCACACCCGGACCACGAAAGCACGCTTCGCCACCAGTACCTAGTGGACCGGGACCCTGTCGTGGCTCCGCCATTCCTGTCCTGCAGTTTCGGGGTGCATGTTGCGGTGGAGACCAGGGTCGACGACATGATGCTCTTCAGCCACCGCAGCGCCAGCGTCGTGGGCAATTCCACCCGGTGGAATGCGTCCGCCAGCGAAGGTCTATCCAGACAGCACGACATCCCTGCGGACGGCTCGCCGATCAGCCTGCACGCCACAGCGCGCCGGGCGATGAAGGAAGAGCTCGGAGTCTTCCCCGAGGACAGGATGGACCTTGAACTGCTCGGCTTCGGACTGGATCTCCGCATGCATCAATGGGCCGCCTTCTTCCGGGCTGTGCTGCCCGACCTTGGCGAGGAGGATCTCAGAAGGCGCTGGGCCCGGGGCGTGAATGACAAGTGGGAGCACGACCGCCATGCCTTCGTGCCAGCCGACCCGGACTCCGTCCTCGATTTCATCCTGGAGCAGACGGAGGAGGCATGGGCACCTTGCGCCCCTGCGCTGTTCTATCTGGCGCTGGTGCGCGGAGCGGCAATCCGCCGTGGCGGGGACCCTGCAGGACAGCTTGACGTGGAAGCCGCCGAGCGCCGGGCCCAGCGACGCGGCCAGGAAACGACCGGCCCGACGTAGCCCGAGACCCGAAGGGCTGCCTTGTACGCACCGCTGAGGACTCGGCGCCCTCGTAGAACAAACGCGGCAGCTTCTCCACAGGGGAGAGCAGGCGCCCCGGTTCTGCATCCACCGCCTTGGGTACTGCAGCACGGTCTCGACGGCGCCCGCCGCAGCATGCCGACCAAATGTAAGGGCATGGAAAAGTCTCTCGGTCGGTGTCTGAAGCGGCCGCACGGCCCGACTTGGCCCAGGTGAGGGGTTCACCCCTCACCGATCAGGAGGCCACCGTGCAGCACACCCCAGCGCTTTGGACGACCGGCTGGCGCTTGATGGACGCCATCGCCCTTCAAGTGGCACTCGCGGAGGATCTTCCAGGTCTTCATGCGGGCGAAGGCATGCTCGACACGGGCGCGGACCTGGCGGTTGGAAGTGTTGTGTTCTTCCTTCCAGGCAAGCAGTTCGCTCTGCCCGCGCTCGCGGCGGTGCGGGATGACCAGGCCGGTGCCCTGGTAGCCGCCGTCAGCAATCACGGTGGTGCGGCTGACGGCGTCCTTGGTTCCGGACAGTGCCCACGCCTTGCAGCATGCGGTCCTCCAGCGGCAGGCTCCATGGCCGGCCTCGGCGGACCGCGTCAGCTCCTTCGTGCCGCAGCTGTGCCACCAACGAGCCGAAATGGCGGGGGCTCAACCCGGTGAACGGGGCTATCCAGGACGGCTGCAACGCCGTGATCACACCAGCCACGGCGGAAGCCTCGCACGGTTCCCGCAGGTGCGGCGTGCTGATCACTTGCTGGACAGGCGGAGATCTTCGGACCAGGTCTGACACCGGTCACGGCCAGAGTCGAAGGTGATCTCCAGTGCGAACCGCCCGCTGACTGGCCCGCCCTCGGCCGCCGGCCCGCCACACGACCGGCTCAACCAACTCCCACCGGGCCTCGAACAGGCCACCCGAGCCACCCCCGCACGACCTGGCGGGCTCTGGCGCACGTACGAGATACCCGAGCGGCCCACCTCGGTGTCCGAGGACGTTGTGAGGAAGGCCGTGGCCCAGGCGGACCGGCAGGCCCGGTCGGAGGGGGCACCGCCGTCCGGGCGGGAGGTCGTCACCGTGACGGATCTCAGTGGAGTGCCGCAGGCCCACAGTCAGGGGTCCACCGGCAAGGGCGTCACCTTGGCATTCCGACCGCATCTGCTGCCCGGCCCGGCGACACCCGCGGTGCGGCTGAGCGGTGGCGCGGCGGGGGAGGGGGCCGGGCCGCTTGACGGCAGTCCGGCCCCTGTCAGCACAGTCCGTGGTGCGGTTCTCGGCAGCGGTGCTTACCAGTCGCCGAGGACGAGGCGTCCGCCGACCTTGCCGAGGTTGTAGCTGCCGCCGGTGAACCAGATGCCGTCGTAGTTCAGGCCGTTGAGGAAGGTGTAGATGCCGTAGGTGCCGTCGTTGTACTGGTAGGCCATGACGATGTCGTCCTTGCCGTCCCCGTTGACGTCGCCCGAGGCCATGCGGTCGCCGACGTTGGCGAGGGAGAAGCTGGCGGAGTCGTAGTCGGTGGCGCGGTTGAAGCTGCTGCCGGTGGAGGTCCAGCGGTTGATCCGCATGGTGCCGTCGCCCTGGTCGTAGGCCATGGCCGGCTCGTCCTTGCCGTCCCCGTTCCAGTCGCCGAGGACGAGGCGTCCGCCGACCTTGCCGAGGTTGTAGCTGCCGCCGGTGAACCAGATGCCGTCGTAGTTCAGGCCGTTGAGGAAGGTGTAGATGCCGTAGGTGCCGTCGTTGTACTGGTAGGCCATGACGATGTCGTCCTTGCCGTCCCCGTTGACGTCGCCCGAGGCCATGCGGTCGCCGACGTTGGCGAGGGAGAAGCTGGCGGAGTCGTAGTCGGTGGCGCGGTTGAAGCTGCTGCCGGTGGAGGTCCAGCGGTTGATCCGCATGGTGCCGTCGCCCTGGTCGTAGGCCATGGCCGGCTCGTCCTTGCCGTCCCCGTTCCAGTCGCCGAGGACGAGGCGTCCGCCGACCTTGCCGAGGTTGTAGCTGCCGCCGGTGAACCAGATGCCGTCGTAGTTCAGGCCGTTGAGGAAGGTGTAGATGCCGTAGGTGCCGTCGTTGTACTGGTAGGCCATGACGATGTCGTCCTTGCCGTCCCCGTTGACGTCGCCCGAGGCCATGCGGTCATCGACGTTGGGGAGGGAGAAGCTGGCGGAGTCGTAGTCGGTGGCGCGGTTGAAGGCGCTGCCGGTGGAGGTCCAGCGGTTGATCCGCATGGTGCCGTCGCCCTGGTCGTACGCGGTGGCCGGCTCGGCCTTCCCCGGCTTGGTGGCCTTGTCGTAGCGCAGGCCCTTGAAGTTGTTGGAGGAGTAGTGCCCCTTGGTCTTGATGACGTGGTGGCCGGCGTCGCCGGTGCTGTACTCCTCGTAGACCCACATCTCCGTCTTGCCGGCGTCGGTCCACTTGTCGAAGAGGGCGACATGGCCGTCGCCGAGGATCGCGTCACCCGGCTGCAGGCTGTCCAGGGAGACGTACGTGGTGTCCCCGAAGGCGTCGAGGTCACGTGTGTTGCGGTCCCAGCCGTCGCTCTTCTTGGGGAGCCGCCAGGCCATGGACACGAAGCCTGAGCAGTCCGGGCGGTACTTCTCGCCGGTGACCGAGGCCTTCGCGTCGGACTGGTTCTGGCTGTAGATGACGCCGTAGGTGTCGATCCACCACTTGGCCCGGTCGAGTATCTCGGTCCGGGTGATCGAGCCGCCGACCGTGGACGATTCCGCGGCGTACGCGGTCGACGGAGCCGCGACCTCGGAGATCACGGTGGTGCCGACGGCCAGGCTGCCCAGGGCGAACAGAGTGGTGAGAGCGGCGGTGACGCGTCTGAGCGGTGTACGCATGGGTGACTGTCCTTCTCGGTGAGGGGGCTGGTTCACACCGAGAAGGTTCCGCGCTGCCTCTTCAACTCCCCTTCAAGGAACCTGCAGGCGCCTTTACAACGGCGTTGAGTTCCGCGTACTCCCGCGCACCGTGCTCCCGGAAGACCACAAGCGCATGCGTCCGAGCCGCCAGGGCGGCCCCGGTCTCACCGCGGGCCTCGTGCACCAGGGAGAGGTCGTACTCCGTGCGTGCCCGCCAGAGAGGGGTGTCCATGGCGTCCCACATGGACGTGGCCGCGTCCAGACAGCTCCGCGCCAGGTCGAACCGCTCGTCGGCAAGATGGAGCTGCCCGATGACCCGCAGGGTGACCGCCTGCCCGAAGCGGTCGTGGCAGTCGCGCGCCGTGGCCAGCGCCCCTTCGAGGCGGGGCAGCGCCTCCGCCCGGTGGCCGAGCCGCATCTGCGCCTTGGCATGGGCACGTACCGCGTACGAGTGCATGAACTCGTCGCCGAGCTCGGCGAGGATCGCGGCCGACTCGGCGCACAGCCCCAGTGAGGCCTCGTACTCGCCCACGGCCCGGTGGTACAGGCCCATCGAGCGCAGGGTCAGTGCCAGGCCCCGGCGGCTGCCACCCTGACGGAACGCGTCGAGCGCCGTGTCGAGGTCGACGCGCACAGCCCCGTACTCTCCCTGCTCCAGCCGTACCGACGCCCGGGTCCGCAGGACGTGGCCGACGCCGCGGTGGTCGTCGAGGGCGTGCAGCAGAGCGGCGGCCTGGTCGAGGAAGTGGACCGCCTCGGTCAGGCGTCCCGGCTCACGGCATGCCGTGCCGAGGCCGGCCAGGGCGAAGGCCTGTCCCCGCACGTCGCGCAGGGCGCGGAACCTGCTGAGTGCCTCGCTGAAGTGGCACCGCGCATCGGTGAACCGGTCCTGGTCGTAGCAGAGCTGGGCCAGCTCCGCCAGCATGGCGGCCTCGTGCCGCTGGTTCTGCATGCGCCGCGCCGCAGCCAGCGCGGCGCCGGTGATCCGGGTCCGGAACCCGAAGTGGTTGGTGCGCAGATCCACGGTGTTGTACGCCGAGACCAGGTCGCACACGAGGTGGTCCAGGCCGATCGCGGCGGCGCGGTCGACGGCCACGGCCATCGCGGCCTGGTCGCCGTCGAACCAGCCGAAGGCGTCTCCGAGCGCGAGCTCGCGCAGGACCCGGTCGCCGAGCTCGTCCGGCATCGTCCCGAGCGGCTGCGGTGCGGCAGGACGCCAGCTGACTTGGGGCGACGGACTGCTCGCGGCGATCCGGTGCAGCAGGGAGATCCAGCCGCGGAAGACGCGGGCGACCGCCTCGAACAACTCGAAGGCTGACTCGGAGGTTTCGGCCTGCTCCCGGGCGAAGATCCGTACTAGGTCGTGGAGGCGATAGCGCCAGAGACCTGTCCGGTCCACGCCCGCGAAGGTGACGAGCTGGGTGTCCACGAGCAGTTCGAGCAGGCGCTGGGCCTCCGGCTCCGGAACGTCGAGCAGGCGGCCGACGACCCAGGGCGAGAACTCGGGGAGACCGAAGAATCCCATGCGCTCCAGGGCCGCCCTGGGCAGCCGGTCCAGGGACTGGAAGCTGAGCCCGATCGTGCTGCGCACCGCGAGGTCGCCGACGGCCAGCTCGTCGAGCAGCCGGCGCTCGTCGGTCAGCCGGTCGGCGAGGACCTTCAGCGGCAGCCGGCTCCGGGTGGCGAGTCGCGCGCCGGCGATGCGGATGGCCAGGGGCAGGTTGCCGCAGGCGGACAGAATGTCGGCGGCGGCCTGAGGTTCGGCCGCGACCCGCTCAGGACCGACGATCCGGGTGAGGAGCTCCAGGGCCTCGGCCGGCGCCAGGACGTCCAGTTCGACGAGCCTGGCTCCGGAGAGCCCGCCGAGCCGGTCGCGTGAGGTGACGAGGACGGTGCAGCCACGGCCGCCCGGGAGCAGGGGCCGGACCTGCCGCTCGTCGGCGGCGTCGTCGAGGACGATCAGCAGGCGGCGGTCGGCGAGCAGGGTGCGGTACAGCTCCGTGCGTTCCTGCAGGCTGTCCGGCAGCCGCTCGGCGTTCACACCGAGGGAGCGCAGGAACCTTCCCAGGACCACGGCGGGCTCGGCCGGGCTGTCGGCGAGACCGCGCAGCTCGGCGTGCAGCTGGCCGTCCGGGAAGGAGGCGGTGACCTGGTGGGCCGCGTACGCCGCCAGCGTCGACTTTCCGCTGCCGCCCGGGCCCGCCACGACATGGAGGGAGGACGAGCTCTCGGTGAGAGCGCGGGTCAGCGTGGCCAGTTCCTCCGTGCGGCCGGTGAAGTCGGCGGGGGCGGGGGGCAGGTGCGCGGGAGCTCTCGCCTGGAGAGGCTGGCTTGACTGGCTGGACTGGTGCGGTTGGAGTGACTGGAGTGATGAAGGTGGCTGGAGAGGCCGGACTGGTTGGTGCGGCTGGAAGGGCCACAACGCCCGTGCCCCGGACGATCCGTCGCCGTCGCCGCGCAGCAGGGCATCGTGCAGGGCGCCGAGCTCCTGGCCCGGTTCGATGCCCAGCTCCTCGACGAGCGCGGCCCGTCCCTCCCGGTAGCAGGCCAGCGCGTCCGCCTGACGCCCCAGCCGGTACAGCGTCACCATGAGCTGCCCGCGCAACCGCTCGTTGGCCGGGTACCGCGCGACAAGCCCGGTCAGCTCCGCAAGGTGATCGAGTCTCCCCAGCGCCAGCTCCACACCGAAGCGCTCCTCCAGAGCCGTGACCCGCAGTTCGTCGAGCCTTCCGGCCTCGCCCGACATCAGCGACCCCTCCACACCGGAAAGGGCGGGCCCCCGCCACAGAGCCACCGCGTCGAGCAGCAGCGCGGCCGCCGGGACGAGTTCCCGGGCCTCGGCATGCCGCCTCGCCTCGGCAAGCAGCGCGGCGAAGTACGCGGCGTCGACCGTCACCGCTTCCGGCCGGATCGCGTATCCCGGCTTCCGGGAGGCGATCACCTCGGGATGGCCGGCGTCGGAGAACGCCCTGCGCAGGGTCGATATGTACGTCTGGATGAGCGCGCGGGCACTGTCCGGAGGGTCGTGCTCCCAGACGACGTCGATGAGGCGCTCGGTGGAGATCACATGGCCCTGTTCCAGCGCCAGGGCCGCGAGCAGGGCGCGCGGTTTGCCGCCGCCCAGCGGAATCGGCTGGTGCGCCGTATGGACTTCGACCGGACCGAGCAGTCGGATCTGTAACACGTTGCCCCCACAACGTCGCCGGTACGACCGCCTGGTGTCGCGGCGGGGTCACCCGGAGCGGCGGCCCGGCCCTCGAACCGGGCCATAGCATGCGAACCGTGTCCCCGTCACGCAAGCCCAGTAACGATCACCGTAGGACCAATGCCGCCATACGACAGGGTAGTTGATGAACCCCGCCACAGTCATGGCTCTCCTCAGGTGTCCGCGATTCTCGGCCGCGACGGGATCCGGGGCCGACGCCTCCGTGGGGCGGTGCGGTGACCACACGCCTTGGAGATCGGACCCCACCCACAGGGGGACACCCTCGGCGGTGCACAGGGTGAGGTCGACGGCGGCGCCCGTGGCGTGCGGGGACTCCGGCGGCTCCGGGTGGTGGCCCCGGGCCACGTACAGGCGCAAGCCCGCCGGGAGCAGCGTCTGCGCGGTGACCAGGCGGTCGACGATGCCGAGCCGCAGCCTGACGGGTGCGTCGCGCCGGCCGCCCGGCCGCCGGTCCAGCCGCAGCGCGTCGACCTCGCGCAGATCGATCAGCGGCTCTCCGCACTCCCGGACCTCGACCGCCGCGACCCGCCGATCGAACAGCGATACGGTATCCAGCCCTCTGCCCTCCGCATCGCGTCGCTCACCCCCCCCCGAACCGGCGGCAGATGGCCGGTAGTTGGTTGGGCCGGAGCATGACGCCGGCCGCTTCAGAATTCCTTCAAGACGGGTAAGACGGGTAAGACGGGATAGACGGGACAGACGGGAAGGACGGGCAAGGGGCCGCCGCCAGTCCTTCCCGCACACGCCTGGTGGGCGCGACGGAGACCGTCGCGCCCACCAGGACCGTCAGAGCACTGCGCCTCTCATGACCAACTGGTCACGAAGCCCACGCGGAGCAGCTGCCCTCGCTCACCCACTGGTGCGAGCTGATGGTGTTGTTCGCGCTCGTGCCGTTGGTCATCTTGTCGTCGGAGAGGTCGGAGGCGTAGGCCTCGCTCCTCGCGAGGCAGATGTGGTCGCCCGTATAGACCGTCTTGCTGTAGAACTTGACCTCGTAGTCGTTCCCCTTGTTGAGGATGGACGACGCCTCGTTGTCTTCCCAGCCCTGGAATGAGCCGGAGCTGTTGCCCCAGTCGGCGTCGTTGCCCGAAGAGCTGCCGAGGTACCCCTCGCACTGGGTGCCGTTGTAGGCGTACATGAATCCGTACCCCGCGCCCGTGTAGTTGTCACTGCAGCCCACGGCCGCCTGCGCGGTGGCCGTGGGGACGATGACGCCGAGGCCCGCGAGGGCGGCGGTGGCCAGGATCGCCGGAATCTTACGCATGGTGATTTACTCCTTCTGTTTCAGGGTGTGGTGAGACATCCCCTAGCCGCGAAGCTCGGGAAGGGGGGCGTCCGGGGCATCCGGACGAGTCGGTGAGTCAGGCCTTCGAGCCGGTGATGGTCTCGGCCCGGGCCAGCGCGGTCAGCCTCGTGCGCTGGTAGGTGGCGAGGTCTTCGCTGTACGGCTGGAGCTTCTTGGCGCGGTATTCGCTTTCGAGGGCGCGTGCCGTCCTGCCCAGGGACGTCTCCACGGCGCACGTGGCCTCGACGACGGCCAGCTCTACTTCCGTGGCGTGCGCCCGTCGCGGGCTCATCCCCTCGACGAGGGAATGCCGTTTCGCGCGAATGTCATCCGGGCTGGCGTAAGCGTGGCCCGCCTTTTTCATGCACCGCGCCCACGCCGCGACCGCGGTGGTCAGACGCCTGTCCTTGAGGAGCTCCGGTACGTACAGAGGCGTCAGGCTCGTCGCGGTCTTCTTGGTGCGGAACCATGCCGCGATGTCGCCGTACAGCTGTTCGCCGGCTGTGTTCCAGCAGCCGGTGCGGGGTTTCTGCACCGTGCCGCCCGAGGGCAGTCGGACCGACATCATGCCCTGGGCAGGGTCACCGTCGAGTGTCTTGGAGTAGCGGATGCGGTCCGGTTCCGGAAGGCCGTTGGCGTAGGCGGCGTTCGGGTCGCTCAAGCGGGCTTTCTCGCCCCGCTGTTCGAACTCCCGGCCGTATCCGTAGGTACGGGCCCACGCGATGTCGTCCAGGACGAAGCCGCGTCCCGCACGCTCCTCGGCGCTGACCGGCGGCCGCAGCCAGTACGTGAAGCCGCTGCCCTCCATGCACCGTTTGACGAGGATCCGTTCGGCCCGCTCGACCAGGATCTCCTCCCCGGTCGTCAGGTCCCGGATCTCCTCCGGACGAGGCGCCGCCTCGCTCGGCGGCCCGCCCGCTCGTGGCTCGTCACCGCTTCCGCCGGCGCAGCCGACGATGCTGCCGGCCATCAGCAGCGCGGCGAACCAGACCCGGACTTCCCTCTTCGTCATGGTGATGATCCCCCGCTTCCTCGCTGTTGTTGCCGTTGCCGTTGCCGTTGCCGTTGCCGTTTGCCGTAGCCGTCGGTGGCGTGGAAACAACGGTGCCAGGAGGCCGCTGTGGGGACTCTGAAGGAGTCTGAAGACTTCTTCAGGAACCCCACGCGAGCGGTGGTCCACGCTGTGGGCCATGCGAATACTGGTGGTGGAGGACGATCTGCGGCTCGCCGAACTGCTACGCCGAGGGCTCGTGGGCGAGGGCTACGCCGTCGACGTCGCCCATGACGGCCGGTCGGGACTGGATCTGGCGTTCCTCAACGGCTACGACGCCCTCGTCCTGGACGTGATACTCCCGGGCCTCAACGGCTACCGGCTGTGCGGCAGGCTGCGCGAGGCCGCTCTCTGGACTCCCGTACTGATGCTGACGGCCAAGGACGGAGAGTACGACGAGGCCGAAGGCCTGGACACCGGTGCCGACGACTACCTCACCAAACCGTTCTCCTTCGTCGCGCTCACCGCCCGGCTGCGTGCCCTGCTGCGGCGCGGCAGGCCCGAGCGCCCCGCCGTCCTCCAGGTCGGGGACCTGAAGATCGACCCCGCCACCCGCAGCTGCCGGCGCGGGACGACCCCGGTGACGCTCACGCTGCGGGAGTACGCGGTGCTGGAGTATCTGGCACGCCGCAGTGGCGAGACCGTCTCCAAGACGGAAGTACTGGAGCACGTGTGGGACCACACGTTCGACGGTGACGTGAATGTCGTCGAGGTCTACGTCAGCACCCTGCGCCGCAAGATCGACGCCCCGTTCCAGCGACGTACGATCCGTACCGTGCGCGGGATCGGCTACCGGCTCGAAGCAGGGGAAGGGCTCCGCCGGTGAGACGACCACGTCTGCGCGCGGTCTGGCAGCGGCCGCGCCCGCGCAGCCTGCGTGTACGGATCACGCTGATGGTCGCCTGCGTCGCTCTGGTCCCGCTGACCGCGTGTGCCGTTACGGTCGGGATCACCGTCAGGAGCGGGCTTCTTGAGGAAGCCCGCCAGAAGACCTCCTCGCCGAGCTCGCCGGACACTCACCTCGAAGCGGCGACGCTGTCGCTCCTGCCGTGGTCCGATCCGCAGGCGTCTCCGCCCGTACGATCCCCCTCGGGCGGCAGAACACAAGTGGTCCCTTCGCCGGCGGTCCACCAGGCCCGGCTGAACACCGTCATGTGGTCCCTGAGCGGAAGCGCGCTGGGGCTCACCCTCCTGATCGCGGGCAGCACGTGGCTCGCCGCCGGACGGCTGCTGCGCCCCATCGAGGCCATCCGCTCCAGGTTCGCCGACCTCGGTGCCCATCATCTCGACCGGCGAGTCCCCGTGCCCCGTGGCGGGAACGAGATCGCCCGGCTGGCCACGACGGTGAACGACACCCTCGGCCGGCTCGAGGCAGCAGTCGATCAGCAGCGCAGCTTCGTCGCCGACGCCTCCCACGAACTGCGTACGCCTCTGGCAGCCCTGCACATGGAACTCGAACTCGCCCTGAGGCAACCGGAGAACACCAACTGGCGACAGGTCGTCACCGACGCACTCGGAGACACCCTCCGCCTCCAGCACCTGACCACCGAACTGCTCCTGCTGGCCCGGCTGGATGCCGTCACCGGCGACGTAGGCCCACCCGGCAGCCGCGTGATCGACATGGCCGACCTGGTCCGCGAGGAACTCGGGCGTCGACGAACGCCGTCCCGCCTCACCCTCGTCCCCCACATCGGGCAGGAGCCCTTCCTCGTGCACGGCAGCCGCGGCCTACTCGCCCGCGTCCTCGGTAACCTCCTCGACAACGCGGAACGCCACGCGACCACCACCGTCATCGTCCGCCTGGGCCAGGGACTCGGTCGGCACACACTGACCCTGGAGGTACAAGATGACGGGCCTGGTGTTCCCCCGGAACACCAGGCCCGGATCTTCGAACGCTTCACCCGCCTGGACGATGCCCGCGCCCGCGACACCGGCGGGGCCGGTCTCGGCCTGGCCATCGCCCACCGCATCACCGCACTCCACCACGGCACCCTCACCCTCAACCCCAAGGTCTCAGGTGCGCACTTCACCGTGCGATTGCCAGCAGCCCCTGACGACGCGTATCCATAGCCAGAGGCAGTTCTCGCAGCTGGAGGCGGAGCCGGCCAAGGGGCCGGTCGCGCACGTCTGGGAGGACCAGCGCTGGACCTTGATCCGCGTGAAGACGGTGATCGGCCGACGCTTCCGCCCCCGCCTACACGATCCAGGGCGATCTGCCACAGGCCGCCTCAGGGCCTGTCCGCATGTCGGCGTGTGTCGCTGGTAGTGGCGGGGGCGAATCCCGGGACCTGCGTACGTCGGGTTCTGCGATCGCCGCCAGTTCCGCGCCGCGGGCCACTGTCAGGGCATGCATCCCGTAGAAGAGGCGTCCGGTCGCGGGGGAGCCGACCGGGGTGCGGGGTCGGCCGGGTCGAGCAAGTGGCCGAGTGGCTGGCCGGCCATCACGTCGTCGCCGGCCGTGACGGCCGGGTACCAGAGTCCCGTCGACTCCGCGGTGACGGAAGTGGCCCAGAGCCATTCGAGTATCTCCATCGGCGCATTGCCGGCGGGGCGGTCCGTCGCGCCGGCCTGGCCCAGTGGCCGCAGGAGGCCGTCGACGAGGCGGGCCACGGTTGCTGGGTCGCGGTCGCCGCGTTGGCCGGCCTCGACGAGCAGGGCGGGGATACCGTGGCGGGCGGCGGAGGCATGGCTGTTGCCGCCCTCGGTGGTGCGGCCGAGAATCACGTCCTCGATGCCCATGGCGCGAGCCAGTGCTCGGGTCCGGACGTCGAGGTGGGGATCGCCGGTCAGGCGGTATGCGGTGAAGTCGCGCAGGCTCTCGTCGATGCCGCCGGAGTGTAGGTCTACGTAGACATCTGCCCCGGCGATGAGATGCTCGGTGTGCCAGGCGGCGAGCCGCTCGGTGGGGCAGCCGTGCGGGTCGCCGGGGAAGACTCGGTTGATGTTCACACCGTCCAGCGGGGAGACGCCGAGGCGTCCGTCGTACACGGCCGGCGGGTTGGCCACCGGGCAGATCACCACCTCCCCGTCGACGTCCTCCGGCCTCAGCAGCGCCGCGAGCCGGACCGCCGCCTCGATGCCGGTGAACTCGCCGCCGTGCATCCCGGCGGTGATGACGACACGCGGCCCGGGGCGGGCGCCCCGCACCCGGGTGACAGGAAGCTCGACGGCGGTGGCGCCGAGGTCGGCGGGCACGCGGGCCATGGTCTTCGTGCCGGGTTCGGCGGGCCGGATCATCGGGGGGCTCCTGCGGCACGAGGTCGGGGGAACGCCGTCGTGAGCAGCTCCCGGGTACGCGGATGGACCTCGCCCTGCCCGTACAGGGCCGCGGCCGGCAGTGTCTCCACGATTCGGCCGCGGTCCATGACGGCCACCCGGTAGGCGACGTGCCGCACGACGGCCAGGTCGTGGCAGATGAACAGATAGGACAGGCCCATCCGTTCCTGAAGGTCGGTCAGCAGGTTCAGCACCCCCGCCCGCACCGACGGGTCGAGTGCCGACACCGGCTCGTCCAGCACGAGCAGTCGCGGGTCGCTCGCCAACGCCCGTGCGATGCCGACGCGTTGGCACTGGCCGTGGGACAGCTCATGCGGCAGGCGGTGCCCGAGCCGGGGATCGAGCCCGACGGTCTCCAGAAGCTCGGTCACCAGGTCGGGTCCGCCCACCGGGTCCCACCGGCCCTGGACCCGCAGCGGCTCCGCCACCGCGTCGCGGATCCGCAGGCGCGGGCTGAGCGAGTCGTAGGGGTCCTGGAACACCGGCTGGAACGAGGGCCGAAGTCCTCGACGAGTGGCTGTGGCGAGGACGCGGGTGGCGAGGCAGAGGGCGGGCCGCCGGGGCACCGGGAGCGGGGTGTCGGCGGCCGTCGACGACACCGCGTACTCGCGGCCCATGTCGTGCGCCGCGGCCAGCGTGACTGAGGGCGGCCGGCGCAGAATCCAGTGGGCCCCGCCATCGGTGAGGCGGTAGGTCGGATTGGACTTTCCGCCGGTCATCAGCGTGGCTGACAGCGTGCCGGCCCGGGCTGTCGACGCGGCCTCGGCGGAGCAGGGACGGAGTCGGGCGAGGTCGAGCCCCGGAGTCGCGCCTGTCTCGTGCGCTCCCCTCAGGCACCGCCCGCCGCTGCGAGACCGCCGTCGACGACAATGGCCCGACCTGTCATCCAAGCCGCGTCCGCGGAGAGCAGGAACGCCACGCCGCCCGCGATGTCATCGGGGGCGCCGAGTCGCGCCGGCGGGCACTCCGCCGCGACCGAGTCCTCCCCCTCGTTGAGCGCGGCGGCGAACCTCGTCCTCACCACGGCCTGAGCGACTGCGTTGACCCGGATGCGCGGGCTGAGTTCGACGGCCAGTTCCTTGGTGAGATGCATCAGTCGCCTTGCCGGCGCCGTACGTCCCAATGCCGGGCTCCGGCCGGATGCCGCTGAGCGAGGCCATGCTGACGACTGCGCCGCCGTGTCCGGCCAACCATGACTGGTGGATCTTCCGTACCCACGACAGCGGAGAGGAAGTTGACTTCAACGATGGTGGCGGTGTTGGTGGCGTGGCCGGCGACACCCGGCGC
Source organism: Streptomyces sp. NBC_01353 (assembly GCF_036237275.1). Lineage (GTDB taxonomy): Bacteria > Actinomycetota > Actinomycetes > Streptomycetales > Streptomycetaceae > Streptomyces. Next base: position 265,681 of record NZ_CP108352.1, on the reverse strand, counting down.
GGGGACGGCCTCGGCCCGGGGGCGGCCTCGGCCCGAGGGCGGCCCGGCGTCCGGTGATCAGCGCCTTCGCGCCCTCGGCGACCAGGCGTTCGGCTCGCTTGCCGAATATTGGCTGTCGAATCCAACTCGAGATCATGAGTTGTTCCGGGTGTGCCAAATACGCGCCGAGGAGAGGCCACCACGCTGATACGATCTCGAATCGTGTTCGATAGAAATGCGACAAGCCGGACCCCGGCCCGACCGGCGGTCCAGCGCCGCGGCATGGAGCGCAGGAAGGCCATCCTCGACGCCGCCGAGGCGCTCCTCGCCGAGCAGGGCTACGAGGCCGCCACTCTTAAGGCTGCCGGCGAGCGCGCCGGCATCCCGATCGCGTCGATGTACCACTACTTCGCCGACCGGTACCAGGTCGACGCCGAACTGCTGCAGCGACACCTGGGTGAGCTGGACCGGCTCATCGGGGCCACACTGGCCGAACCCAGGGCACAGACACTGCGCGAGGCCGTCGATGTCATGATCGACCTGCTCCTCGACTATCTTCGCCGCCACCGCAGCTGTACCGAGCTGTGGTTCGCGGGACGGCACACCACGCTCGACGAGATGGTGCGCGCCTTCGACGAAGCGCAGGCGGAACGGCTCTGGCGTCATCTCGTCGAGCAGCGCCTCGTGCCGGCCGACACCCCCCTGCTCGTCCTGCTGCTCGCCTTCGAGGTGGGCACCCGGCTGTTCGACATCGCGTTCCGGCGCTCGCCTGCTGGCGACGATGCCATCATCGACGAGGCGCGCCGCCTCGTCACCGCGTACCTGGAGACGTACGTTTCCAAAGGGACGCGGTGACGACATCGCGTACGGCAGGCCGGTCCTCGCCGAGTCCGGCGACCGCTTCGGAGTGCCTGTGGTCGGCAGGCGCGGTGTCGTCGGTGGGCGAGCAGGGCATCGCCACGACCTGAGACTCGACGAATTGGCGGGGCGGTGTGCCCCCACGCGCAGAGGGTCATGGGTCGCTCCGTTCTCTCGACGCCCCCGCGCGGCGATATCCGCGGCGCGGGCGGCGTGAAAGCATCGCGCAAGATTCGAACTCGACTCACATTCGAGTTTCGAGTCTAGCTGTGGGGCAGATGCCGTCAAGGTCTCGTAGTCTCTGGGTTTCACTCCGTGCGCTGCCACGTGAGGGCGTCGGGGTTGAGGGCAGGGGCGGCCATGACGGTGCGGGCGGTCAGCTGACGTCTGCCCGGGGGCGCCCGTGGGCAGGGCGTCAATCGGCGGCGGCAGCGAGAAGATCGCCCATGAGTAGGGCCTGTTCCGCCCAGATGACCTTCCCCTCACGGCTGTGCCGTGTGCCCCAGCGCTCGGCGAGCTGGGCGACGAGGAGCAGTCCGCGGCCGCCCTCGTCGTAGGTGCGGGCGCGTCGTAGGTGCGGGGAGGTGCTGTTGGCGTCGAAGACCTCGCAGGTCAGTGTGGACTGGAGGATCATTCGCAGGTGGATCGGGCTCTTGCCGTAGCGGATCGCGTTCGTCACCAGTTCGCTGACGATGAGCTCGGTTGTGAATGAGAGCTCGTCGAGCCCCCAGGCGGTCAGCGTGTCGGCGGCGAAGCGGCGCGCCCCGGCGACGGCCGCCGGGTCGGAGGGGAGGGCGAGGGTGGCCACGTGGCCCGGGTCGAGCGACATGGTGCGGGCCACCAGCAGGGCGATGTCGTCGACGGCGCGCTCCGGCAACAGCGCGGCGATCAGCCGGTCGCAGACTTCGTCCGGCGACTCGGACCCCTGGGCGAGAACATCGCGCAGCACCCCGCGAGCGGTGTCGACGTCGCGTGTCCGGCTCTGGATGAGCCCGTCGGTGAACAGGGCCAGCAGGCTCCCCTCTGCCAGTTCGAGCTGCACGGTTTCGAAGGGGAGTCCGCCCAGGCCCAGCGGAGGGCCGATCGGCATCTCCGGGAACTCGGCCGACCGGGAGCCCGGAGCGTCGCCCTCGCCGTCCGGGGGAGTGGCCACGGCCGGGCAGGACGTGCCCGGCGCTGGCCAGCGAGCACACGCGGGAGACCGGGTCGTAGACCGCGTACAGGCAGGTGGCGCTGGTCTCGCCCGCGTCCTGCCCTTCCTCGTGCTGGAGACGGATGACCACGTCGTCCAGATGCGTGAGCAGCTCGTCGGGCATCAGGTCGATGTCCGCGAAGGCGCGCACGGCCATCCGGAGGCGGCCCATGGTGGCGGCTGCGCGCAGTCCGCGTCCGACGACATCGCCCACGACGAGGGCGACTCGGGCTCCGGACAGCGGGATCACGTCGTACCAGTCACCGCCCACGCCGGCGCGGGATCCACTGGGCAGGTAGCGCGAGGCCGCGATGACGGCGGACTGTTCCACCGCGTGCCGCGGCAGCAGGCTGCGCTGGAGGGTGAGCGCTGTGGAACGCTCGTGGGTGTACCGGCGGGCGTTGTCGATGGACACCGCCGCTCTGGCGGCGATCTCCTGGGCGAGAAGGAGATCGTCCTCGTCGAAGGGGGGCGAGCCCCCGGTACGGAGGAACTGGACGAGGCCCAGCGTCTCGCCACGGGCCAACAGGGGCAGCAGTAGGACCGAGTGGAAGTCGCCACTCGCGGGGCCTCCCCTTTCGTCGTACGAGAAGTCGGATGCCCCGACGCGGTGCAGAACAGGCGTGCCGGTGGCCAGCGCGTGGGCCGACTCCGATTCCGCGGGATAGGTGTGTGTCCGTCCGATCGGTACGGGGAACTCCGTGGTGCCGTCGCCCGGTACGGACCGCTGGGCGACGCGGCGCAGCAATGACGGGCCCGACGGCGGCGACGGGTCCTCGTCGTCGACGACGGAGACGAGGAGGTCGACGGTGACGAGGCCGGCGAAGTCGTCGGTGCCGACGTCCGCCAGTTCCTGGGCGGTACGGCCGATGTCGAGCGTGGTTCCGATACGCCGACCCGCCTCGTTGGCCAGAATGAGCCGCCGCTGCAGCCGGCGGTCGCGTTCCTCCTGGTAGGCCGAGACGACGCGAACAGAACCGCGGTCCACGTACGCGAAACCCGCCGCCATCAGCCGCAGCGCCGCGGCGTTGATCAGCTCCGGGTCGTCGGTGAGCCGCGGCGCCTCCGCCTGGATCAACTGGAGCAGTGCGACGTGACCGAGCCGGTAGGCACGCAGGAGCGTGCTGATCGGCACGCCGTTCCGGGCGAACCTCCGGGCGAGCTCCACGGACTGGGGCGGTGCCGCGACCTCTGCCGCGTCAAGGCCGTGTTCGAGCGCATCCAGAAACGCGGTGACGTGCCCGGCCGTCTCCTCGGCCGCGAGGGCCGCGATCTCGTCGTAGCGCCACAGCTCGGGAAGCTCGGTGTGGGTGTTCCGCAGCATGGCGTCGACCGACTCGTCCGTCCGCGGCCTGAGCTCCTGAGCCAGGCGGCAGAGGAAGGCGTCGACATCGGTCCTCATAAGGGCATTGTCCGGAAGCGGGCGGACCCCTGCCACCGGGTGAGGAGTGAGCAGGTCACCGGGGGCGGTTGACGGTTCGCGATCAACCATGCGTAAACTCGAAAGCGATTCGGCATCGGCTTTGATCGTACCGTCAGCCGTGCCCGCCTCTCCGACGCCCCGGCCCAACAGGCCGGTCGCGGGGGCCACCCGGACCAGCAGAGCCCCACGCGGGCCACGGCGGGACCCGGGCCGTTACCCCACCCGTACCCTCGCTGCCCGGAGGCTTCCGTGCACTTCCCCTTCGTCCCGGCTCCGCCAGGCGGTCCGCCCGCACCGACACGAGACGACGGTGCCGGGCGGCGCGTCCGGCGAACGTTCCTAGTTGTCAACGCGGCGCCGCTCGTCGTAGGCGTCGTACTGTCCTGCTCCACTCTCCTTTCCGGGGCCCACGTGTACGGGCGGCTCACACTCGGCCTTGTATGGGGAGTCCTGCAACTCGGTGTCTTCCTCGCCGCGGTGGGGTGGTTCGAAGGCCGTTCCACGCGACTGTGCGCCCCCGCCGAGCAGTCCCTGAAGTCCGACGTGTCCCCGGTCGAGCCCGCGGGTGCGTCGTCCGCGCGAGAGCTCGGGCGGTGACCTGGTGACCACTCCGCTTCTCCTGAGCTCGGGCGTACTCGATCCGGTCGGCTCGGCCGCCCGGGCCCCCGTGATCAGTGCCTTCCTGGTCTTCATCGGCCTGTGTCTGCTGTGGGTCTTCACCCTCGCGAGCCAGGACGACCGTCCGGAGAACCTCCACATCGCCGATCGGTCCCTATCGCCGGTCTTCAACGGCTTCGCCCTGGCGGGCGAGTTCATCACGGTCGTCACCCTGTTCGCGGTCTCGGGGGCGATCGCCCTCTTCGGGTACGACGGGTTCGCCTCAGCCGTCGACAGCGTCCTCGCGCTCGGTGTTCTACTCCTCTTCGCCCGGAAGATCCGCGCCAGCGGCCACTACACGCTCGGCGGCCTCTTCTCCCTGCGTGCGTCAGGCCAAGGACCGCGCACGGCGGCGGCGGTGGTGACGCTCGTCATCACGATCCCTCTGCTCATGGTCCAGCTGCGGGCCGCCGGCATCAGCGCGGCCCTCCTGATCGGCATGTCGAGCGACGCGGCCCAGGTGGTCTGCACGGTGCTGATGGGCTGCCTCGTCGCCTGTTTCGCGGGGGTGGCGGACCTGAGGGGCACCAGCTTCGTGCAGGTCGTCAAGGTGCCCGTCACGCTGGTGACGCTCGCGGTGGTCACCCTGCTCGCCCTGCGGAAGTTCTCGTGGAGCCCGGGCGCCCTGCTCTCGGCCGCGGTGGAACGGAGTACGGATCCGGACGCGTATCTGAGCCGGGGACTCTGGGCGCACACGGCGGGGCTCGGCCCGCTGAACACCATCAGCGACCACGTCATCGTCGTTCTCGGTACGGCGATGATGCCGCACCTGATCCTCCGTGTCGCCGCCTCGCAGAACGGGTGGTACGCACGACGGTCCACGAGCATCGCGGTGGGGCTGACAGGTGCCTTCTACCTCCTCCTGATCACGACCGGATTCGCGGCGGCAGCCGTGGTCGGCAGCGAGGTGATCGGCGGGGTCGACGCGAACGGCCAGACGGCCCCGATCCTGCTCGCCTCCGGCGTCCTCGGCCAGGCGTCGACGGCACGCGTGGTCCTCATCACCGTCATGGCGTGCGTCGCCTTCCTCGCCGTGCTGACAGCGGTGACCAGTGTGACCTTCGCCGCCGCCGTCTCCCTCACGCGCGACGTCCTCGCCCGGACCGGCCGCCCTCTCACGAACCAGGGCGAGATCCGGGCTCTCCGCTCGGTCGTCGTCGCCCTGTGCGTGGGCGGCCTGACGCTGGCCGCCGCGGTCCACCAGTACCCCGTCGAGTTCCTGGTCACCTTCTCGCTGAGTGTCGCGGCGACGTGCGTCTTCCCCGTGCTGGTCTACTCCTTCTTCTGGCCGGGGTTCAACCGCCGAGGGCTGTCGTGGTCGGTCTACGGCGGACTGTTCCTCTGCACGGTGCTCACGGTCTGCTCGCCCATCGTCTCCGGCACCGCGTACGCGCTGTGGCCGGAAGCGGCATTCGACTGGTACCCGTTCCACACCCCCGGCCTGTTCTCCGTCCCGGCGGCGTTCCTCCTCGGGTGGCTCGGCAGCAGGAGGCCGTCCCGGCGGGCCGAGGGCGATCCTCGGCAGGCCGCGTACGACCGGGTGAGGGGATAGGGAACGGAGGCGGTGATCGGTTCGCTGGTCGTGCCCCATCTCACGTAAGGAGACGGCGGACCGCCGGGCGTCGGGGCCGGTCCCCTCGGACCGCTCCGCCGCGCCGCCGGCGGGCGGTCGACCCGGGCGGTCACGGCGCCCCCGCCGAGACGGCAGGTCCTGACCACATCGGCTCCACGTTCGAACCGGCTTCCCGGGCGGTGGTGGCACTCACCATGGTCGCCATCGCCTGGATCTGCGCGGCCGTGTCGTTCGCCGTCGCCTTTCAGGCCGACGATCTCGTGGAGCGCGAAAAGGCGTTGGAATTCCCCGGCGGCGAAACCGCGACCTGGGTCGACTACGTCCATTTCGCCATTTCGGTCGTGACGACGTTCGGCACGACCGATGTCACCGTGATGTCCCGGGAGACGCGCCGGACCGTGACGGTCAACGCGTGTATCGCGTTCGTCTTCAACACCGTCACGGTGGCCAGCCTGGTGTCCGCCCTGGACAGCGTCTGACGGGAGGCGGCCCCAGGGGCGCGACCCCATGGATCAGAAACTCGGCCTTCGGCGGTCACCTCGCCGCCGCTCGCCGCTGGTATCGCTCCAGGACCCCGGGCACCCGAGCGTGGAAGGCGTAACAGCGGCCGCGCGTGGGACGGACCAGGCGACCACGCGGACCACCACACGCCGGCCGTCCACCGTTACGTCGGCCGCAGCCCGTCGGTGACAGCCATGCACACGTGCCGAGGGGGCCCCGCGGATCGGCCGATTCGACGGCAGCCCCCGAGACCCCCTCTGCCTATGGGCCCGGTCAGTTCACCGGAGCCGCGCCGCGTCGGGCGTTCCGCCGGCTTCCGTTGACGCGGTCGTTGAAGCGATCGACGGCCCAGATGGTTCGAAGCCCTGGAGCGCCCATCATCACGGGGCGCGGGAACCGGGGCTTCTTCACCCAGAGCGCCTTCAGGTCCTCGTGCTGCTCCCCGTCCACGATCAGGTCGGCGATGAGTGAGCCGAGGTACGGTGCCTGGGCCAGGCCGTGGCCGTTGCAGGCGACCGAGTAGAAGACGTCGTCGTCGATCTTGCCGGCGAGCGGAAGCCACGACGAGGTGATCCCGATCCATCCACCCCAAGCGCGAGCGGCTGCGACATCGGCCAGCGCGGGGAAGCGCGTCTCGAAGCCGCGCGCGAGATCGGCGACGACCGCCTCGTCCGGCTTCCTCGAAGGAAGCGGGTAGTTCTTCCCGCGTTCGATCCGGCGGACGCCGAACACGATGGTATTGCGCGAGGTCAGCCGGTAGTTCTCCATGAAGTTGTGTTGGGTGACCACGCCCGACCGGCTGGTCCACCCCAGGGCTGCCAGGCGCGCGGGGTCGATCGGCTCGGTCTCCACCTCGGTGACCCAGATCGGCACGGAGAGTCGCTTCGGAGTGATGGACAGCGCGCCGCCGAAGGCGTTCGTCGCGAGCACGCTCTTGTTCGCGCGCACCACACCTCCGGGTGTCCTGATGGCGACATGACCGCCGTCCCGCGTGATGTCGGTGACCCTCGTCCGCTCGAAGACCCGGGCGCTCGAGGAGAGGACGGCGCGGCGGATGCCCAGGCTGAACTTGCCGGGGTTCATCATCCCGCCCACGGACTCGCGCATCCCGCCGAGGAATCCGCGGGGGATGCCGAGCTCCGCGCTCGTGCCGAGTTCGACGTTCGCACCGGACCTCTGCAGGATCTTGGTCACGCGACGCACGCGACCCATCTGTCCGCGAGACACCGCGACGCAGACGTTGCCGGTCGCCTCGTAGTCGCAATCGATGTCCAGTCGTTCGATCAGGTGCTCCACGAAGTGCGCGGAGTTCTCGGCGAACCGAACGATGTCGGGAAACCTCTTGCGGTAGAGCAGGTTCAGGAGCTGGATGTCGCCGCCCGGGGCACCTGCCAGCTGCCCGGCGTTGCGCGAGGCAGAGCCGTGGCCGCAGAACTCGGCCTCCAGCAACACCACGTCCTGGCCACGCTCGGCCAGCCGCAGCGCCGTCGACATGCCGGCCAGGCCTCCGCCCACGACCGCGACCGCACAGGTGACGTCTCCGTTCAGGGCGGACTGGACGTTGTCGGGCGGGTCGACCCACCCGCTGAAGGTGGTGTACTCGACGTTGTCCGTTTTCATCTCGCTGCTCCTACTGGGCGGTCAGGGGGAGGGCAGTGGCCGATAGCCAGCGCTTCGCTGTGTGGTTCGGTTCGTGGTGTGTCTTCGGCGATCTCTGCGGAACAGCGTGCTCCGCACTCCGCGGATGCCCCTCTGCTCGGCCTCAGGTCAGCCGGCGCTTGAGGATCTTCCCGGTGGAGGTCATCGGCAGGCTCGACACGAGTTCGACGATGCGGGGGTACTTGTACGAGGCCATCTGTTCCCTGCCCCAGGCGACGAGTTCATCGGCGGTGACGACGGCGTCCTCCTCGAGGATCACGAAAGCCTTGATCTCTTCGCCGTGGCTGTCGTGGGGGACACCGATGACCGCCGCCAGGCTCACCGCGGGATGGGTGAGCAGTACCTCCTCGATCTCGCGGGGGTAGACGTTGAAACCCCCGCGGATGATGAGGTCCTTCGCACGGTCGACGATGTAGTAGAAGCCGTCCTCGTCGCGTCGTGCGAGATCTCCGGTGCGGAACCATCCATCGCGGATCACCTCGGCCGTCGCCTCTGGGCGGTTGTAGTAGCCCTTCATGACGTTGTGGCCTCTGATCGCGATCTCCCCGACCTCCCCGGCCTGGGTGACCTCTGTCCAGTCCGGTCGAATCAGCTTGAGCTCCACACCCCAGATCGGGATGCCGATCGAGCCCGGCCGGGGTTCGAGCCGGGGATCGCTGAACGTGGCGACGGGCGACGTCTCGGACAGCCCGTACCCTTCGAGCACGGTGATGTCGAGACGCTGCTTGACCTGGTTGATGATTTCGACCGGCAGGGCCGCCCCACCGGAGATTCCGATCCGCAGGTTGTCGGCGATCCGGTGGACGTCGATGTCGTCGGTGAGGGCGTTGAGCAGTCCCCACCACATCGTCGGAACACCGGCGAAGAACGTGATGACCTCGCGGTTCATCAGCTCGACCACCTCACGGGCGGCGAAGCGCGGTACGAGGTGCAAGGTCGCCGCGACCGAGAACCCCGCGTGCATCTGCACCGTCGCGCCGAAGGTGTGGAACAGGGGAAGGCACACCACGTGGCTGTCGGTGGCCGGTTCGTTGCGGAACAGCCGGTTGTTGGCCACCACGTTCATCATCGTGTTCGAGTGGGAGAGTTCGGCGCCCTTGGGCCGGCCCGTCGTTCCCGAGGTGTACAGGATGACCGCGGTGTCGGCGGGCTCCCTGACCACCGACTCGAACACGGTGCTCATGCCGGCGAGTGCCCGGCCGAGTGTCTCGGTACCGGCGATCGGGCTGGGAGCCTCCTGATCGGCGGTGATGACGAAGAAGTGCTCGACCGTTCCGGCCTCTTGGTATCCGGCATGGCCCTCTGCGGCCATGGCCAGCTCCGGAGTCCCTTCGAAGCAGAAGTACGCCGAGACGTCCGAGTCGGCCAGGTGGTAGGCGATCTCGCGGCCCTTGAGCAGGACATTGAGCGGGACCACGACCGCACCCGCCTTGAGCACGCCGTAGTAGACGATGGGGAAATACGGCAGATTGGGGCAGCTGAGGGCGACCTTGTCGCCGGGCCGGATGCCCCGGGACACCAGCAGGTTGGCGACCTGGTTCGCCGCTGCGTCGACCTGACTGTACGTCAGCCGGTTCGAGCCGAGCACGAGTGCGTCCCGGTCCGGGAACGTGCGGGCGGAGTCTTCGAGGAGGATCGAGAGGTTGAGCATGATGGTTCTCCAGCGGCTCGGGGTTTGGTCATCGGGCGATCTCGACGGCTGAGTCCGAAGACGTCGACCCTCAGCCGCTGCGTCCTTCACCCGTATCCCGGACACGACAGCGACACGTTTCACAGCGGAAGGTCCGGCGAGTCGACGCCGACCACTCGGTCGCCGCAGAACACGCGCACCGACTCGGCCGGGCCGTGACCGCCGATGCCGGCCGGCCCCCAGAAGCTCTGCGCGGAATCGTCGCCGAGGTCGGCGAGTTTCGCGCCGTTGACGCGCACCTCGCCGGACAGCACCCGCGAGCCGACCTCGATCGCGCGCTCCGTGTCGCCGCCGAACACGTAGGCGTCGAGTCCCGAGGGGTTGGCGTTCGCGATGCGCAGCGCCTCTTCGTCGGAATCGACGGCGTGCAGGGACACGACGGGACCGAACAACTCTGCGCCGGCCTTCGCCGGGTCGGCCCCGGCGGCGACAGTCGGTGAGAGGAAGAATCCGTCGAGCTCGGGCAGCCGTGCCGGCTGGTGGACGGTGGCTCCCAAGGCGTGCAGTCCCTCGATCCGGCTCTCCAGCGTCGCGAAGTGCGGTGCGTTCGAGATCGGGCCGAGCTCGGTGCTCTCGTCGAGCGAGTGGCCGACTGCGACCTTGGAGATCCGCTCGGTCAGCGCTTCGAGCAGCGGCCCCACCAGGCTCCTGTGGGCGAGCACCTTGCCCGGCCCCTCACACCATTGGCCGTTCAGCTTGGTCATGCCCTCGAAGATGCCGTCGGCGGCGACCGTGACGTCGGCGTCGTCCAGGACGAGCGCGGGGTTGTTGCCGCCGAGCTCCAGCTGAAGGACCTTGAAGTCCTCCGCGGCGGCCCGGGCGATCGCGCGGCCGGCGGCCGGGCCACCGGTGAACGACACGATCTTGACTCGCGGGTCACCGGTCAGCGCGGCACCCACGTCACCGCGTCCGTGTACGAGCTGCAGTGCGCCGCTGGGCATTCCTGCTTCGACGAAGCACTCGACGATGATCTGCGCGCTGCCCGGAGCATGCTCCGACGGTTTCAGAATCACCGGGCAGCCGGCCGCGACCGCGCTCACGACCTTCGCCGCGGGGATGAAGCTCGGGCCGTTCCACGGCGTGAGAATCGCGGCTGGTCCCCAAGGGACCTTGTACAGGCGGACATCGCGGCCGTCCGCTGCCAGAGCCCGTACCCGGGGGATGTTCAGTAGGTCCGCTGCCGTCGCCCGTATCCTGGCGGGCAGAAACGCCGCCACCTTCCGGGTGACGCTGATCGGTACACCGCTGGTCAGGGAGTCGGTGCGGGCGATGTCCTCGACCCGGGTCTCGATGAGCGCGGCGACGCGTTCGAGCATGTCCGCACGCTCCTGGCGGGCCTCGTCGTCCCACCGGCCGACGCGGTATACGCGCTCGGCATGCCGCAGCGCCCGGTCGACGTCTCCGGATCCGGTCGTGACCATGCGGTGCACCGGTTCCCGGGTGTTGGGGTCGACGTTCCATTCGCCCCGGATCGTCTCGCAGTCGCTCCAGGCGTCCGCGATGTAGTTCACCGGCTGGGGAATCGCCGTCTCGCCGCTCGACATGTGAGTCACCTCTGCTTCCGTTGTTGATCAGGCCTGGAGGTCGACGACGATGCGCGTCACGTCACCGCTCCGCATCGCCTTGAAGCCCTCGTTGATCTCGCCGAACGGGATCACCTGCGTGACCATCTCGTCGAGCAGCAGCCGCCCCTGCTGGTAGAGGCGCGCGAGCTGGGCGATGTCCTGGCGCACCTGACCCGAGCCCATGTACGAGCCGATGAGGCGCTTCTCGCTGAAGAAGAAGTCCGACGCGGGCACCTTGAGCTCGGTGCCCTCCGGGGCGATGCCCACCAGGCACGCGGTGCCGGTCGCCCGCAGCACCGAGAGTGCTGTGGCAGCGGTGCGCGCCGAGCCGACGGCCTCGAACGAGTAGTCGACCCCGTCGCCCAGCAGGTTCCGCACCTCCGCGGCGACGTCCTCGACGCCGCCGTTCACGACGTGGGTCGCGCCGTAGCCGCGCGCGGCCTCGAGCCGTGCCTCGTCAAGGTCGATCGCCACGACGGCCGAGGCTCCCGCCAGTCTGGCTCCCTGGATGATGGCCGATCCGACGCCGCCGCAACCGATGACCGCGACCGTGCTTCCCGGATGCACCCGGGCACCGCGGAAGACGGCGCCGACGCCGGTGATGACACAGCACGACAGGAGACATCCCACGTGCAGCGGCACCGCGTCGTCCAGCTTCACCAGCGAGTTCTCCCGCATGAGGGTGTGCCGCGAGAACGCGCCGACGTCGCCGAGTCGCTCGACCGGCTTGCCGTTCGCCAGCTGCAACGCGGGCCGCGGGCGACGACGGACCTGCGCCACGCGCCGGCACTGCGTCGACCGGCCGGCCTCGCAGTTGACGCACCGGCCGCATGACGGCGTCAGCGCTCCGACTACGCGGTCACCCGGGCGCAACCCGGTCACTGCCGAGCCGATCGCCTCGACCACACCGGCCACCTCGTGTCCCACCACCACCGGCAGGTCGATTGGCACCGTGCCGGTCATGTAGTGCAGGTCGCTGTGGCACAGGCCCACGTGAGTGACCGCGACGCGCACCTCGTCCGGCTCGGGATCGTCCACCTGGATCGCGGTCATCTCGAGCGGCTCGTTCACCGCGGTGAGTACCGCGGCCTCTGTGTCGATCACGTCTTCTCCTCTGTCGTTCTTACGGAAAGGGCCGCACCGACCCCTGTCCCGGAGCTATTCGCCGGTACCCCTCGCGGTCCAGAAGCCTTCGATGCCGGCGCTGAACACCCCGCTCTCCCAGGTCTTCCGCGCGGCGTCGTCCTCACGAGCGAAGGCTTGTTCGATCTCGTCGAGCCGTGGCCGCAGGAGCGCGAGGTGAAGCGCCGTCGTGTTGTTCTCCGGAGTCCATTCGATGACCAGGTCGACGGCACGGTCGACCAGTTCGCCGGGCGGGACGATCTCGTCCAGGAGACCGATCCGCAGGGCCTCCTCCGCGCCGATCCGCGGCGAGCCGAGGACCATGCGCATCGCGTGGTTCCGGACGATCCGGGGCAGCAGCAGGCTCGACGCGTTCGAAATCGTGATGCCCCGGCCGTTCTCCGGCTGGTAGTAATCCGTCGCCGGGATTCCGATCCGCGCGTCGCAGCAGAGGGTGATCTCCGAGGCGCCGCCGACCGCGATGCCGTTCACCGCCGCAATGACGGGGACCTGCGTCTCCACGATGGCGCGGGTGATGTCGTGGAAGGTTTCGCACGCCTCCCGCATCTCCGTGTACGAGGTGGGCGGCGCCTGGAGGTCCTCGCCGGCCGAGAATGCCCGGCCTTCACCGGTGAGCACGATTCCGCGCACGTTCTCGCCGGTCCCGAACTTCCTTATGACGTACGCAAGTCGCAGTCGCGTGGCAACGTCCATGGCGTTCAGCTTCTCCGGACGGCGCAGGGTCAGCACCGCCACGCCTCGTACGACGTCGACGTCGAGGACGTCCGTCGGCGGGGTGGAGGACGGGATGGTGGGTGCGCCGGCAGAGCTGCGTCGGGCGCCCAGGTCGAAGGCGACCCCGGGCTCGGCCGCGGCGCGGGCCTTGAGCGCCGGTTTGGACACGCGCTCGGACGGCGTTCGCGGGAAGTCGGCGACGAACTCGACGTAGCGCGGCACCTTGAAACGGGCGAGCTGTCGGCCGGCCCGGTCGACGAGCCGCGCGGCGGTCGTACGGTCGGCCGTCACCCCGGCGGCGAGTTGGACGAAGGCCTTGACCTCTTCACCGAAGGTCTCATCGGGTTCGGCGACGACGGCGGCGGCCATGACCTCCTCGTCACGTTCGAGAGCGGCCTCGACCTCGGCGCTCGCGATGTTCTCGCCGCCCCGGCGCACCATGTCCTTGATCCGACCGACCAGCTGGATGCCGCCGTCCGGCCGGCGGACGACGACGTCGCCGGTGTGCAGCCAGCCGTCCCGCAGCACCCGGGCGGTGTCCTCCGGACGGTTCCAGTAGCCGCGCATCATCGGCTTGCCCGAGACGATCAGCTCACCGGGCTCGCCGTCGGGCAGATCGACTCCCTGCGGATCGATCACCCGGACCCGTTTGGTCGGCACCGGAAGCCCCAGGCTCCCGCTCCCCACGGAGTTCGCGTCATCGACGGAACCGAACAGGTCGACGCCTGTCTCGGTCATGCCGTAGATCTCCCGCCACGGCGCGCCCCAGCGTTCCTCCAGCTGCGCGTGGATCCCTACCGGGATGCCCGAACAGAGCACCAGGCGCAGCTGGTTGTCCAGGTCGGCGGGGCTCGGCGGCTGCTTGAAGAGCAGCGTCGGCATGGACCCGAGCACATAGAAGAAGGAGGCGCGGTGGCGGCGGACATCGGCGAAGAAGCCCGACGCGGAGAACCGGGGCAACACGACCAGCGGAGCCCCGATCGTCAGGGCGAGCGCGGTGTTCCACTGCGGATCCATGTAGGAGAACGGCTGAGCGGTGAGCAGGACGTCGTCGGCCCCGAGGCCGGTCACCGCGGCGCAGGTCCAGCCCAGCCGCACCCAGTAGTCGTGGGTGAGCATGCACGCCTTGGGGAAACCGGTGGTGCCTGACGTGTACTGCAGGTTCGCCAAGGTCTCGGCGGTGGGGCGCACCGCCGGCGCGGTCGCCGGGAAGGGTGCGGACCGGTCCGCGGCGACGTCGACGATGCGCAGGTCCGCCAGATCGGTCTCGGCGTCGGCGACTTCCTTCAGGAGACCTGCCCGCTCGTGATCGGTGAACACGACCCGGGCTCCCGAATCCCGCAGGAGAAAGGTGAGATCCGCCCGCTTGTACGAGGAGTTGACCGGTACCACGACAGCGCCGGCCTTCAGCGCGGAGAGCCACACGACCGGCCAGTGCACGATGTTCGGGAGCATGATCGCGACGCGGTCGCCGGGCTGGATGCCGTCGACCTCGATCAGCCGATGCGCCAGCCTGGAGGTCCAGGCATCGATCTCGGCGAAGGTCCAGGATTCGTCTCCGAAGCGGAGGAACTCCCGATCGGGTGATCGCTGCGCACGTTCGGCCAGCAACCCGGTCAGCGTCGCAGTGGACGGGTCCTCTCCCATCTGCTCGGGCCTGACGGCCGGCTGCGGACGGCGAGAGGCCGTGATTTCCTCTCGCTGAGGTGTTTCTTTCACGACCACGACTGCTTCCTCTGCATGGGACGTTCTCTGTCGGTTCGCTGCCTCGATTGCGGAACTTCAGGCGCCGGCACGGCTCTGTTCGCGCAGGTCCGGCTTCGTAGCGGCCGACTCGTTGTGGTTGTGCAGGGCGCGGTAGGCGAAGTAGTACATGAACATCTGGAATCCCCAGGTGCTCAGCGCGGCGATGTAGAAGAGGGTGTGCGCCTCGTCGTCGCCCGGGATGTGGACGAAGTCGTATGTCGAGGCGATGACGCATCCCGCAGCGGTCGCCAGGCCCGCGCCGATGGCCATTCCCTTCGCGCCGATCGCCCAGAGCCGCTTCGAGAAGTAGATCAGGAACAGGGTGGTCAGAACATTGACCACGATGAGGAAGATCGCGACCCCCACACCGAGCCGCTCACCGAAGAGCAGCAGGGAGAGCCCGACCGCGGCGGCGAACGCGAACACCCCGACATCCGTCCCCACGGACGGCTTGTACCGATGCGTCACACGCATCAGGCCCATGACGAGAATCAGCGTGATGCCGACCGACCGGGAGAACTGGTCGAAGAAGTACGCGACGGTGTACATGGGGCTTTCCTCGGTGGCCCCCACGGCCGCGTAGACGAGGAAGTTCGACCCAGAGGTGGCGACGATGATCCATTCGAGGCCGAGAAGATAGTTCCCGTAGTTCCGGATGAACTTCCATCCGAAGGTGAATCCGACGATGATCATCCAGACGTCGGCGAGCAGGAAAAGCAAGTCTCTGAGTGCCATTTTTCCTCGGTTCCTTGAGGCCTCGTCGGCCTCCGGATCTCTGCCGAAGGCCGCGAGTCGGGGAGTCGCCCTTTCGGACCTGCGCCGGGCGAATCGGATCAGTCAGATCGTGGTGGGCAGACCGTCGTCGATCGAGGTGTAGTCGTCCCGCTTGAGCAGATCGATGGGGTCGGACATCTGGCCGGCGACTTCAGCCCAGCCGAGGTAGTGCTCCGACGACCAGTCGAGGGCTCGCTGAATCTCTTCCGGGAGCTTCCGGACCTGCTCCAGGTTGTACGTGAGGAAGTGGTTCTCCTCCGTTCGCAGGAAGGCGAGGTCCCAGCCCATCGAAAGCCCGAAACGATGACTTTCCGTGGTCGTGTTCTCCCCGCCGCCGTGATAGGTCGATCCGATCCAGATGAGCGCGGAACCCGCCTTCATCTCGGTGGGGATCGCCTCCTCGCGCCGAGGCGCCCGGTGGTCGTCCCAAAGGTGCGATCCGGGAATCACCAGCGTTCCGCCGTTCTCCGCGGTGAAGTCGCTGACCGCGACCATGATCTGCACCCGGGCTTCGCGCTGGTAGTCCGGATGCCGCCACAGCCAGACGGAATCGTCGCGGTGGAGCGGCTGCGCGCCCTGGCCGGGACCGATCTTGATGGCCATCGTGGCGCCGATGTGCATTCCCGCGGGATTCGGCACCGCATTTTCTCCGAAGAAGACGTCGATCGGCTTGTTCAGGATGAGCTCGGCGACTCGGTGGTACAGCGGGTTCAGCGCCACGGTGACCATGTGCTCGGTCTTCGCGAACAGGCCGCCCGCCCGGCGCGTGTGATTGCCGGCGAACACCTCGTCGTGCCCCGTGTCCACGGCATCGAGCACGGGATCCAGATCGGTCCTGAGGCCCTGGATCGTCGCCTCGTCGAAGAGCCCTTCGACGATCACCCCGCCGTCTCGGAGGATGATCTCGACCGCCTCTTCTGGGGTCGCTGTGGCAGCGATGCGAGCGAGTGCTGGGTTCGACATAGCCGTTCCTCCAGTCGATGCCGGAACAGCATCGGGTCTTCGCGAGGGGGTGAGGGTCATGCTGCTTCATTGTGGTCATCCGATCAAGTCATCTGACCAACTATTTCGATTGGGGGAGCTACCGCATCGGCCGATGCGGACAAACCGCCTGGTAGCCTGGATGCCGACTTGATCGATCGTCCGACTTCGACGGGGGCAGATGTGGCACGCGTACCAGCGGCCGAGCGACGCAACGACCTGGTGAACGCCGCCATCCAAGTGATCGCGAGCCACGGCGTTGACGGTGCGACGACTCGCCGGATCGCCGAGCAGGCGAACGCCCCGCTGGCGACGCTGCACTACTGCTTCCAGACCAAGGAGCTGCTGTTCGCAGCCGTTTTCGAGCGGTTGACGGAGCGGTACCGTGAGGTTCTGATCGAGAACGATGTGCACGGCGACCTTGCCGCGACTGCGCGTGCGCTCCTCCGCGGACTCCTGAACTGGTATCTCCAGTCCGATTCGGAATTTGCGTCCGCGAGCTTCGAGCTGATCAGCTGGGCGCAACGCCAGGACGAGCATCCGGCAGTCACCGTCTACAACGAGGCGTTCAATGTCGTGCGATCGATCCTCGCGAGAGCAGCCTCCGGACAGGACATCGCGCCCGAAGCGATCGACCAGATCGGCTACGTCATCGGTGCCCTTTCAGACGGATTCGTCGTGAATTGGCTGACATATGCCGACCGTTACCGAGCCGCCGAGCAGGCAGAGATCGTGGTCGATGTGCTCGATGCGTGGCTGGCCGCGAAGCTCGCCTGATCACCGACCATGGACGGCCCTTGACCGGACCCGAGTGCGTCTGCCCGCCGGCAGCACGCCGACGCCCTCGGGTCGGCCTAGTCATAGGCGTTTGACGGATTCCTCGACGATCCACGTCATCGTCGGATCGTCGCTCTCCATCCATTCCGGGTGCCACTGGACTCCCAGAACCGGTGCGTCCGGAATCTCCACCGCCTCGACCACACCGTCGGCCGTCCGGCCCGTGACGAGAAGCCCCGTGCCGCAGCGATCGACGGCCTGGTGGTGCCACGAGTTGGTGACGGCCCGCGCTCCGAACAGTCCCGCCACGATCGAGCCTGCCTCGAAGGTCACGACGTGATCGTCCGTGCCGTCGGTGAGCGCGGCCTCCTGCGACAGATGCCGCACCTCGCCGGGCGGAAGGTCGGCGATGAGCGTGCCGCCGAGCGCGACGTTGAGGACCTGCATGCCCCGGCACACGGCGAGCACCGGAATCCCCCGGTCGAGCGCGGCACGTACGAGCGCGAGTTCATACCTGTCCCGCTCGACGTCGTGGACCATCGGGTCCGCACGCGGGTCGACGTGGCGGACCACGGACGGGTCGCCTCCCCAGCACTCCGGATGGAGGTCCTGCCCACCGGTGATGACGACGCCGGCCAGCCAGTGGCAGA
Source organism: Streptomyces sp. NBC_01353 (assembly GCF_036237275.1). Taxonomy (GTDB): domain Bacteria; phylum Actinomycetota; class Actinomycetes; order Streptomycetales; family Streptomycetaceae; genus Streptomyces. The sequence continues at coordinate 247,799 of NZ_CP108352.1, read as the reverse complement.
CCGCCTCCGCATCCGTCTCGTACGAGAGGTTCACGGGGAGACCGCCGGCCTGTGCGATCCGGATCGCGTAGTCGGACATGTAGCTGTCGGCGCAGCGATCGCCGTACCGGCGGTCCGCACCCTTGATGAGGTCCAGCCGGATCCGCCGGCCGGTGATGCCGATCAGCGGCCGCACCGCGGTCGGCGCGTCGCCCGTCGGGGTCACGGCAGTTCGAAGTATCGGGCGGACTCCCACTCGGAGAGTTCGGTGAACGGATCACCGCCCGCGGTGTGGAACTGCATCCACTCCCACCGGCGCGATCCGACCCAGTAGTCCACGAAATCGGAGCCGAAGAGTTCACGGAGGATCGGATCCGCTTCGAGCGCGGCGGCGGCCTTCGTGATGGTGTCCGGCAGTCGGGTGATCTCCCCGGGCGGCATGCACCACGCCATCTCGGCGACCGGCTCCGGCGGTTCGATCTTGCGTTCCAGTCCTGCGATCACACCGGCCAGCACGCCGGCCAGCGCGAGGTACAGGTTCGCGTCCGCGCCCGGGAGCCGGTACTCGAGGCGGGAGTACGAGGGGTGCCCGCAGACCGCGCGGACCGCAGTGGTCTTGTTGCTGATGCCCCAGCTGACGGTGACCGGCGGGCCGCTGAGGTCCACCAGGCGCCGGTACGAGGTGATCTGCGGGAGCACGATCGAGGTGTTGCCCTCGATCGTCGCGAGCAGGCCGCCGACGGCATGGCGCATCGTCTCCGACGGTCCCTCCTCCGCGTAGAACGCATTGACGCCGTCGCGCTGGAGGGACAGATTGATGTGCGAAGCCTGTCCGTAGCCCGCGGTGGGCTTGGCCATGAAGGTGACCGTGTGACCGAGGTCGAACGCGACCTCGCGCATGATCTGACGGGTCCGCGCCCAGGCGTCACAGACCGTGATCGGATCGCCGGGAGCCAGGTTGATCTCGATCTGGCCGGCGGCGTCCTCGTCGCTCCAGGCCTCCCACTCGATGCCGACCGCGTCGAGCCGGTCGGCGACGGCGTTCATGTAACCGGTCCAGTCCTTCGACTTCGCCAGGTGATAGGCCGTACCCGCGCTCCCGCCGAGCGGAGTCAGGTCGCGGTATCCCCGTGCGCGCGCCTCGTGGACGGACTCCTCGAAGACGGTCGCCTCGATCTCGACGGCGACGGTCGCGGTGAAGCCGAGCGAGGCGAGCCGGCCGATCATCTTCTTCGTCAGGTTGCGCGGACAGATCGGGACCGGCGTGCCGTCCTTCAGCCAGTAGTCGCCGATCACGGCGTCGAGACCCGGCTCCCACTCGACCAGGGTCGACATGTCGGGGCGGAAGTAGACGTCGTCCAGATGCCCGCGCCAGTCGGGATAGGCGAAACCGAAGGCTGGGGCGTTGCCGAGGTCGAGCCCGAACAGAAGGTCGGCGAAGGCGAACCCCGAGTTCAGGCCCGAGGCGAACTTCTTCGGCGCCAGGGTCTTGCCGAGGAACGAGCCGTCGTGGTTCGTCGCCTCGAGCCGGACGCCTCGAGTCCTGGAATCGCGGGCGTCAACTCCCGCGACAGACTGGGTGAGTTCAGACATCGTAACGAACCTTCCAGGATGCGCCGATCACGACCGACAGCTGAGAGAGGGTGCCCTGGATCCCGAGCGCACCCGTGGAGAGAACGGCGAGAAGGTCGTCGGCTCCGGAGAACACGCCGGCGAGCGTCTCAGGGGCTCCGGCGATCAGGTAATGGGTCGTGCCCTCGCCGAGCACGACCTGCTCCAGGCCTTCGGGGCCTTCGGTGACCGCGATGAGCACGTCCGGAATCCCCGGTACGGAGCGTGCGGCGGTCCAGAAGTGCTCGGCGGCCGCCTGCCAGTCCGGAACCGGCGGCGACAGCGCGAGCAGCGCGTCCGCGGCGAGCTCGGCGTCGCCCGAGGGCGCGCCGGTGGGTGCGAACCGGGCGTTCAGGTCGACGGTGATCGTGGCATCGGTTTCGTCGAGGACTCCGTTCGAGACCTCGACCACGCCTCCGCCGAAGGCGATCGTCGCCGCCTGCGGCGTCTCGTGGGACCGGATCGCCACCGTGGCGGTCGGCTTTCGCAGCGCCTGGAGCGCATGGCCCGCGCGGGCGGAATCCCGCAGGGTGCGGCCGATCAACCGCACCAGGGGAGTCGCGTCGTCCTCAATCCTTACGTCGACCTCTGTGGCCGCCGCTGCGCCGGACACTGCAGGGGCCGTCGTGGTTTCGGTCATCCTCCAGTCCTTTCGACTTCGGGAGATCACACGCGCCGCGAATCGGACGCTTCGGATCTCGGATGGACCGTGATCATCATGGTCAAGTGACTAGATCAGGTGACTAGGATGGTGGGGTACAGGTCGCGACCTGTCAATGACTTCGGAGAGGCCCCACAGTGAATGAAGTGAAGCCCCCGTGCTGGGAGCAGCTGGATCCCGATGCGCAGTCCGTGGCGCGATTCATCGCCGCAACCCTCGAGAAACCCGTACGCGAACTGGGTGCGGAAGCGGCACGGAAGCTCCTGGCGACGTCGCCGGCGGAGCAGCCCATCACCCCTCTCGACCGGATCGAACACCTTTCTCTTTCTGTCCGCTCCGGCGAGCTCCGCGCACGCCTCTACCATCCGGACGGTCCACCGGCGTCCGCCGGACCGCGCCCGGCGCTGGTCTATCTGCACGGTGGCGGCTTTGTCCTCGGCACCCTCGACGGAGTGGACGAGGTCTGCCGCGCGATCGCCGCCCGCTCCGGGTGGGCGGTGTTCTCCCTGGAGTACCGACTCGCGCCCGAGAACCCCTATCCCGCAGCGCTCGACGACTGCTTCGACGCGTTCGCCTGGCTGCGCCGCTCGGCTCCGAGGTTCGGCATCGACCCGCACACGATCGCCGTCGGGGGAGACTCCGCCGGCGGCAGTCTGGCTGCCGCGTTGTGCCTCAAGCTCCGGGACCTGGGGCTCGCTCGGCCCGTGTCCCAAGTGCTCGTCTACCCCGCCGTCGACGACACGTTCGCCACCCCGTCCTGGACGGAGTTCGCCGACGCACCCCTATTGACCAGCGCGGATGCCCGCTGGTTCTGGGAGCAGTACCTCGGACCTGGCCACGCGGGAACGGTCGATCACTACGCGGCCCCCATGCACGCCGCATCATTGCGGGATCTCCCGCCGGCGCTCGTTCTCACCGCTGAGGTCGACCCGCTTCGCGACGACGCCGAGGCGTATGCCGAGAGGTTGCGGCGTGACGGAGTGGAGGTCACCGTGACCCGCTGTGCCGGCGTGTTCCACGGCTTCTTCACCGAAGTGGGCGTGTTCGCCAGGACGGACGAGGCGATCTCGCAGGTGGCGCGCCACCTGCGAGCCGTTGCCGGCGCCTGAGCGCGCGCAGCCGGGGTGAATCGACTCGCATTCGACTATTGACGGCAGTCGAGCCCGTGGCTAGATTCCGTTGGTCATACGACTAAGTCGCCTGACTAAGATGTGCGCTCCGAAGCGCCGAGGGGCGAACGGCCCCCGCCGAGGCGAAGCCCTGACGGCGAGATGTCACCCGCATTCGACTACCCGAAGGCACACGCATGACTGAGACCGCCCCACCCACCGCACCCGTCGTCGACCTCCTCTGTGTCGGTGCCGGATTTTCAGGCCTCTACGCGGCTTACAAGGCCGTCGAGAAAGGCTGGACATTCGCAGGATTCGAAGTCGCGCCCGATGTCGGCGGCACCTGGTTCTGGAACACGTACCCCGGCGCCCGGTGCGACGTCGAGAGCGTTTACTACTCCTACTCGTTCAGCCAGGAGCTTCTGCAGGAGTGGACGTGGAGCGAGCGCTTCGCTCCGCAGGCCGAGATCCTCAGCTACATCAATCACGTCGCGGACCGCTTCGACCTGCGCAGGTACTTCAGCTTCAACACCCGGGTGATGTCTGCGACCTGGCTCCCGGACGAGCGGCTCTGGGAGGTGACCCTCGACTCCGGCGAGACCCGGCGGGGCCGTCATCTGCTCGCCGCCTCGGGCGGTCTCTCGGCACCCAAGGACTTCGACGTGCCGGGCCTGGAGAACTTCGCCGGGACCACGGTCTCGACGAGCCGGTGGGACCTTCCACTGGGCGATCTGGCGGGCAAGCGTGTCGCCGTGATCGGTACCGGATCGTCCGCGGTGCAGTGCATTCCGCTCATCGCCGAGGTCGCCGAGCACCTCACCGTGTTCCAGCGCACCCCCAACTACGTGTTTCCCGCCCGGAACGCCCCGCTGTCGGTGGACTACGTCGAAGAGATCAAGAGCAGCTACGCGGCGATCCGCGAGGAGTGCCGCCACTCGCTCGGTGGCATCCCGGACCGCATCCCGGACGCCGCCGCGTTCGATGTCTCCGATGAGGAGCGGCGTGAGCGCTATGAGCGGGCCTATGTGCGCAGCGGATTCAACGGCGTCGGTGGCGAGTTCTCCGATCTGCTGACGGATGCGAGGGCCAACGAGACCGCGGCGGAGTTCGTGCGCGAGAAGATTCGCCAGATCGTCCACGACCCGAAGACCGCCGCCGTCCTCGAGCCCCACTTCCACCCGCTCGGCGCCAAGCGCAGCTGCTTCGGCACCGACTACTACGAGACCTTCAACCGCCCCAATGTCTCGGTGGTTTCCCTGCGTGACGAGCCGATCGACACCATGACGAGCGACAGCATCGTCACGAGGGCCAGCTCCTACGAGGTCGACGCCATCGTGCTGGCGATCGGATTCGACGCCTTCACCGGCCCGCTGTTCGCACTGAACGTCTCCACTCCGGAGGCCGGCAGGCTGCAGGACGCGTGGAGCGACGGGGTCCGGACGTACCTGGGCGTCATGGCCGCCGGATTCCCGAACTTCTTCATGATCGCCGGACCGCAGAGCCCCGCGCTCGCGAGCAATGTCGTGGTCACGATCGAGCAGGCCGTCGACTGGATCACCGATCTGATCGGGCACGCGAAGGCCGGCGGCGCCGAGGTCATCGAGCCGACGGTAGAGGCTCAGGACGACTGGGTGAAGATCACTGAGGACACGGTCAACCAGACTCTCTACGCGACCGCCGATTCCTGGTACCGGGGTTCGAACGTGGCCGGCAAGCCGACGACCTTCCTCGGCTATGTGGGCGGAGTCGGCAAGTACCGCCGGATGTGTACCGAACTCGCCAAGCGCGGCTACCCGGGCGTCGAGCTCGACGGCGAGACCGTTGCTCGCCGCCTCGGCTGTATCAACAAGGAGATCGCGTGAAGGTCGTGCACCGGCGCTACGTCGCCCACTCGGAGGCGCACTACGCGGGGAACCTGGTCGACGGGGCCTTCGGGTTGAAGCTCTTCGGAGACGCCGGAACGCATCTGGCGATCACCGTCGACGGCCACGAGAGCCTGTTCGCCGGGTATGCCTCGGTCGAGTTCCTCGCCCCGGTCCGTGGCGGCGACGTCATCGAAGTGGAGGCGCGCCTGGCGTCGAAGGGAAGGCGCAGCCGGACCGTCGACTTCGAGCTGCGGGTCATCTGCCGATCCGTCGACGACAGCGGCCGGGCCGAGGTGCTCGCCGAACCCATCGTGGCCACCCGGGCGCGAGGGACGGCCGTCGTGCCGGCCGACGCCGCAACGACAGCACCGTGACCGTTGGGGGCGGTGTCGGTCGGCGAGGGCAGTTCGAGATGAACAACAACAGGAAGCCGTTCACGGCGGATTGAAACAGTTCACGGCGATGGGCCCGAACGTCCACCGCCGTATCAGGAGACGCCATCCGCGCGCTGATGGGACCCAATCCCAACCGGGCGGCTGTCAGTGCGTACGGCCCGCCGATTTGGGCGGCAGGCCGTACCGATGCATGCGTGGTCCCGCAAACAATCACTTCGGAGACTGACATGACCGAGATCAATGAATCGATCGGCCTGGCAGGGGAGTTGAGGCCGCGCAGTGCGCCGCAGAGAGGGGCACTCATCGGAGTCGGTGCGCTGCTCGTCATCCTGACCAACGCGATCATGTTCATCCTGCCACCGCTCCTGCCGATCATCCAGGCGCAGTACGGACTCACAACGGTGTCCGCCACCATGTGGATCTTCACTCTCCTCACGCTGGGAGGAGGCGCGGGCTACATCCTGCTTCCCCGACTCGCCGATGTGTCCGGCGATCGCAACGCGTCCGTGTTCGCCTCCGGGTGTCTCACCGTCGGCGCGATGATCCCCGCAGTGGGCGACTCGTACCCGGCTCTGCTCATCGGTTCCGCGATCATGGGCTTCGGTACCGCGGCCCAGCTGCTGCCTCTGGGCTTTCTGCGGCGGAACCTGGCGGAGGAGGGGATCACCATGGCGGTCCGCGTGCTGGTCATCGCCACAGGAGTTGGGATTGTCGTGGGCATGATCGGCGGCGGGCTCATTGTCGAGAACCTGTCCCTGCACACTTTCTTCTACATCCTCGCCGCGGCGTTCGTCGCGACGACGATCGCCTCGTTCGTGCTCATCCCTCACTCCCCGCCGGCAGAGTCCGTCGGTCGCATCGGCGTGCTCGGCACGGTGTGGATGATCGCGTGGGTCGCGGCGGTGCTGCTGACTCTGACGCAGGGGCTGGTGTGGGGCAACGCGGCCGTCATTCCGCTGATCGCCGGCGTCGTCGGCGGAGTCCTGTGGGTACGTGTCGAACGCAGGTCCTCGGCGGCGGTGTTCGACGTGGCGATGCTGAAGTCGCCCTTCGTCACCGCGGCGTCCCTGTCGGTGGCGTTGTTCGGCGCTGTGAATGCGGCGTTCCTGTTGCTGCTGAGCACGTACAGCCAGGTCATTCCCGCGTACCTCCCGCCGAAGGACGCATACGGTCTCGGACGCACCGCGCTGGAGGCGGGCTGGCTCATGGTGCCCTTCGCGGTGATGTTCGTGGTGGGTGGCAAGGTGGTCGATCGATTGGTCGCCAAGGGGCGTGGTGCTTCTGTGCTCGTGATGGGTGCGCTCCTCACCGCCGCGGGACTCGCCTGGCTTGCTCTGGCCCACGACCGCCCGTGGCACTATCTCGTGGGCGCCGGTGTGATCGGCCTCGGATGCAGCATGGGATATGCGGCTGGTTTCAGCATCGCCCAGATGGCAGTGCCCGATGAAAAGGCCGGGATGGCCGCGGGTGTGGTCGGCACTGCCATGGCGATCGGCATCGCCTTCGGATCGGCACTGATCACCGGCGTGCTGAGCGCCTCGGTCGTGCCCGTTCCCGGAACGGACATCGAGGTCGCCGAGGCAAGCCTCTACGGCACGAGCTACTGGATCTCAGTCGGCCTCGCCGCGCTGGTCGTGGTCATCGTGCTGATCTCGCGAGCGGGCCACGGCCGGCGCGTGCCCGCCGTGCCGCCCAGCTGATGCGGCCCCTGCCTTGCCCATGCCTGTGTCCTGAAGCTTCGTACGGGCGCTCGACCGGCTCGTGCGACGGCTAGGGCGGAGGCGGCGCAACACGAGGAAGGCACCCACGAGGTGCACATGGAAGGCTTGCCAGCCCCGGCGTCACGCTTCACGGGGAGGTACCGAGGAGGCTGCGCGCCTCGTGACTGCCGATGCAGGGGATGATCAGTGAGCGGTCAGCCGGCGAAGCCCCTTCACTACGCCATCTGCAGCCGTCGCGGGCAAGGCACACAAGCCAATGGCTGCCAGAGGGACAGGCGTGGGATGGGGACCTGGTTCTCGACGCTGATGGCGGGCGCGCACGCCCCTCGGGCCGAACGATTGAGGATTCGTCCGGCGGCAACCGCCTCGGCAAGCCGGCAGCCCGCCGTCGCTGCAGGGTCACTCCGAGATGGCAAGGTTCGAGGCCCGCTCGGGCATCAGGCGGCGGCTACCTTACGCTGGACGGCCACCTCGACTACGAGGTGGAGAAGGCCCCAAGGCGCATCATCGTTCTCGCGGTCGGCAAGGGCACCCCGCTCGGCTCCGCCGCCGCGGGCAGCGCACTTGTGCCTGCCGGGGTCCTACGACCTGAACCGCCTGGCGGAGCATCGACCGACGAGCTGACCTTAAGGGCTCCCGCGTGCCCTCCACGATCGACCGGCCCGCTGTCGGCGGCGGGCCGGTCTGGGGATCTCGCGGTCGCGTACCGCCAAGCACAGGCTTTCAGGGGCAGCCTGAGCTGCCCGGCACACGCTCGTATCCCGCCCTGTGCGCAGGTCACGCCCGCACCAACTCCGCACCACCTGACCGCGGTAGGCCAAGGTCAATGGTGGTCAACCCATGGGTCGGCGGAGAATGCTCAGTGCCATTCCTGGCCACCGTCGCGATGCCGCGGCGAGCAGGGCGCTTCGCCAGCTGCTGTGAGCACTCCGGATTCCGGTAGCCGCACGACGTGCGGCGATACAGAGCGCCGGCGGCGGTTTGGAGAGCCTCTGCCCGACCGCCGCGGGGGCATACGTGCGCGCCCTATGAGGAACAGCGCGGCAGCGGGGTGGGCCCCTGGGGGGCAGCTGAACGTGGCAAGCGTCGGCTGCCGCCCTCCGGGAGCCGTTCTTCCATTGCTGATATTCGATCAACTTCCTTGGCATAAGCGTCTGTCGGGCTCCTTCACCGCCTATGAAAGTGAGGGCGCTCGGACCCTTGCTGTGTCGCCCCGGTTCGCGAATGATGCTCCGGGCGTGTCGGCCGACGGTGGTCGCGATCCGCCCGCCACCACCCTCGAGCCCGACCGGCCAGGAGGCACTGTTTTGCTGACGAATCGCCACATCCGGAGATCATTCGTTGTCGTCGCCGCCCTCGCGCTGGTCATCGGCGCACCCCAGACAGCCTTCGCCGCGCCACCACCAGCCCTGCCCTCCCAGGCCGAAGCGATCGAGCTGACCTTCCAGCCGGCCTATGACTACGACACCGACGGCTGCTACCCGACACCCGCAATAGGCGCGAGCGGAGGTCTGAACGGCGGACTCAAACCCACCGGCGCCCTCAACGGCAGCTGTCGGGACGCCTCGGACCTCGACAACACCAACGGTTACTCCCGCTGGACCTGCAACAACGGCTGGTGCGCCGTGATCTATGCGCTGTACTTCGAGAAGGACCAGGCCGTCCCCGGCATCAGTCTCGGCGGCCATCGCCACGACTGGGAGCACGTGGTGGTGTGGATCCAGGGCGACGAGGCCAAGTACGTCGCGACCTCCGCCCACGGCGACTTCAACATCCACACGCGCGACCAGATCCGCTGGGACGGCACCCACCCCAAGATCGTCTACCACAAGGACGGCATCGGCACGCACTGCTTCCGCGCGGCGAACACCAACGACGAACCGGCCGAGAACCACCGCCGCGCCTGGCAGTTCCCCGCGCTCGTCGGGTGGTCGGGCTACCCTGCGACATTCCGGGAGAAGCTCAGCGAGGCCGATTTCGGCAGCGCGCATTTCGGCCTGAAGGACAGTGCCTTCGCATCCCATCTTGCGGAAGCCAAGCCGGCGGGCATCCCCTTCGACCCGTACCTGCAGGCCCCCATCCACACCGGATGAACCGGTGAACGGGTCGGGGCTCCGCCGTGAAGCCACAGCGCCGACCCCGTCCGGCTGATGACCCTTCCAGCCAGTCCAACGTCTCCGCTACCTGCTACATCCCGTCTGCACACCCGGAGAAGAAGAACGGCCCTATCGCCCTGTAAGGCCTGCTCCGTATCCCGGGCAGGTGGCGCCGGCCGTGGTGCATTGTGCGTCGACACGCACAATCCCGATATCCGCATTCACCGACAGCACCGCGACGTCCGCGACGGCTGGGAACAGCAGCTTCTCCAGCCGGAGCACGACCCCTTCCACGGCCCGGACTGTCAGCCCAGCCGCACGGACCACGGCCTATTCTCGGACGACTTCGAATGCCGCTTGGGAACGCTCAGCCGTCACTCACCGTGGACACTGCACGAAAGCTGTGCCAGAACCTGAGAACGGACAGCAAATATTCACCACTTCGGGAGGCACCTGCCCCCGGCTCTGTTCGATGTTCATGACTTGGGGCCGCGCGGCTCCGGGGTGAGGCGGCCGCGATGGGCTGTCCGGGCGTGAGTAGTTGCGGTACAGAATGTGCCGCTGAGATTGGGTCGGCTAGCGCACGGGATGCCTTGTTGTGACGCCTTCGCGGCAGGCGTCACAACAAGTCGGGTGCACTCTCCTGGGCGGGATCCTTGGATGCCGGGTGATCTGGACCGCTGGCCAGGGCGGCGGCACGCAGCGCCGCTTCGACCCGGCGGTTGCTGGTCATGGATGCCGTGATGGCCGTCATCGCCAGGAGGAGGACGGCGGCGGCGTAGAGCGGGGTGCGTACGTCGTAGGTGGTGGCCAGCCAGCCGCCGAGGAAGGCCCCGATGGGGGCGGCGCACATGGCGAGCATGCGGGAGGTGGAGGCGACCCGGCCCATCAGGTGGGCGGGGACGATCGCCTGCCGGAGGGAGGGCCCGAGCACCATCGTGGCGCCCATGCCGGCCCCGCAGACGGCGAGCGCGAGGCCGGCGACGTAGGGGTTCGGGGCCACGGCAAGGCCCAGGATGGCAAGCCCTTCGATTGCGGCCGTGCAGGTCAGTGCGGTGCCGGTGCCGAGTCGTCGGCCAAGGTAGGAGGCGATGCCTGCCCCGAGCAGACCGCCGGTGGCCTCCGCCGTGAGGAGCAGGCCGAAGCCGTAGGTGTCGATGCCGAGGCGGTCGTGCGCGAAGAGGGCGAGGACGGTCTCCACGGCGAGGAAGGCGACGTTCCCGACCGCCGGGCGGAGCGCGAGCCCGAGCAGCAGCCGGTCCCGGAAGACGTACGAGGCCCCGGCCCGCGCCTGCCGAAGCAGCGCCTCGCGGACCTCCGGCACGGGCCGGGGCATGGCGGGCAGCGTACGCACGAGCAGTGCGGAGAGCGCGAACGAGACCGCGTCGGCGAGCAGCGGAACTGCCCGCCCGAGCGCGAGCAGCGCACTGCCCGCAGGCGGTCCGGCGAAGCCGGACGCGGCGGTCTGGGTGCCGCGCAGGCGGGAGTTGGCGCGCTCCAGGAGCGCGGGGTCACGGCCGACTAGATCCGGCAGATAGGCCGTGGCGGCCGTGTCGAAGAAGAGTCCGCCGAGGCCGAGGAGGAAGGCGACGGTCGCGAGCAGTGGAATGCTCAGCACGTCGAGCGCGGCCGCTGCCGCCGGTATCGCGAGCAGCACCGCACGCGCCGCGTCCATGACCCACATCGTGCGCCGGCGGTCCCAGCGGTCCACCAGCGCACCGCCGAGCACCCCGAAGAGCAGCCACGGCAGCGTTCCGGCGGCCGTGACGACGGCGAGCGCCATCGGCTCCCGCGTCAACGTCAACGCGAGCAGCGGCAGCGCGGCATGCGACACCCCGTCACCGAGCGAGGACACCGTCTGCGCAGTCCACAGCCGTCCGAACCCGGTCGGCAACTTCCGAACGTCTGAGGTCACTTGGCGCCCCCCTCGGCCTGCTCGCGCGGTGCCGGGTGGAACAGTGCGAAGACGAGTGACGCGTCCGGCAGCGACGGATCGGACAGCTCCCGGTACTCGTCCGCCAGTGCCTGCAGCCGCGCCCCCAGCTGCGCGAACTGCTCCTCGGTGAGCCGCAGATGGGCCATCCGTACCTGCCGCTCATCCACCGGCGACGCCTCCAGATCCGCCACCGCATGGCGCATCAGCACATCCGGCCCTCCCTCGCCCGGATCCGGCAGCGCGATCGCCCGCGCGGCCATCGCGTAGTACCGCTCGGTGACCCCCCGCACCTTCCGCGTCCGTACCACCTTCACCAGGCCGGCCCGCTCCAGCAGCCGTACGTGATAGCTGGAACTCCCCTTCGCAAGGCCCACCCGCTCGGCGATCTGCGTGATCGTCGCGGGCTCGAAGCGGAGCACGGCCATGATCCGGTGACGCGTGAGATTGGAGACGGCGCGCAACTGCTCGTCAGTGGTGACGTGAAACGTCTCGGGAAGATCATCGGTAGGCATGTGAGCAATGGTCAACGATTCTTGACCATTGCGCAAGGGGATTGCGCGCGGATCGTCATCGACACCAAGGAGGGCCTCGCCGCCGCCCGCGCCTGCGGCCGGGTCGGCGGACGCCCCAGCGTCACCACCGAGGAGATCGTCCGGGCCGCCCGTGACCTGCTGCCCGACCCGGGCCGCTCGATCACCTCGATCGCCAAGCTGCTCGGCGTCTCGCCGGGCGCGCTCTACAACCACCTCCCGGACCTGCGCGAGCTGCGCGCCGGCGCAGTGCCCCGCCAGCTCGAAGCCCCCACACAGTAGGCAGATCAGACCAAGATCAATCTCAGCGGCACTTTCTGTACCCCAACTACTTCACCTACTCCACCCGCTGTCAGACCCTTCTGCCAGCATGCTGCCGTGACAGACGCACATGGTCAGCCTCCCGCCGAAGCCACTCTCGACTTCCTGCGCTCCGCGTTTCCGCCGGAATGGCGCGAGCCCGCGCTCGGACATGAAGCCGTCGTGGAGTGGGAGCAGGAGAACAGGGTGGTCCTGCCGGAGCCGTACAGGACCTTCATCGCGGAGATCAGCAACGGGTCCAGCCTGGGACCCGCTGGCGACGGTGGTCTCCAGCCGCTCGGTTGGCTGCCCGACACGTGGCCGGACCTCGGCCCCCGACAGCCGGGAGAACCATTCCCTCTGGAGTCGGCCTGGCCCTGGGAGGACGATGAGAGTGCCGACGCCGAGGACCCACGGATCGACGCCGCATTCAACAAGGGGTCCGTCGTTCTCGGGTCCGAAGACGGGCAGTCGTTCTGGCTCCTGCTGACCACCGGCCACCGCCGCGGCGAGGTGTGGATGATCGCCGACGTCGGGGCCATCCCGGCGCCTGGCGACCAGGCATGGGGCTTCGAGGAGTGGGTGCGGAGATGGCACACCGGCAACGAGTGGTGGGATTGAGCGGTCCGTCCTGCGCACCCTAGGTCGCGAACCGTTCGAATCGTGGGTGCCTCCGCTGGGAAGCCCTGATGTTCGCCCCCGAACGCACCACCGGCGCCATCGTCATCTCCCACCTCGGCTGCGCCCAAAGGGAGTGGTTGATCATCAGCGGCACCCACCGCGGCACCATCTGGTCCGACTGCCCGGCAGACGACACCGACCTCGTCCCGCTCCTCGACCAGGCCGGGAAGCTGGTCACCTTCGTCCGCTGGTACTTCGACTGGCTACAAAAGGCCGAGCTCACCGCCCACCAGCCATCTACGAACGCCTGACGCTGGGCACTGGCATGCACGACACTGCGCCGTCGTCACGATGAGCGTTGTAGATGGCCCTCGCGCGTTCTAGTTGTCCTGGCTGGGCCGTTGGCGCGGGCGGGGGTGGCTCACGCCCGGCCCGGCAAGGGCGTTGTCACAGGGGGCGGCTATGTTACAGCTCGTTACGTACGCGAGCGGGGGAGCGGCAATGGTGGTCGAGGTGGGGTACGCGCAGGCCTGGGATCTGGAGACTCGCGTCCCCTGGCGGCCGATATCCGTGGAAGAGGCCCGAGAGCGGGATGCCGCCGGGCTTCCGTACGTGATGGTGTACCAGGCGGCGGGCCGGGAGGCTCCGCTGGAGGTTCGGCTCGTCTCCTGGCGGGATCACTACGTCGGGCTGTGGGTCTACGACGCGCAGGGCCGCCGTACCTACGACCTGGACATGCGGCTGCTGGACGACCCGACGCGGCTGCTGCGCCGGTACACCGTCCGCTGGCACTACACCGGCCCGGAGATGGCGGAGTTCGACGAAGCGTGCCCGCGCATCACCGTGGAGCTCTTCCCGGACGGAAGGGGCCGGCGAGAGGAAAAGTCCCAGGGTAAGCGCGGGGGCTCCTACATCACCGTGCCCAGGGTCGGCGATGACGAGCGCTGGACGGACCGGCCTGCCTTCGGAGAATGGCCGCTGTTCTCCGCCCGGTCGCACAGGCTGACGCAGCCGCCGGTCTTCGAGATCACCGAGCCGGCCGCGGCGGCCTCCGACGGCAGCGGGCTCGCGCCCACCACCTGCTGGCATCCACCCCGCCCCGCGCAGCCCGGACCGATCGGTGAGCTGTTCCGGCCCGGGGTGCGCGTGACCGACGGATACCACCCCGAGATGACGACCGTGGAGCCACGCCGCATCGGCACCCTGCGCGTACCCAGCGGGCTGCTCGCCGTCTCCGGCCCGGACATCGACCACAAAGACGGCCCGCACATCACGGTCCCCGTCCCGCCCGGGGAGTACGTACTGGAGGAGGCGCAGGCCAGACACACCTACCACTGCGAGTGGGAGAGGAGCGAGGTCACGCGCACCGACACCATGGCCGTCCGCCTGCTCGTCAGCGAGGCCCCCGCCGCGACCTGGGAGATGGCGCTCAGACCCGACGACGACCCCCGGCTGTTCATCGAGAACCAGATCTCCGGCTTCGACACCGACGGCGCCACCGGCTGCTTCGCCGATGCCGGAGCCTGGGAACCCCTCCTCGCGCTCTTCGAGAAAGGGCTGATCCAGGGAGACCCGGACCTGGACCCGGGCGTCTACGAGGACATCAGCGACTCCATGTACCTGCTGCGTACCCGGGACCATGTCTCCGGCGGCGAACTGGCGGCCTTCGCGACGACAGGGGACGGCACCTATCCCGTCTGGGTCGGCCGTTCCGAGGCCGGCGAAGTGGTCGGGGTCGCAGTGCTGGTAGAGGGGATGCCCGAACTGCTCCCAGAAGGCGGAGCCACCGCCGGTGCCTGACGTGGCTTACGCGTAGTCCGGGGACCCGCCGCCGCGTACCCACGGACGGGACCTCCATGAACAGGTGGAGGAAACCGAGAGCCGAAGCATCCGCGCGACCAGGAGGACCGGGCCGGCGGCGAGCAGGCTCCTGCTGGAGCCGCCGCCGGAAGTCGGCGGGCAGGAGACACCTGACCTGCGCACCACGCATGGGCGACCCCCACTGAGCGCACACTTGGTCGTACAGGCCAACTACGGCGCTCAGTCACAGTTGTGACTTAGAGGTCCTAACAGAAGCGGACCCAGCCCGGTCGACCGAGCACGTCCGGGCAGCAGGCACCGTCCTCGTCGATGCCCAGGGCATTCCACTCGCCGTGTCACTGACCGGCGGCAACCGCAACGACATCACACAGTTGATGCCCCTGCTCGCCAAGATTCCGTCTGTCCCCGGCCTGGTCGGGCGACCGCGACGGCGACCCGACACCCTGCTCGGCGACCGAGGCTACGACCACGACAAATACCGCCGCCTCGTCTGGGCCCAGGGCATCAAACCGGTAATCGCACGGCGCCGCGTCCCTCACAGCTCCGGCCTCGGAGTGCATCGATGGGTCGTCGAACGAACCATCGCCTGGCTCCACGGCTTCCGACGCCAACACGTCCGCTGGGAACGACGCGACGACATACACGAAGCCTTCCTCGGCCTCGCCACCTGCCCCATCACCCACCGCCACGTCCAACGCCTATGTCAGGACCTCTATGTGCCCGGCACGGTGTGGTACTCCGTGGTCCGCGTCCACTCGAGCAGCGTGCCCGGACGTTCCCGCAGTGCGGAGAGGGTGACGTTGGCGGGATCGGATGTGCAGGTACGGAAGATCGCTTTGCGTCCGGGGCACGGCTCCGACACCTTCGCCTGCCCGTTGTCACCAGGTGCGTCCCAGGACAGACTCTCCCCGCCGGTGAGGCTTCCGACCGACGGTGGGTAGGCGTGCGGCTGTTCGTAGACCCTGGTCTCGTAGTACCTCAGCGCGCTGCGGATCGAGTCCCCATTCCAGACGGCAGGTGTCTTCATGGACCGGAGGTCCCTGAGTACGTCGGGTACGGGGAGGTCCACGACGAAGTACAGGTGCAGCCGCATCATGCAGTACATGGCAGGCTGCTTCGGCGCGTTCTGGTCGAGGTAGTTCTTGCCCCCGCCCCGGGCACACATGTCCACCACGGTGGTGCGCAAGGCCGGACCCCACGGGGAGGACCTGCCGATCTCATCGGCCCGAGCCCGCAGTTCGCGCTCAGTACGCTCCCGCTTCTGTCGGACCTTTTCCGATGTGGCGATCCCCTTGAGTTTGCTCTGACTGGGGCCGCCGGAGCAGGCGCCGACTCCCGCCAGGAGGAATGCGAACAGCAGGGACGCAGCCTGGCCGGATCGCCGACGAATGAGCGAAGTCATAGTCCGAGTCTCCTATGGGCGGCGGCCTTCAGACACAAAACGTGACGCCGTCGGTATCAGTGCGCGGTGTCATGGAGGCACAGCGCGGCGAGCCTTGGGAGTCGGCGCCGTCTCTCGTCGGGGTCGTCGAAGTCCTCGCCCATGTCTACGGCGCCTTGTTCTGCGCTGGCACGTGGGGCTATGCGCTGGGCCCATGCCTCGTTGAAGTCTTCTTCACCGCCAGTGATTCGGTCGAACGCTTCGCTGGCCGCATAAAGGAACCCTCGAATGCTTGCTGCGGCGACCTCGGCATCGCCGACTTGGAGCCCCACTTGTCGGGCTGCAGCACCCCACCCAGTCAGTCCCCCGGTTCACCGACGGACCCTGCGGATCAACGAGCGGAGAACTCACGCATCCACCGTGCATGCTGACGGACGCGCGACGCATCCTCGGGGAAGTAGCTGGCCCAGTCCTTGTCCAAGGACGTCCACGCAGCTGGCTGCCCGCTCTCTGCGACCAACGGCGTTGCAGCATCCACGATCGCGACGAACGACAACCCAAGAGTCACCGACCACTCCCGGCGATAGGAGCGCACTGTCGCCGCGGCAGGCTCCGGCAGCAGCTCCACCTCGACGCCGGTCTCCTCGAAGAGCTCGCGGCGCGCCCCCTCTCGGGGTGTTTCCCCCGGCTCAACCCGCCCGCCTGGCGGAACCAAACCCCGCCACCGATGCTGAACCAGCAGCACCCGAGCGAGATCCTCGTCGAAGACCCACACCTCTGCGGCAAGAGGCTCCGAAGTCCACTGGCCCGCGGAGGTTAGCCACTGACCAGCGCCATCGAACTCCATTCTTGCCCGCCGGACATCGGCTGCTGCGGCCTCTACCACCCGGTGGTCAAGCGCATCACGAATCATCGAGAGAACATAAGGCGAGGGTCTGACAGTGGGATGCCGATGGACAACGTCCCGGACGACTACGCGACGCCTCGACGCAGGTCAAAGACGATCCGAACGCCACACAGGTCGGTAAAATCAAGTTCATCGAGCGGAAAGTCTCCCGGCCGGGGTACCCGCCGCGATGCGGGAGATCGGCGCCGCGGTCAATCTCAAGAGCACTTCATCTGTGGCCGATCAGCTGATGGCACTCGAGCGCAAGCAGGTCCTGTACCGCGACCCGCACCGGCCTCGTGCCCACCGCGTCCGCACCCGCTGGACCGAGGGATACCCTCAAGCGTCGACGCTGGCCACCCCTGCCATGGCCGATGTCACTCTGGTCGGCCGGATCGCGGCCGGCGCCCCGATCCTTGCCGAGGAGTCGGTCGAGGACGTGTTCTCCCCGCCGCGGCAGCTGGTCGGCGAAGGCCGGCTCTTCGCGTTGAGGGCGGCCGGCGACAGCATGATCGACGCGGCCATCTGCGACGGAGACATCGTCACCGTGAGGCAGGCCGATTCAGCGAACCACGGCGACATCGTCGCCGCCACGCTGGACGGGGAAGCCACGGTGAAGCGCCTGCGCCGCGAGGACGGCCGAGTGTGGCTGATGCCCCACAACACGGCGTACGAACCGATCCCGGGCGACCACGCCGTCATCCTCGGCAAGGGCGTCGCCGCCCTTCGCGCACTGTAGACCGGCACAAGAGTGTTCCGCCCGGCCGACTCACCACGGCCGCTGCCCCTCCTCACCATTCACAGCACCGACATGGCCGCCCTGGAAGTCGACTCGGAGCCGTTGAGAGCGCGTGTGCGTTCTGAGCGCTCCAGCCCGCTCAGCAGGAAGTTCTGTGTCCTGCACCCGACGCCCTCGGCGGCCACCACTGATCCGGTCCCGCCGCATGACGCGACAGGGCCGGTGAAAACCCGGGGCGGCCGCGGGTTGTGCACCCGGAGCCGCCGGTATCGCCACACCTACACGCACGTGACGGATAGTGTCACGGTGCGTAGTGCCAATCGTTCTCGCAGTACTGGACGCGCTCGCTGACGCCTTCGCAGAGCTTCCAGCGGCGTACGTCCGAGACGAACGTGTCTGCGTTTCCGTCGTTGTTGGCGCCGTTGCTATCCCATGTTCCATACCCGTATGGGTACTTGTCGCGGTCCTTGAACTCCAGCAGTGCGACGACTGCCTTCCCGTCGATGGATTCGTCGTTAACCCACACCCATGACTGAATGTCGCTGTTGTGGCTGTTCTGGACCTGGACCGTGTTGCCGGACCAGTGCCATTCACAGTCCCAGCCCCAGCACCCGTTGTGGGCACTGGCCGTTGAGGCATTGATCGCCAACAGTCCAGCCGCTGCGGCTGTGACGCCGAGTGCGCGCAGAGCGCGCTTCCCCATGGTTTTCATGGACGTGAATCATAGGGAGTAACTGCGGTGCAGCATGGCCGTCGAATCCAGCCACGTCAGAGCGCCAAAGGGGGCAGGAGGCAGGCCCGTCACCGGTCGGCCGAGGACTGGCCGGCTCCAAGCACCACGTCCATGCACGCCCCGCCGCCCGCACCTCGCACCACCGCGACGATGTCATCGGCGCCGCCGCCGATCCGACAGCGCCTTCGGGGCCGGTGAAGACCTGGGAGACTGCGTCGGCTGGCTATCGACAGTGTGCTGCTTC
This sequence comes from Streptomyces sp. NBC_01353, assembly GCF_036237275.1. GTDB lineage: Bacteria > Actinomycetota > Actinomycetes > Streptomycetales > Streptomycetaceae > Streptomyces. The sequence continues at coordinate 229,171 of NZ_CP108352.1, read as the reverse complement.
TCCAGCCGCTCGGGCATCTGCTCCTCGGTGTAGCCGGGGCCGGGCCGGCCGGGCATCGGCTCCACGGAACACGGCAGGGTCCGGCACAGCGCGGAGAATTCGGCTCGGGCCTGGTGCAGGGCGAGCTGTGCGTTCAGACGGTCACTCGGGAATGGGTATCAGCCACGGCTAAAATGACATGCCCGTTCGAATGCTGGGGAGATGTCGCCGCCCCGACGAGTCCGCTGATGTCCTGTGCCACCGGGCCTTGCGTGATTGCCATCGATCTTTGACCGACACCAGTTGGTGCCATCGCAGTTTGAGCACGGGGCACTGGCGGCTGTCCCGTGTCCTGCTTCGGGTGGCCTATGAACGTCGCCCCCCAGTCGCGCGTCGTCTCGCAGAAGTCGTCGCGAGGTCGCGGTGCTTCTCGGGGGCGACCCGTCCTGGCGGTCAACGAAGCCCGGGCTGGTCGACCAACGTACGCAGCTGCGCGACGAGCCACTCGAAGGTGACCTCCTCCTCGCCGCACCGCTTCTCCAGCTCCTCGATGCCACGGTCGGTGAAGTACACAGTGAGCCAACTGGTGAGGTGAGGGGGCCTTTGAGGTGCACGAAGTTCGAGGCGTACACCTCCGCATGGCGGCGCGGCAGCCCTCCCCGCCGCGAGGCGACCAGCTCCGAATGGCTGCTTCGATGTGCCCGGCCGGACTGACCCGCCTAGCGTCGTACTGCCCGTGCCGCACAGGCTGCGGCGCACCGATGCATTGAGAGGAATTCCCATGGCAGTCGTGATGACCTTTGTGTGGCCCGGGTTGACGCCAGAGGCGTACGACGCGGCGCGTGCCCGGGTGGGCTGGGAAGACGACGCTCCGGAGGGGTTCGTGATGCACATGGGCTGGTTCGGCGACGACGGCTTCCACGTGGCCGACGTCTGGGAGACGGAGGATCACTTCACGCGGTTCATCGCCGACAGGATCGCACCCGTGGTCAAGGGGGAACTGGGCATCACGACCGAGCCCCAGGTGACGTTCGCCCCCCTCTACCGGCGCTTCATCGCCCCGGACGCCAGCGGCGCCGCCTGAACCGACCTCGAAGTTGTCCGGGCGATCACGTTCGGAGCCGGATGACGAGGGTGGGGCGGTTGCGGTGCCGTCGGCGGCGCACGAAGCCTCTCCCGCGCGCCTGGCGGGAGAGGCGTGGCTTTGTTCACGAGATTCGAGGGTGTGCTCGGCCGTCAGCGGGTGAGGAGCGCAGAGCCGTGGTGGGATCAGAAGGGATGCCCCGCCGGGGCCGAGTTCCAGAAGGGCGAACCATGACCGAGCACCCCGACATCGCTGTGTTCAGGAAGGCGTACTCGGCTTTCACTTCAGGCGACATGGAAGCGCTGGCGCGGGTGTTCTCCGCCGATGTCGTGTGGCACACACCGGGCCGTCATCCCCAGTCCGGAGACCATGTGGGCCGGGATGCCGCATTCGCATCGTTCGGGCAGGAGTTTGAGCGCTCTGGTGGCACCTACCGGCCGGTGATCCACGACGTGCTGGCTAACGACAACCACACGGTCGCACTGCTCCACGTGACGGCAGCGCGCGAGGGCAAGACGCTCGACATGGACTACGCCCTGATCCTCCATATCCAGGACGGAAAGATCGTGGAGGGCTGGGAGACCTGGACAGATCAGACCGAGCTCGACGAGTTCTGGAGCTGATTAAACTCACGCCCCTCAACAAGTGGACCTCGCTGACCGCTCGTGCCTACGAGATCACCGAGACCTGGCCAGCGATATACCGCACGATCCCAGCCAGGTGCCCTGTTGAGTCGAGGCGAGGCCGGCGGTGGGTCGGTACGAGCGCCGACTGCGTGCTGATGCGCGCGCACGATGGCGGAGTCGACGGAAACGTCCCAGTCGATCTCGCGCTCGGCGTCGGCCGCGGCCTGGCCCTGCTGGAACAGACGCTCCCAGGTCCCATCGGCCGACCACAACCGGTGGTTCATAGACCGTCTTCCACGGACCGAACCGTTCGGGCAGCTCACGCCACTGCACCCCGGTCCGCACCCGGTGCAGAATCCCGTCGATCACCTGCCGGTGGTCCCGCCACCTGCCACAACGCCTGTTGCTGACCAGCAGGAACGGCCGCTGCCGTTCCCACTCGGCATCCGTGAGATCACCCCGCCCCAAGTCCACCTCAACGACCCGGCCATGAGGTAGTCACATGATCGGCCGAACAGGTCCTAGGCGACACCATGCACGTTCCATCGCAGGCCCATGATCGGCCGGACAGCTCCTAGGTAATCGGCGGCGAGGTTCCCGCGGTCCAGGTCACGAGCCGCCTGTTGATCATCGTGGTTGGCCAGGCGGATCTGTTGACCCCTGGAGGAATGCCGTGCTTGCCCACCCACCCCGAAGACTGGGTGACAACCGTGGGGCCGACCGCCGCGCTGATCGAGGCCAACAATCGGGGTCTTGGGCGTCACGTAATTCCCCAGGTGGAGGTCCCCATGGCGAATGTGCGTCCGTTTGGAGGGGGTGCTGGGCACCCCCTCATGAAGCCATGGTCCTGTGCGGGTGTCACTCACCGCAGCAGGAGCACGCTCCTGACCCCGGCATGGTCGGAGGGCCACAGGCCTGACGGAGTGCGGTCGGCCTGGTTGTCGCCCACCCGCTGGCTCGCCAGTGCGCTGATGGGTCCGCGGAAGAGCACGTAGTCGATGCGCTGGGTGAGTTCGGAGGTGGGGTTGCGCAGGTCGGCGTCCTGGCAGCAGGTGAAGCCGGGATCGCGGGGGTGGGTGGCGGTCCAGGCGTCAGTGAAGCCGGCGCCCAGGAGGCGGTTGTGGGTCGGGGTGCCGGGGGCCGAGTTGAGGTCGCCGAACAACACGGCGGGGTGTGCGGTGTTCAGCGGTCCGGCGAGCAGTTCGTCGGCCTGCGCTTCTCGGACGGTGGGAGAGCCGGGCTCCAGATGGGTACTGACTACGCGGGTGGTGTGGCCGCGCACGGTGGCGTCGGCTGCGACCCAGCCGCGCTCGACCCGGATGCGGAGGGCCCCCTCCGGGCAGCCGGACGGGATGCAGACTTCCACGTGCCTCTGGAACCGGGCCGCCTGCGCGTTCGCCACGGAGAAGGCGCGCGCGGGCAGGTCGGTGCGCTTCAGGAGTACGTCGCGGTCGGTGAGGCGGATGTCCTGCAGACCGCCGCCGGGCATGATTCGCGGTGCCTCGAAGTCGCTGCCGACGGTCACGGTGGCCACGGCCGCGTAATGCTTGCCCCGGGCGGAGAGCTCGTCGAGAAGGATCTTCAGGAAGTCGTACTCGATGTTCTCGGCGGGGCTGGAGGGGTCGGCGGGGGTTTGGCTGCGCCACAGAGCGGCTTCCTGGAGGCCGACGAGGTGGGGGTCGCTGTCGGCGATCTCATCGGCCAGAGCCTTGGCGCGCTCGGGGAAGTTCGTCGCCTGGACGTTTGCATATACCGCGGTCACCGCAGCGACGAGCGCTTGTGGGTTACCGGCGGCGAGAACGGGCGCGAGGTCGGCACCCAGATAGAGGTTGCGGGTCATGACCCGCAAAGGGGCCGGGGCCTCGGCGGCCGATGCAACCGTGAATGACCCAGGTGTGAGGAGCAGGAGCGCGCCTAGGGCGGCGGTGAACCAACGTCGGATCATGCAAGCAGACCTTTCGGTGCATAGATGGGTGAAAGCGCCAATCTGTGGCAACAGTTAAGGCGGCCGGACTCGATGTGTCGATCCAGATGTAGGCCGGGCAGCGGAAACTCTTCGCAAGGAAGGCCGCCCAGATCGGCGGATGGTGCCGGCGGAGTCGGCTCCTGGATGCCCCTGGGGACGCGCGCGGACTTCTGGCTGGGGAATTCAGTGACCGTCCACAACATCGCTGCTGTGGTCAGGTTGGGGACAGCCGGGGGCCTTGTCGGTGCGGGCCGGTGCCCTGGCGGTGACGGCCGTTTTCACCGCAGTCATCAGCTTCCGCAACAACAACCCCCGCCTCCTCGGCCCCAGTCCGCACGACCGATGGCCTACGTGGCGCTTGCGGTGGTCTCACCTATCACGCCGTGATATCCCGTCACCGCCGAGAGGCCACTTACCTGGGGCTATCACCCCCTGATAGCCCCAGGGGTCGATGTGCCGGAGGCGCGGCGGAGACTCTGGGCCTCCGCGCATCAGCAGCCTCTTGAAGGTGGTTCTACGTAGGCGGGGCATGGATCGCCACCGGTCTGGGCTGGGCCATGACGACGCTCGCCGTCGTGGGCTACACGGGCCTGGCGCGCAGGGGATAGGACAGCTCATTCACCGGCACCCCGACATGCCACGCATGGCGTAATGAGCGCTCGGACGGGCCTCACAGGTCACGTTGTGCGCAGACGGTGGCCACGGCGGGGCAGGAAGGAAGTGGCGGGCAGAGCCATGGGCGAGGAGATCCCGGAGGACCGGTCGGAGGGTTTCGGCGAGCGGCTGCTCGGCCTGCTGCTGGAGCGGGCGCGGCATCTGCCGCCGCAGCTGATTGCCCCGCTGATCGCAGAGGAGGTGGCCAGGATCGGAGGTCGTGACGTCTCCATCCTGCTCCAGGACTACGCGCAGGAGCTGCTGGTGCCGCTTCCGGGCAGGAAGCTGCACGTCAGCCAGCCCGAATCGGTGATGGACTCACCCGCAGGCCGGGCCTTCTTGCGCGGGGAGGTCGTTGAGGTGCCGCAGGCTCGCGGTGTCCGGATGTACCTGCCGCTGCTGGACGGCAGCGACACGGTGGGGGTGATGGCCCTCACCCTGGACGCCGTTCGTGAGGACGACCGGCGGCTGCTGCGCCGGCTCTCATGCCTGGTGGCCGACCTGCTGGTCACCAAGAACGCCTACACCGACCAGTTCTTCCAGGCTCGGCGCCGGGAGCCGATGAGTGTGTCCGCGGAGATCCAGTGGACCCTGTTGCCGCCCTTGACGATGTCCGTGCCGCAGTTCGACGTGGCCGGCATCCTCGAGCCCGCCTACCGCGTTGCCGGCGACAGCTTCGACTACGCCCTCAACGACACCATCCTGCACGCGGCCGTGATCGACGCGATGGGCCACGGCCTGGACGCCGCCACCATGGCGACCGTGGCCATCGGCGCCTACCGGCACGCACGGCGATTGTTCATCAGCCTGGCCGAGAAGTACGCGTTCATGGACGATGCCATCTCCCGGCAGTTCGGCCCCGACCACTTCGTCACGGCACAGTTGATGCACATCAACATCACCACCGGAGAGATGGCGCTGGTCAACGCAGGCCACCCTGCGCCGCTGCTGATCCGCGACGGCCGGGTCGTGCAGCAGCTGGAAAGCGCGACGACACTGCCCGTCGGCTTCGGCGGCGAGGAGCCCCGAATCAGAGAGCACACACTCCAGCAAGGCGACCGCGTGCTGTGCTACACGGACGGCATCATTGAGGAACGAGACACCGGCGGGGAGCTGTTCGGCGAGGAACGCCTCATCCGCTCCGTCAACCGCCTGGGGGAGGAGCCGTCAGAGGGGTTGCGGGCGGATCTGCGCCGACTCTCCCAGATGCTGAAGAGCGAACGGGGCGGGCACACAAGCGACGACGCCACCCTCTTCATGATCGAGTGGCGCGGCGGCGCCGCCGACCACCTCGCGGTCCTTGACTGAGAACCTCGACGTCAGCCGAGTCCACACTGGACAGCACCGCCCACGCAGATGACGCCCCGGCTTGGCCACGCCTCCATGCTCGGTCGGTTGACCTCCGGAGGGGAAGGTTCAAGAACTGCATCCGAGCGGGCGTTTAGCCCAGGTTTTGCATGGTTCACGCTGGTATGGCCTTTGGGTTGAACGGATCCTCTGGGGTTGATGTGGTCTGTGACGCCAGAGTGGCGATGGCAGGGGCGTCTTGATCTGGCTGCTCTTGTTTCATCCCAACACGCCGAGCTGTGCGCTGTTTGCTTCGAGCGCCGGTGCCCGCGCGGGCTGCCGGGCCGTGGGCGGGTAGCCCGTGATGGTGCCGGAACGTCGCCGATACCCCAGTGATCTGTCCGATGCCTGTGGGGAGTTGGTCGAGCCGGTCCTGACCGCGTGGCGGTCCGAGCGCCGCGGCCGCGGTCTGGACATCGGCCGGCCCCCGGATCACGACCTGCGAAGCCTGCCCGACGCGCTCCTCTACGTGAACCGGACCGGGATCCCCTGGCGATATCTCCCGCACGACTACCCGCACTGGAACACGGTGTACGCCTACTTCGCCCGCTGGCAGGCCGAAGGTGTCTTCGACCTGCTCAACAGCCTCCTCCGCCGTCAAGTCCGCAGGCAGGAAGGCCGGGAGGAGGAGCCGACCGCGTGCGTCATCGACTCGCAGAGCATCAAGACCTCCGCCAACTTCCCCGCCTGCGAGCAGGGCATCGACGCGGGCAAGAAGATCGTGGGCCGCAAGCGGAGCATCGTCATCGACACCGTCGGACTCCTCCTGGCGGTCGTGGTCACCGCAGCGAGCGTGCAGGACTCGATCGCCGGCCAGATCCTGATCGAACGGGTCGCCGCCGAGCACCCCACCGTCCGCAAGACCTTGGTCGACGGCGGCTACCGCCAGCACCTCGTCGAGCACGCCGCCACCCTCGGCATCGACATACACATCATCCGTCGCGGCCCCACCACCAGGGGATTTACCGTCCTGCCACGTCGCTGGACCGTCGAGAGAGCGCCGGGATGGCTGATGAACCACCGCCGCCTGGCCCGCGACTACGAAGCGCACCCGCACCGCTCCGAAGCAATGATCCACCTCGCGATGATCAACCTCATGACCCGCAGACTCGCCCACCGGGGAGGCCGACCGTGGCTTGGGGTTGCCGCAGTCATTCGCCGAGGGCCTGGGTCATGGTGTCGAGGTCGGCGAGGAGTGCGGCCAGGCGCCGGGCGGGGATGGTTTTGATCATGCGTTGTTCGATGGCGTAGACGGCGCTGCGGGCCGCGTGCAGGCGCTGCTGTCCGGCGGGGGTGAGGTGGACGGGTAGGGCGCGGCCGTGGTCGGTGGTGGCAGGCCGGGTGATGAGGCCTGCGTCCTTGAGTCCGCGCAGGACGACGTTGGCCGACTGCCGACTGCCGGGTGACGAAGGTGCCGCGTGCGAGGTCGGCGTTGGACAGGCCCGGTTGTTCGTCGAGGAGTTCCAGGCAGGAGTACTGCGGGACGGTGAGGTCGTGTTCGCGCAGGGCGCCGTCCATGGCGCTGCGCAGGGCGGCTGAAGCCCGTTTGAGGCGATATCCGACGTGCTCGGTGACGTCTTTGGCTGGATGGGGCGAGGGCACAGGCGCACGGTCTTCCATGTCAGTATTTTGACATACGCAGGAAGTGGACCCTACAGTCCTCGATGTCAAAGTCCTGACATTCAAGTCTTGGCATCGAAGCCTTGGTATTCAAGTTCCGGAGGAACCATGCCTGCCACTGTTGAAGGTCCCGATTTCATCGCTCTGCAGGTGAAGGACGTGCCCGCCGCTGCCGCCTTCTTTGAGGAGCACCTCGGTATGCGTCGGGCTCCTGCCTCGCCGCCCGGCGCGGTCGTGTTCACCACCAGCCCAGTCCCGTTCGCCGTCCGCGAGCCGCTCCCGGGCGTCGACCTGGACGGCGATGCCCGCCCTGGCCTGGGGGTGGCGTTGTGGCTGCGGACCGCGAACGCCGCACAGCTGCACGAGCAGCTCGTGACTGCCGGCGTTGCGGCCGTCACCCCCGTGCAGGACAGCCCGTTCGGACCGATGTTCACCTTCGCAGGCCCCGAGGGCTATCGGCTCACCGTGCACGGGCTGACCATGAACGCTGTGTCCGCAGTCGACGCGTGACCGGCAAGGGCGGAAGATCCTCTGCGACTGCCGCCTGAAGGGCGACGGCGTTCATCACGCCATGCTCGGCATCGCCCGCCTGCACAGCCTCGCCCTCGCCGGATAGACGAACAGACCCAGCAATGACCAGTGTTCGCATCCACAAGAAGATCATTGCGGGAGGAGCCTTGGCGTTGCGGGTCATGACGTTGTTGACGGTGGGTTTGGGGAGGTCGGCGGGGCGGGAGTTGTGGACGGTCTGGCGCGGACGTTGGCTTGGTCTCCTTGTGGACCGAACAGGTGCAGGATCTCCACGATGCTCGTGTCCGCGGGGCCGAACCAGAGGGGGCTCGGTGGTGTCGGACTCGGTCACTTCGCCGGGCCGAGCTGGCCTGGGTGAGTGGCAACGAATCGGGCAGGGCGGTCATCGAGGAAGGGGCAGGCCGTTTCAGACAACATCGGCCTCCGGGTTTCCCTCGTTCGGATGGATGGGTTCGCAGCGTCACGGACCGGCGGCTTGAGGCGTTACCCCGGCAGTGGCCGGCCCGTGAGGGGCTTCGGACGGAGGCGGTGGTGATGGTGGCAGACGGAGAGTCTTCGGGCCCAGCAGACGGGGGTCCGGTGCCTCGGGTTCTGTTCGAGACCGCAATGCTGGATGCGCTCGATCCGGCTACTACCGGTGCGGTGTGGCGGTTGGCGGAGCCCGGCCGGCAGGTCGATGCCAATGTCGTCCGGATCCCGCCCGAACGGGCCGTCGAGCCCCACATCGAGCCGGACCTGGACGTCCTCCTGCTGGTCGTGGCCGGGGAGGGCACCTTGGTCACCTCCGAGGGAACGTGTCCGCTGAGCGAAGGCAGCCTCGTCTGGCTGCCCCACGGCTCCACCCGCGGTCTTGTCGCGGGCGAGCGGGGTATGGCGTACCTGACCGTTCACCGGCGCCGTCCCGGGATGCGGATCCAGCCCGCCTCCGCAAGCCGGAACCTGCAGCCCTGACCATGGCCGGACTGGCTTGCGCACGCCGATCCGCACGGGACCCCGGCCCGCGAGAACAGAGGGCAGACTCCACTACCGAGTCCGGGTCGTCACGGTCACTGCGTCCTGACCTCAGGTCGCGGCGGGCTAACGAATCGGTGACGTCCGTGGCGCGGCCAGACGCGGACTCAAGCCATCGTCGTTGTCCGACACGTGACCACTCCCCACAGCGAATCCGCTGCCTCCTTCGCCGGGCTCACAGGAGCCTACTGGCTCCAACGGCCTGACCATCGGGACGCCGAATGCGCGAGCTGCAGTCGCCTGATGCGCCCTGACACCCGGCAGCCTCCGCAAGCTGCGGCCGTGACGCGGCTGGCGATGCTGCTCATGGCAGCCGGCACCATCGGTGCCGCACTGGTCAACGTCGTGCGCGGCTGAGCCAGGCCGACCGCGCGGTCTCGGGGTCTGGTTGCCGCCCCAGCCCTGACACCAGGCGCCTTCCCGTGTTCCGTTGCCGGAGGGGCCCGGCTGGGTGCTGGCATGCCAGCACGAGCGCGGCCGTCCTGCGGCGAAGCGCGCCAGGATCGCACTGCGGGCGGGTGCGGGCTTTGCGAGATCTGCAGACCCGGCTCAGAGGGGGACGCTGGGCTTCACCCGAGTCCCCACCCCAACCGTGATCTTGGCCTTGAAGGCGCGCGGGTCATACCTTGACCGACGTGAGCTTCTCCGGGTTGCGGACGCAGTAGACGGCCGTCACGACACCGCCGTGGATCTCGAACGAGGTCACCTGATCGAGTTTGCCGTCGATGAGCACCACGACGGAGTGCATCCCGTTGAAGGCGCCAATACGGACGTCGAGTTCGCCCTTGCGGGCGCCCTTGTCCAGGAGCCCGAGAAGCAGCCTGGCCACCTTGTCGGGCCCGACCACGGGGCGCCGCACCGCGTTCACGACCCCGCCGCCGTCCGCCAGGAACACCACATCGGGTGCAAGCAGGTCCATGAGGCCCTGGACGTCACCGGTCGCGGCCGCCGCCAGGAACCGCTCGGCGACCGGCCGTGCCTCAGCAGGGGTGGCGACTGCGGTGTGGCGCCTTGCGCGCACGCTGTCGCGGGCGCGCTGGTTCAGCTGCCGCACCGCGGCCTCGGACTTGCCCACCGCGGCGGCGATCTCCGCATAGTCGAAGCCGAACACCTCGCGCAGCACGAACACCGCGCGCTGGGTAGGGGTCAGGGCCTCCAGAACCAGCAGCATCGCGGTGGTCACGGCCTCGCCCGTGAGCACATGGTCAATGCCGTCGGGCGCGTCGCCTGCAGTGTCGGTCGCCAGCGGCTCGGGCAGCCACGGCCCCACGTACTGCTCCCGCCGGCGGACGGCCGACCGCAGTACGCCGAGCGCCTGCCGGGTGACGATCTGCGCCAGATAGGCCCGCGCGTTCTCCACCGAGGTGTGGTTCACCGACTGCCACCGCAGGTAGCTGTCCTGCAGGACGTCTTCGGCGTCGGCCACCGACCCGAGGATCTCGTAGGCGATCGAGAACAGCAGAGCTTTGTGCGCGGTGAACTCGTCTGCGGGATCCGGCTGCTCGGTCACTTCGAGCCCCGCAGCGAGGCATAGGTGCCGGTGCGGGCGCCGAACTTCGCGTAGCGACAGACTTGCTCCTTGGCCACTGCCGCGGTGCGCCCGGCGAAGTAGAGCCGGCGCACGGTGTCGTTCCCGCGGTTGACCTGCAGAAGCCCGTCGCGCCGGCCCAGGCTCAACGCCTGTCCGGTGTACCCCATGGAGTAGGGCGTGGGCTTCCGGCCTTCGATCATCCGCGCCAGGGTATCCGCTGCGTGTGCGCCCTGGGGCAGGGCCGTCGCGCAGGCCGCTCGAGAGCCGGGAACCGCCGCGCAGTCGCCGACGACGAAGATCCGCGGGTCGGTCACGCTGCGCAGATGCTCGTCGACCACCGCGCGCCCGTCGGCATCCACCTCAAGTCCACTGCGGGCGGCCAGGTCGGGCACGCTGCCGATGATCGCCCACAGGGTGAGGTCGGAGGTGACCGGCGGGCGCGAGTGGAGATGCACCATGTCGCCGCCTCCCTCGCCGGCGCCGGGGTCGATCTGCGCGACGGAGTCCTCCACGACCTCCACGTTCAAGCGGTTCAGGCCGGTGCGCACGCGCTTTTGCGCTCCGATCGACAGGCTCGCGGCGATCGTCTGTCCCACGATCCGCACGCGCAGGTCAGGTCGGCCGAAGGCGATCTCGGATGCCGTCTCGATGCCCGTAAGCCCGCCACCGATCACGGTGACCGCCCTCCCGCCGGGCAACTCGGCCAGCGCGGCCCGCGCCTCCTCCGCGCCCTCCCAGGTCCCCACCGGGACGGTGCCCAGCAGCGGTGCGACCGTGCTGCCCACTGCGAGGAACAGGTAGTCGAAGTCGAGACCCGTCCCGTCGCCGAGAGTGACCTGGCCGTCGCCGATCTTGTCGACAGTGCCCACCCGCGTTGTGACCCCTTCGCTCAGCATCGACGTCAGTGGGATCGCCGCGGCTCCGGTCCCGGCGATCTGCTCGTGCAGCCGCACCCGCTCGACGAAGTCCGGACGGGGGTTGATCACCGTGATCTCCGCTGCCTTCACCTTCTTGACCAGCCGGTTCGCCGCGACCGTCCCCGCGTAGCCGGCTCCCACCACCACGAGCCTCATGTGTGCCTCCTGTTGTGCAAGCAGTTCACACACGGGATGCAACCCGCCTCGCGGTTGTGACGGGCAAGCCGAGTGACCTGCATCACTCACGGACCTTCCGCTGATGGCGCTCGTTGATGGCAGCAAGGTGCTGCTGGAGGCTTCGCTTCAAGCCTTCGTCGCCGCCGCTTTCGGATCTTGCCCTTGCTTCCCCAGTGCCCCTCCGCTCCCGCCGGCCGGGCGGCAGGATGGGCGGACGGCGATGAGCGAGATGGAACTGCTGGCCCTCCTGCGTGAACTTGACGACCCCGAACGGCTGGAATGGCCGCTGCACTGCGACCGCGCCGCGGCCGGCCTCGCGTTCGGCAGGCTGGTGCGCCGGCTCGAAATGGGCTTCGGGGCCCTGTGCGAGTCGGAGCGGGACACCCAGGACTCCAGCGAGTACGGGCGCGTCCGCGAGCCCGCGGACGCGACGATCTGCGGGACGCGGATCGTGGTCTGCGTGAGCAAATTCGGTTCCCTCGCCGAGGTCTGCGCCGACAATCCGGGAGCTTTCCTCGGCACGGACGAGGCCCGCGAGGAGGGGCGCTGGACCCCGCCGACCTCGCCGTCGTGGAGCGGGCACTGACCGAACTCGGCTACGTGAGCGTCCCCGAGGAACTGCTGGAGAGTGACTATGAGGGTCCCAGCGCGCTGGAGCACTTCGCGGCGCGGCCCACCTGGTGGACGCGGTTCTTCGGCACGGTCTGGTGATCCGCCCGCCCGGCGGGACAGGCTCATCCGACCCCTGCGCGCCGGCTGGGTCCGGGCGTGCCGCGCCTGTCGTGCTCTCTGCTCGTGGTTGTGCTGTTTCAGGCTCGTCGGGGGAAGTCAGGGTGATCGGCGTAGGGCGAGGCGAGGTCAAGCAAGTCGTCGCATGGCCAGGGGTCGCCGTCGAACTGGCAGTCTTCGCGGTTGTCCCACGGTAGTTCCGGGTCGCCCACTGCCGGACTCAGGGCATGACGGGTCAGAACGCGTCGCTTGGCCTCGATCTCACGCAGTACGCGAGCTGGGTCGTGCCGCGCCACATGCAGGGCAATCGTGGGGTGGAAGCCTGAGAGATCCACCTGACAGAAGTCGACCGTGTGTCCGCGAGCAGACCACTCCCCGCATCCGTCACCATCGCAGCGCCGGGCCAAGTCGGCCTCCTCATCCAGCCGCGCCCTGAGGAACCTCACCAGATCTTCATGCATAGGGGCATCCTCGTTGATGTGCCGGGCAGCATCGGTTGATTTTCACGGTGCGAGCACGCGGTCCCTCACTGGCAACGCTGAAATGATCTTGCTGTGGCTGGTGTGATCACGGCGTCGGAGCCGTCTTGGACAGCCCCGTTCACCGGGTTGAGTCCCCGCCTGTTCGGCAAGCTGGTGACCGTGCTGCGGCGCGAGGGTGCGGACGCGGCCCGCAATGGCCGGCCGTGGGGCCGGCCACTGGAGGACCGAGTGCTGCTGGTGGCGGCTTGCCGGCGCACGAACTTAACGATGCGCCAGCTCGGGCCGCTGTTCGGGGTGTCCAAGTCGGCCGCGGACCGCATCATCGACCACCTCGGGCCGATGCTCGCACTCAGCCGCGACAGCGGTTCGCCAAGGACGCCGTACTGATCGTGGACGGCACCCTGGTCCCGACCCGCGACCACGGGCCGATCCGAGCAGGCTGCCCCGGCAGGCGTGCGCCGAAAGTTCCGGAACGTCCAAGCGCGGCTGCCTTCTCCAGCCGCTGTTCCTCATCCTTCCGCCCAGGTCCTGGGCGCCGCCCGCTTCGAAGACTCAACGGTCGGCAACACGCCACGACGCCGGCCTCGAACTGGTCACCGGCCAGGCCTACCGCTGGCCCACCCACCCAAGACAGGCACCAGTCCCCGGAGAGTCAGCTGAATAGCCAGGTCAGGGCCTCAATGGCCGAGCGGCAATGGCATGGACGCCAGACGCCCGCAGCTTGCGGGCCAGGAACTCCATCTCTGGCATCGTGCCTGAGTGGGCTCCCGCCAAGACCAAGCTCAGCAGAGACTTGACTTCCGCCAGACCAATGCCAAGTTCTGACCGCAGAACGCGCATGATCGCAGCGTTCCTCGCCGATGGATCCACCTGGAGGCGTGCCGGTCCACGCTCTGAGAGCAGTCGGCCCCGCAGTTCGGCAGGCAGGTCGCCACCGCATACAGCAACCGCGAACCCGCAGGCTGGGCACCTGGACTCCGTGTCCCAGCGCAAGGAGCCGTTCACCAGGGCTTGGACACCCCAGCACTCCAACTCCGCACCGCAGTCCTGGCACCCAGCCGAGTACCTGATGGACTCGAAGACCGTCTGCTCCATCCCCACCCCTTCAAGGGGATGAGGTTAATCGACAAGCTCATGCGCCGGATCGGTCGAGCGGGCGCAGGGGCTCATACGGAGCGTTGCGCCGGGGTGCGGGCCGGTGGCTTCGGCCCGTGCTGCGGCGGGTCCGGTGACACAAGGGCGGCGGGACACTTCGCGCGCGCGTTGACTCGTCCGGCTGGGCGTCGCACGGTACCTGCGGGCCATGGTGGAGTGCGTGATCAGGCTGCGGTGGTGAGCAGGTCGCTCAGGGGCTGGGCGGAGTCCGTACCGGAGTGGCCGAGGGGCGCGTCGAAGCTCCAGACGAGGAAGAGCAGGAAGACCACGAGGGCGCTGAAGGTTGTGGCCAGCAGCAGTTCGCGTGCGGAGCGGCGGATTTGCAGGGTGTAGAGCAGGCCGAGGGTGACCAGGGCGCCGGCGACGAGGCCGAACCAGAGTGCGGCGGGCAGGGTGGTGCCGGAGGTGTCCAGGCGCTGGTGACGAGCGTCGTCCGCGGCAGCCACCTGGTCCAGGAGTGGCTGGTAGGCCTGGGCCTGGAGTTCGTCGGCCGGGGTGCGGTGAGCGATGTCGCTCCGGATGCGGCCCAGCAGCTCGGCGCCGGTGCCGTCGACGGGCGTGCCGTCCTTCAGAGCGGGCCATTCGGCGGTGACGGCGTGCCGGGCGTAGGCGTCGATGTGCTTCTTGATCTGCGTGCGGAAGGCGGCCGGGTAGACGTCCAGGCGTTGGTCGATCTCGTACAGGGCCTGAGCCTCGCGCTGGACGGTGTCCTCGGCCGCAGTGCGGGCTTCCCACACGCCGGCGATCGCCAGACCGAGCACGATGGCATAGACGACGCCGACCATCATGACCATGTACTCCAGCACGTCCGGGGTCTCGGAGGTGTCCTCATCGACTGCTACGCGGCGGTGCCGTACGACGGTCGCCGTGACGACGAGCACGCAGACCAGGACTGAGGCCAGGGTGTAGACGAGCCATTCCGGCATTGCACAACTCCAGGACAAGCGAAGCGACATGAACGAAGAACGGGGGCCGACGCAGTGGGTAGGTTTCGGACCCGCCGGGCCGCCCGGGGAGACGGCGGTCAGCCACGGCCGCGGCGACGGGACCCCGGCCGCAGGGCGGCCGCGGCCAGAACAGCCGGCAGGGTGACGACGACCGTGGACATGGTCATCGAGATCCTGGCCGGAGCCGGACGCGAGGGACCGCCGGTGTAGTGCGAGCGCGGCACCCACCGGAAGGCTGGAGGCGTTTGCGCCGGGTGCGACGACGCCGGGGTCGGGGTGGTGCTCGGCACCGGGTCTGCTGGTGGCGTCAGTTCCGGGCCGCGAGCGGGGGGCGCCGGTGTGGCGGGTGCCGGGGCCACTTCCGGTGGAGCCGAGAGTGCAGGTCCAGGAGGCCCCGACAGCACCGGCTTGGGGACGGACGGGGACGGAGGTGGTGGGGACGGCCGCGACGTGGGTGGTGGAGACGGCGGGGACGGAGGCGGGGACGGAGGCGGGGACGGCAGTGTGTAAGTGGGGCGCGGGGTTTCGGGTGCCTGATCGCCGTAGCCCATGTCGACCCATACGTCCGGGGCGCACACCACCAGGCGATCGCTGGTGGGGGTGTGGTCCATGACGACGGCTACGTCGCCGTACTGCTGCAGCGGGCACAGCGCTGCTGCAGCCCCTAGACCGACACTGACCCAGCCACCCACTCGTCATTCCTCCCCGTACTCAAGGGGGCGGGGATGCCGCCCTCAGACGCCGTCACCGCTGGTAACGATCATGGAGGGGGTCGGTCACGGACGCCGGATGCGCCGCCTGCTATCGGGGTGAACGAATCGTCTACCTCGTGGCCCTTCAGGCCACAGCCTGAGAGCATCACTGCGGGTCAGAGTGATGGCGAGCGACTGCCGCCGCCGATCTCGCACGGTTCGCAGTGTGGCCGGCGTCTCGCGCCCCTCGTGGTCGACGAGGGCAGCTCTCGTCGAGCACCTGGACGTTGTCTACGTCCTCCTGTTGCTTCTCTCGGTGGCGGGGATGACCCCTACGATGAGACGAGGACTCGCCCCGGAGCGGATCGGCTTCAGCCGCGGCCAGGCTGATGATCGTGCCCTTACCGCGGCGAGAGCGCACCGGGCCACCCGTCCCAACCGGCAACCCGGCGAACCTATGCGGTCACGGCACTTGTGTCCGTCTGCTCCCTGCACGAAGGGGATGGTCCCCACCCGACCCTGCGTGCGCTGCTCGAACGAGCCCGCTCCCCGCACCCGTGGGGTGGACAACTTCGGTGCTCAGAAGTCCCTCCTGTGGGGGCTGTGCGAGGGGCGATCAGCCGGAGCTAGGTCCCTGTCACACCGGCCGGGGCCTACCCTGCTGGTGAGCCGACCAGATTCACTGACCGCGCCTGTCGTTCCTCGGGTACCCCAGTGCCTTGTATCAACCATATGCACGTTCGGTTAGGCTGACCTTGCCTGGCGTGCGGAGCCGGGCGTGCGGGTTCGAGTTCCGGTGCCGCAGGTGGGAACCCAGCGGACGGACCAGGCAGAGGCAGGGCGCAGGTGAGAGACGGTGACCGGGCTCGTGCGCGTCGTGCGCCCGGTGGGGCGGGAACGACCCTGCGGGTGACGGGGGACGCGGGTTTTGGTCCGGCGTTCGGGACGAGGCGTCGTGGATAAGATCGCGCTCACGGCCGGCGCCCTGTACGTCATCGTCCTGCTTCGCGCCGGAGGGACGTTCGCCGTCGGGTGGCTCGCCGGCGCTGGTGCCCGGCGCAGCAGGTTCGCCGGGCGGATCTCTTCGGCGAAGTTCCTGCGCGCCGAGCAGGCGATCCAGCGGTGGGGCGCGCCGGTGGTGGCCGTCTCCTTCCTGACCGTCGGTTTCCAAACCGCCGCCAACTTCCTCGCGGGCAGCATGCGCATGCCGTTGCCGCGCTACCTCCCCGCCCTGTTCGTGGGCGGAGCGGCCTGGGCGCTGATCTACGCGACCGCGGGGCTCGGCGTCCTCGAAGTGCTAGGAAGGCTCTTCGCCGAGCGGACGGCCCTCGGAGTGTCCGCCGTGGCCGTCCTCCTCCTCGCGGTGTGCGGGGTGGTGGTGTACCGCAGAAGAAGGGCGGTCCCGTCCTCCGGTGACACCGTCGCCGACGAATCGTGAACCCGTCTCGCGAAGGCAGATGCCGCGGCGGGCGAGATGCACGCGCGGCCTCAGCCCTCCTCGGACGGGATCTGTAGGGCGAGGTCGTGCGCGAGTCCCCGGCAGCCTGCCCCTCCTCCGTCTCGTCCTAACAGTGCAGCAGCAGGCTGACTGCCTGGCGGGCCGCGGGTGGGTGCCGGGTCACGAGGGGGAGGCCGTCCGCGGGGGCGGCGGTGTGGAGGCCGGCGTGCAGGAAGAGGGTCGCCAGGGCCTGGTCCAGTGCGCTGCGGATGCCGGTATTGGTGACGTGGGTCCGGACACCGGGGTCGGAGGCATGCGCGACGATCGTCGGTCTGATGCGCGCGTCGGCGCTCCAGGAAACGAGGACGCCGTCGGCGCGGTCCCAGGCCACGGTCTACGCCGAGCTCGCCCGCCCCGGCATGGCCCGCACGACCGTGCTGCGCCGCCTCCTGCGCCTGTCGGCCGCCGTGTACTTCCACCCCTACTGGGTCACCCCCGCCCCGACGGCCGGGCGCGCCGAGCTGCCGGGTCTGGTTCGTGCCGAGCGCGAGCACGGAAGGAGAGAGGCATGACCGCCGGGCCGTCGCACACCTTGTGGCATGTCCGGTGCCGGCCGGACACGTCCCCGGAGGACTACCGGTACGTCCTGGACCTCCTCGCTATTGGCGGGGATCACTTATTCCTGGCGTGCGCTATTCCTCGACATCCGGTTCTCGATTGGGGAACGCACGCAGCCTCAACTGTGGCGCCCGGTGGTCGGCGAGCCACCGCATCCGGTTGTCATCCGCCGCAAACCCGGCGCGTGCGGTCTGGGTCCACTCCTCTCGGTCGAGGACTTCGAGGTACGTCGCCCGGAGCGCTTCCTGCTGTGCCGCAGTGCACCCCGCAGCCTCGGGAGACTCCGTTGTCAGGTGCTGAGTGAGCACCGCGATCGTGAAGTAGCGTTCGATGGTCGGGCTGAGCGAACCCGCATGGCGAGCATGAGCTTCCAGGACCGCTCCCGAATGGGGGTAGTGAGCGAGGGTGAGACCCATCCCCCCGCAGTCGCTCATCAGATGGAGTAGGCGACCGATGTGGTCGACCATCTCGCTGTCAGTGTCGAGGTCTGCAAGCACCTCATGGAGTTTGGCAACGGTGGCGACCCTGCCGGCGAAGTATCCGTTGAGGAAGTCGCCGTCGCAGGCCCTGCGAAGCAGCCATGGTCGGGCAGCTGGGTCGTCGAGTCTGCACAGTGCTTCAACGACGTAGACGCGTCCCCAGCCAGTGACTCGCTCGGCAAGCCAGAGCAGGGCCTCGACTCCCTCTGGCTGACTCTCGAAAGCCTGCGCCGCCAGTGGCCCGAAGCGGTTGGAGAGCAGCCCGATCGTTTGAATCAACGGGATGTCGTCGGCTGTTCCCACGGCAGCGACCAGGGCCAGTCCAACGGTGACCGAGCATCGGTCGGTGCCATATCGGACCAACCAGCGGCCGGTTTGGCGAACGCGTTCTCTGTCCGCCCGCTCAGCCGCGGCGGCGATGTGCTCGTTGGGGTGAATCGGAATGTGGACGTCGTGGAAGGCATCGGCCAATTCGCGGGGATGGGCAGAGGCCCGTGCGAAGTGTGCGTCGAGGATGAGCGCCGCGTCCTTGCCGGCCAAGTGCCGTTTCTCAGGTGCCCGTGGGCTTTGCCTATGACGGTGCAATCCGTCATCGGGGTACGGTTCCCCGTCGCGATGAAGCGGCTCCCCGGGAGCCAGCTGGTGCAACCGGAGCGCGTGGTCGAAGAGTGTTGTCTGTGATCCGGGCATTCCTATCCCGGTTGTCTCGCTCATCGGCGGACGGAGGACTCGATTCTCTTGATCATGGCTCGGAGCATGTCACGTCAGCCGTCGTCGAAACAAGCCCCCGACACGGCGACTCGTTGCGTCAAACACAGCAGTCAGGCATCACACGCGTCGCAGGCGGTGGAGCCCAGAGACCGACTCCGATGTTGATCGTCATGACTGCTGATGACGAAGAGGTCGACGGGGTCCGCGGCGTCGTAGGGCTGGATGGGGCCATCCCTGGGACCTTTTCCATACGGTGACGAACTGGCCGACTTTGGTGGGGGTCGTCTTGGCCGCTCGGAACCGGACGGCGAGGCCGTCCAGGGTGAATTCGTGGGCGGCGTACTCGGCACTCTCGGCTTCGGCGACCGGCTGCGAGCAGGTGAACCCGCAGGGGTTGTAGACCAGTACTTTTGCCGCAAGTAGATCGCTGTGGGGCTGGGTGGTGTTCGACCACGGTGCGATGTCGGTGGGGTGGAGGTCGGCTGAGTACTTTTGGTTCGTCGTCATGCGGTCACCCTGTTCCGCGGTGCCCGGAGGGCTTCGACTTCGGCGCGGCATTGCGGGCAAAGGGCTTCTTTGGGGGACGAAGTGTGGCGCGAGGCAAGAGACGTAGTGTTTGTGCAACTCAGCGCGCGGAGCGCTCACAGTAGTCGCTGCAACACGTGTGGTGCCATCGCTGGTTCGGGTAAGTCATCCTGTCGGGCCCTCAGGCGAGCGGGTTCCAAGGGCTGTGACAGCGGCGACGAGCGACAGTGCCGCGAGCAGCGCGAACATTGTGGGGTAGCCGCCGAGTGAGCCGGCCAGGCTTGCGCCGGCGAAGGGGGCCAGGGCGGCTGCCACGTGGGCCGGTGCGCCGAGGAAGCCGGAGAGTCGGCCGTAGTGCGCGCTGCCCCAGCGGTCGGTGACGGAGGTGGCCTGGAGGAGGGTGAGGTTGCCCCGGACCACCCCGGCGAGCACGGTTACGGCGATGAGAACCGCGTAAGGGCCGGCCACGGTCGCGAGGGCCGCCGTGGTGAGTCCTCCGAGCGTGATGAGCGTGACCGTGCGCGCGGTGACGCCGAGGCGGCGGGCGAGGGTCGCGTACAAGGTGCGGCCGAGGGTCTGTCCCGCGCCGCCCAGGCCGAGGGCCCATGCGGCTTGGGTCGTGGTGTAGCCGCGTTCGAGGAGGAGGGGGACGAGGCCGATGACGACGGCGTACATCGCGAACGCGGACAGCGTGAACGTGGCGCCGAGCATCCAGAACGCGCGGCTGCGCACCACTCCACCGCTGCCGCCGGTGAGGAGTGACGGGCTCTCAGGAGCTGGTGGCAAGGGTGCTTTCAGGGCGAAGGCGTGGGCCGGGATGGTCAGGACCGCGAGGATGACCGCGAGCACCATGTAGGTGGCGCGCCAGGACATGTGCTCGGCGAGGATCGCGGTCAGGGGTGCGAAGACCGTGGAGGCGAGCCCCCCGGCGAGGGTGACGATCGTCAGCGCGCGGACGTGGTCCGGGGCCCACCAGCGGGTGAGCGCAGCGAAGGCGGGCTGGTAGAAGGTGGCGGCCATCGCTGTTCCGGCGAGCAGCCATCCGGCAGCGAAGACAGCCGAGTTGGGGGCTGCGGCCACGAGCAGCAGGCTCAGGACGCCGAGTACGGAGCCGGCCGTCATGACGATGCGGGGGCCACGGTGGTCCAGGACGCGGCCGACGTAGATCCCGGCGAGGGCGGCGACGACGAGGGCGGCGGAGAACGCCGCGGTGGTCGAGCCCGCACTCCAACCGGTGTCCGCGATGATCGCCGGGTTGAGGACGGGAAAGGCGTAGTAGACGATGCCCCAGCTCGTGATCTGAGTAAGGCACAGGGCAGGCAGGACGGCGCGGGGCCGCGACCGGTCCCCTGTTCCGGTCGCGGCCCCGTTCGCACG
Source organism: Streptomyces sp. NBC_01353 (assembly GCF_036237275.1). GTDB lineage: Bacteria > Actinomycetota > Actinomycetes > Streptomycetales > Streptomycetaceae > Streptomyces. The sequence goes on along the minus strand of NZ_CP108352.1, from coordinate 208,575 downwards.
GGTGTTGAGGTTGGTCACGAGCCGCAGGAAGGCGCCGGCGTGGTGGTGCCCAGCTGGATGAGAGCGCGAGAAGGGGCACAGCAGCCGCCGCCGTCGGCCGCTTCGTCGGTCTGCGGCTGGTCGAAGAGGCCGGCACCGCCGCAGACCCCGGTCTCGGGCAGGACGAGTTCGACGCGCTCGGCGGACTCGCGGTCGCCTGCGATCGCGGCGACGACGGAGCGGACCTGCTCGTATCCGGTGAGAGCGAGGAAGGTCGGCGCACGGCCGTACGACTTCATTCCGACCAGGTAGAGGCCCTCCTCCGGGTGGGAGAGCTCCTTGAAGCCGTGAGGGTAGACGGTGCCGCAAGAGTGCTGGTTCGGGTCGATCAGCGGAGCCAGCTCGACCGGGGCCTGGAGACGCTCGTCGAGGCCCAGGCGGAGCTCGTCGAGGAAGGACAGGTCGGGGCGGAAGCCGGTCAGGACGATGACCTCGTCGACCGGGTCGAGGCGGTGGCCGTCCTCGGCGACCAGGACGAGCTGCTCGCCGGCGCGCTCGATCGCCTGCGTGCGGAAGCCGGTGACGGCTTCGGCGTGGTTCTCGTCGACCGCGGCCTTCGCGGCGAGGCCGAGGGCGCCGCGGGCGGGGAGCTGGTCGGCGCTGCCGCCGCCGAAGGTGGAACCGGAAATGCCCCGGCGCAGGATCCAGGTGGCGTGCGTGCCGGTGCCGTCCTCGGCCTTCGCGAGGTCGGCGAGGGAGGCCAGGGCGGTGAACGCGGAGGCGCCGGAGCCGATGACGGCGGTGCGCTTGCCCGCGTAACGAGCCCGCGTGGTGGGGTGCTTGAGGTCCGGGACGCGGTAGGAGATCCGGTCGGCTGCCGAGCGCTCGCCGAGTGCCGGGAGGCCGTCGCTGCCGGCGGGGCTCGGGATGGCCCATGTGCCGGAGGCGTCGATGACGGCGCGAGCCGGGATCCGCTCCTCACGGCCGTCGGCGTAGGCGACGTGAACGGTGAAGGGCTGGGCCTCTCGGTCGGAGTCGACGATCCGGTCACGGCCGGCACGGGAGACGCCGGTGACCTGCGTGCCGACACGAACCTTGTCGCCGAGGACGTCGGCGAGCGGCTGCAGGTACTGCTCGGCCCAGTCGCCGCCGGTCGGGTACGTGCCCGCCTCCGGCTTCACCCAGCCGGTGGGAGCCAGGAGCTTCTCGGCGGCCGGATCGGTCAGCTCGCCCCAGGTGGAGAAGAGCCGCACGTGCGACCACTCGCGCACCGCCGCACCCGCCTGCGCACCGGCCTCCAGGACCAGCGCCTCAAGGCCCCGGTCGGCGAGGTGCGCGGCGGCAGCCAGCCCGGCAGGACCGGCCCCGATGACCACGACAGGCAGCTGCTCGGTGGCGGTGGCGTTCATGACGAGTCCCCTTTGTTTCGACGTTCGTCGATATCTTGCGGCCCAGCATGGCACTCGCATCGACGGGCGTCAACATAGACATTCATCTATTTCAAGGGAGGGGAAGCGCGTCGAGAGCGCCCCCATTGAGAGCGCCCTGTCCGGCCGAGCTGCGGCACGCGCATCGCGGGAGTCCCTGGGGCGGCAGCACCCCCCTAGGAGACTGGTTCGACATGTGTCAACATAGACGTATGTCGAATGTCAAGGTGCTGCCGCTGCTGGAGTCCGAGGTCGAGCCCTGCTGCCCGCCGCTGAACGAGCGCCCACTGACGGCGGCGGAGGCCGAGCGGACTGCGGTCATGTTCAAGGCCCTGGGGGATCCCGTCCGGCTGCGGCTCTTCTCCGCGGTCGCCTCGCACGAGGGCGGCGAGGCGTGTGTCTGCGACATCTCCGACGTCGGCGTCTCCCAGCCGACCGTGTCCCACCACCTGAAGAAGCTGAAGGAAGCCGGACTGCTCTCCTCCGAGCGGCGCGGCACCTGGGTCTACTACCGCGTCGAGCCCGCCGTCCTCGCCGCCATGGGGCAGTTGCTGACCAAGGCCGCCGCAGCCTGAGCCTCCGGGTGCCCTGGCTGACCCCGGACTTGCAACCTGTACCGAGGTACGGGTTTACCGTCGGAGATGTCCCCACCCGCGAGGGCGGGCAGAGACGTCGACGGAAGGGGTCACGATGACGACCTGGGTACCGGAGTCCTGCACGCTGCCCACCACGGAGCAGCCGCTGCGGGTCGCGGAGTTCGACACGTTGTTTGCTGAGCGTCTGGAGCACCTGACCCGGAAGGATCGGCTGCGGCTGGAGCTGGTGCTCACCGGCGGGCGGGGCGTGGACGAGACGGTGCGAGATCTGGCGGCCCGCGAGGGCGGCTGCTGCTCGTTCTTCGTCTTGACCGTTAGCTCTCGCCCGGAGCACGTTGTGCTGAGCGTGGAGGTCGACAGTGCGCACGAGACCGTGCTCGACGCCCTCCACGAGCGGGCTGCCTCGGCTGCCGGCCGGGATCTGTCGTGAGCAGGGAGGGTCTGCGCAGCGGGCAGGTCGCAGAAGCGGCCGGGGTGAACATCCAGACCCTGCGCTACTACGAACGGCGCGGCCTGCTGGCCGAACCTGACCGCAGTCCTGGCGGGCACCGCCTCTACGGCGAGGACGCGGTGACCGCGCTGCGAGTGATCAAGGCCGCCCAACGGCTCGGGTTCACGCTGGAGGAGGTTACTGAGCTGCTGAAGGCTGGCCGCCATCGCCATGGCCACCCGGTCCCGGGGCTCCAGGACCGCGCTGCGGACAAGCTCGCCGAGGTCGACGCGAAGATCGCGGACCTGACCATCATCCGCACAGCCTTGGCCGCGGCCGTCGAGGCGGGCTGCAACGACCTAGCTATCTGCGCCGACAGCCCGTGCTGCCCCATTCCCTTCACCGACCTCGCCGAGGAGAACCGTCATGCCGGGTCCTGCTGCTGACCCCGTGCCCCGAAGGCGCTCGCGGGCCTCGCCGCCCTGGCCTGCGTGGCGTGTTGCGCGATGCCCGTCCTGATCACGGCGGGAGTCGTCGGTGTCGGTGTCGGTGTCGGTGTCGGTGCCGGGGCGGTCGTGGGCTGGCTGCCCGGCCTCGCGGTCGTCCTGGCCGTGTTGGCCGTCGGCACCTGGTGGCTCGGCCAACGCCGTCGCTCCTGTTCCTGCTCGCCGAAGACCTCAGGTCAGGGAGGATGTGGCTGCAAGTCGTCAGGCGATCCGATGAAGATCAGCGGCACGGATCGCTAGTAGGGTCGGCCGGCAATACCATCGCTCGCAATGCCCTGTTCGCCGTCGCTGCCCTCTTCGAGATCGGCGGCGCCTGGCTCGTCTGGCAGGGCATCCGTGAGCACAAGGGCTGGATCTGGATCGGCGCCGGCGTCATCGCCCTCGGCCTCTACGGGGTGGTGGCCACTTTCCAGTCCGACGACAACTTCGGGCGCATCCTCGCCGCGTACGGCGGGATCTTCGTAGCTGGGTCGATCGCCTGGGGCATGGTCGCCGACGGTTATCGCCCCGGCTGCTACGACGTCATTGGCGCTCTGGTCTGCCTCGCCGGCATGGCCGTGATCATGTACGCGCCCCGTGGCCACTGATCGCCCCATCAAGGGGCTTTGACACCGTTCTCCGCAATCCCCGCAGCCGTTAAGCGAACCACCCGACCTCAAGCCCTTGAGCAGGTCACGCATTCTGCGTCCTTGCCCGTCGACTCGACAGCACTACACCTACGCAGCCCAAGTGATCCGGCTGCGTGCAAGGAGTTAGCGCAGCCGTTCCGCAATCGTGCGGGCGGCTCCGCGAGCAGGGCGACCGCTACCAATGAGGGTGGCGGAGGTCGGACCAGTCCAATCGCCGTAGCCGAGAAGGTGGAGGCGCGGTTCACCAAGTGCCTGAGTGCCGTCCGTGGGGATATGGCCGCGGGGTCCGCGCAAGCCAAGGTGTGCGAGGTGGGCGAGCCACGGACGGAAGCCGGTGCACCAGACGATGGCGTCGGCATCGGCCCGCATGCCGTCGGCCCACTCCACGCCGGCCGCGGTCAGCCGGGCGAACATCGGCTGGCTCTTGAGAAGTCCGGCGTCGCGGGCTTCCCGTACGGGTGGGACCGCGACGATGTCCCCGAGGGAGGCGACGCCTCCGGTGTCGGTTCGGCCTTCGTCGAGCCAGAACCGGCGTAGGTCCGCCGCCGCCTCGGAGGCTGCTGGTCGAAGCGGGCCAGCAGCTTCGCCGTGGCGTCGGGGCCGCACCATGCGCGGGTGCGCCACTGGTCGGCGAGTTCGGCCACGAGGACCGGGATCACCTCGGGGCCGAGGTGATCGGCGAGGACGAGCCGAGTCGGGCCAGCCACTCCTGCTCTTCGTGGACCCAGCGGCGCGCGGCAGGTATGGCCAAGGCTCCGAGGCGGTCGACAGCCCGCCTGAGCAGGGGGAGAGGACGGCGGCCGTCCGGAGTGAAAGGCGAGGGCACGAGCGGGATCAACCCCTCGACCGGATCCCGGCGGACAGCTCGCGCAGGGCTTCGGCTTTGCTGCCGGCCCCGGGCCGGGCCCCGGCCAGTAGGTCGAGCAGCTCGTCGACCGCAAGGCCGGTCAGATCATCAGACAACGTTCGCCCCGTTCGCGAGACACCTTCCGGGATCTGATCCAGGTGTCTCGAATGCTGGCGCCAGTGACCCGTTCATGCCAACATACCCACGCCATCTACACGCGGTGAACACAAACCGCTTGTTGCCGTGGTCTGAGAGCGCTTTCTGACTCACCAGCCAGGCGACCAAATTCGCGACCGCACGGAGGAGAGCATGATCACGGGAAAGCTCGGTAAGTGGGGCGTGCGCTCTGCGGCGCTCGCCATCGCGGTACCCCTCATGAGCATCGGCCTGAGCACCCCCGCATCGGCAGGCACCTGCACGACCTCGGGCTGCGGCGGTGAGGTCAGCAACAACTCGGGCATGTCGCTCCGCATAGCCAACTGCTGGTCCGGGACCTCCAGCACCTACTCGGGGGACAAGCTTCCCTGTGTGACGCACGTGAACACCTGGGGTAGTTACAACGCGGATGTGGAGCTCCCCGCAGGCGACGAGTCGAAGTTCCACTACCACTACTTCGACACCGACGCCGTCCGGTTCTACAAAGGCTGCGTCACCAAGTGGCACTACTGGGGTGGCTGGACCAACACGGAGGACCGGCGCGGTAAGACCAGCCTCTGGAAGAAGTTCAGCGACCTCGACCACGTCTACATCGAAAGCATCACCTGCTAGCTGGCGGCACGTGCGGGGCGAGCAGACTTCTTCGCCCCGCGCACCGTGGCTACCCGCTGGAACTTCTGCTCCGGCTCCTCGCTCGTGTCCAGGGCCGCGGCGATACGGGCGAGGCTGTAGGCGTGGGCGGTGTCGTGGTCGGGGGCCTCGAACTGCCAGCGCATGTAGACCGCGAAGGAGCATCTTGTCCTTGTCCTCGCGGCCCGAGCCGGTCGCGTACTTCTTCACCGAGGTCGGCTGGACGCAGTGCAGCAGGTGCGGAGGCCATGTCTGCCCCTGTCCTGTCGATCATGTGACAGTTCGTTGAGATCTGGTTCCTACTGGCCTCAAAGGCAAATGGATCTTCGTCCACTGTCGGCTGTGGCAGGGTGCTCGCATGTCCATCCCCATCGCGTACCCGGTCTTCCGCACCACCGACCCGGTACTGGCTTTGCGCGTGGCGCGTCTCGGTTCCCAGGGCGATCAGCATGTGGGACTTGCCGGTGCCGGATTCGCCGATCAGGCAGAGCGGCTGACTCTTCTTGATCCACTCACAGCTGGCGAGCGTTCGGATGGCGGCCGCAGGCACCCCGGCCGTGGGCCCGGCGGTCCGGGCTGAGGTTCAGGCCCGCTACCGGGGTGTCTGCCGTTTGTGGATCACGGGCGCCGATGCGTGTTGTTGCCGGCGCGTGCCTCTGTCCGTGGCTGCGGGTGAAGGGTGCACGGGTGTGGTGTCGCGGTCGGCCGGCAGGTGTTGCCCGGCCTTGGTCCCGGACGGAGAGGCCGGGTAGCAGAAGGCCTCAGACTGCGACGGAGAGCAGGTCCACCACGAAGACGAGTGTCGAGCCCGCCGGGATCAACGGCGAGGGTGACTGGTTGCCGTAGCCGAGGCGCGGGGGAACGATGATCTCGCGCCGTCCGCCGACCTTCATCCCTCTGACCCCGCGGTCCCAGCCCTTGATGACCTTGCCACCGCCCACGGCGAACTTGAACGTCTGGCCCCGGTCCCAGGAGGTGTCGAATTCCTTTCCGGACTCGAAGGTGACCCCGACGTAGTGAACCTGGACAACCCTGCCCGGCTTCGCCTCAAGCCCGTCCCCGACGACGAGGTCGCGGATTGTCAGCTCGGTGGGAGCGTCACCCTCCGGAAGGTCGATCTCGGGCTTCGTCAGTTCACTCATTGCAACCTCATTCGCTCGCCGCCGGAAGCCCTCGTACGGACCAGCCAGGCGCATGGTCACTCTATGCAGTAGATCATCATGCTGCCGTGAACGCTGATCTCCTGGAGTGCGTCAAACCCAACGGAGCACGATGCTCAGCGTGACTGGGCGTGCTACGTCATTCGTACGCTGCGCCCGTACTCGATGATGGCGAGGCCCTGCTCCTCGCGTCCGCGGGTGTGGCCCCTGGGCGTCGCCCGGCGCGGCCTGCTCGCCCGGTCGTCCCTCCCTCGCTCCGCGCCGCCGATGCGCCCGTTCTGCCGCGCCCGAGCGCGACAGCAGCGAAGCGCGCCCGTCGACGGCCGACTGCGAGGCCGAAGGAGGCAGCGGAGACGCGAGGCTGAGGAGGGGAGGGGCGGTCGCGGAAAGTCACTCGGTCGAACGGAGCACCGACCCCGTGAGCTGAGCTGCTGCGCTGTCCAGGAGCATGTCGAGGGCTGCCGGGTAGGCACTGTGGTTCATGCGCGCGGCCAGCAAGCCGGCGGTGGCGGCGATGTGCGGGTGTGAGGTGGCCGGCAGCCGGGCGTAGGTGGACTCCCACATGTGCTCGTCGGCTTCGCGGGCCGTCGACGGCAGCGCAAGTGAGGCCGCGTCCAGGGCGGCGAAAGCGAGAGTCTGGTCGATGAGGGCGTGGTAGATGCGTACCGCGTCCGGGTCGGGAAAGCCGGCGGTGCGCAGCACGGCGAGGATGGCCTCGTCCGCGGCGATCTCCTGTTCCCGTCCGGTGACGCGGCTGGCTGTGAGCATGGCGGCGTGCGGGTGGGCAAGATAGGCGCGGTGGATGCGCAGGCCCAGCTGACGCAGGTCGTCGCGCCAGCTGCCGGTCGCTGTCCAGCCGTTCAAGGCCCGCCCGATCAGCTCCGCGCCGACGGCCAGGGTCAGATCGTCCATGCCGGCGAAGTACCGGTACAGGGTGCTGGGATCGGCGCCCAGCGCGAGCCCGAGCCGCCGGGCGGTGAGTCCCGTAGTGCCGTGTTCGGCCAGCATCCGCAGTGCTGTCTCCACGATGAGCTGTTCCGAGAGCACCGCTCCCTGTTTGGTCGGCCGCCGCCGTCTGCGAGCCGATTCGGGCACCACCTGCTTGGCCATGACCTGGCTCCTTCCCACCGGCCCGCACCTTATGCCAACGCCATAGACGTTAGCGAGCGATCGGGGGTTTCATCGCCAGCACCAGAGGCGACAGCCTCGGAGAGGGAGAGTTCTGCCATGCGTGTACTGCTTGTTGGAGCCGGTGGCGTGGGTACCGCGATCACGCGGATCGCGGCCTGCCGTTCGTTCTTCGACCACATGGTCGTCGCCGACTACGACCTCGCCCGCGCCGAGGCGGCCGTCGCGGCACTGGGGGAGAGCGGAACCAGGTTCAGCGCCTGCCGTACGGACGCCGCCGACGAGGCTGCGGTGGCCGAGCTGCTCATGGAGCAGCGGTGCGACGTCCTGCTCAATGCCACCGACCCACGCTTCGTCCTGCCGCTGTTCAACGCTGCCGCCGCGGCCGGCGCGCACTACGTGGACATGGCCATGTCGCTGTCGAGCCCGCATCCCGACCGCCCGTACGAGCTGTGCGGGGTCAAGCTCGGTGACGCCCAGTTCGAGCAGGCGGAACTGTGGCAGAAGGCCGGCCGGCTCGCCCTGGTCGGCATGGGCGTCGAACCCGGCCTGTCCGACGTTTTCGCCCGCTACGCCGCGGACGAACTCTTCGACGAGATCGAGGAGATCGGCATCCGCGACGGCGCCGACCTCACCGTCTCGGGCTACGACTTCGCACCGTCGTTCAACATCTGGACGACCATCGAGGAGTGCCTTAACCCGCCGGTCGTCTACGAGGCCGACCGCGGCTGGTACACCACCGAGCCTTTCAGCGAACCCGAGATCTTCGACTTCCCCGAGGGCATCGGCCCCGTCGAGTGCGTGAACGTCGAGCACGAGGAGGTCCTCCTGGTGCCCCGCTGGATAGACGCGGCGCGGGTGACGTTCAAGTACGGGCTCGGTGAAGACTTCATCGGCAAGCTCAAGACCCTCCGCGCACTGGGCCTGGACAGCACCGCCCCCGTCACGGTGGCAACCAGTCTCGGCCCCGCAGAGGTCTCGCCGCGCGACATCGTGGCAGCCGTCCTCCCGGACCCGGCGACCCTCGGCGAGCGGATGACCGGCAAGACCTGCGCCGGCACCTGGGTCAAGGGCGTCAAGGACAACAAGGCGCGCGAGGTCTACCTCTACCACGTGGTCGACAACGAGTGGTCGATGCGCGAATACGGCTGCCAGGCCGTCGTGTGGCAGACCGCGATCAACCCCGTCGTCGCCCTGGAGCTGATGGCCGACGGCACGTGGGCGCAGTCCGGCGTCCTCGGCCCCGAGGCGTTCGCCCCCCGCCCCTTCCTGGATCTCCTCACCGCCTACGGATCCCCCTGGGGCATGCGCGAGCAGTGACACGGCCAGCACCTCCAGCGGGCGGCACGGGCAAGGCCACGCCGCCCGCCTTCGGAGGTCCGGGCCCGGCAGGGTGACCCGACCCGGCGGGAACGGAGCCCCACCCTGGTCTCGGTTGGGGCTTCATGCTGCGTGACCGTCGGCCGGATGGGGGTGTCGCGTCGTGGACGCCTTCCCGCCCGTATCCGGTGACTACACGGCCCCGCCCCACCTGCCGCTGCTCATCCTCGACGAGGCCCGGCAGGCGGTCGAGCTGCTCATGAACTTCGAGGACGACACGGACGAGGTGCGCGCCGCCTTCCAGCTCGCCGGCGACATCGCTCTCCGGCTACCCGCGGCCGAGTAGTGCCCCGTCCGAGCAGTCCGGATGCGTCCGGCCGAGCCCGCCTCGGTGAGGCGCTACCCGTCGCTCCGCCCGAGCCGACCGCGAGTCCTGATGAGAGCGGCGAAGGCCCGAGCACCCGGCGGCAGATCACCAGAGATCGAGGGCAGATGATCCAGGTAGCGAGCCGGGTCCAAGACCCCTGACAGGTCGCCGACCTGCGCTTCGAGATTGACGTACTCCATCGGTCTTCGCCCCGCTCGTGGCTTCCTACTGGCCGACGAATCGTCGCACGGACCCTCCAAATGAGATGACGTCCAAGAATCTCCGACCCAGGTCACCAGGGCCTGTCTGGCAAATGACCTTGGATGGGCCGTCGGGATCGGTCGGACAGTGAAGTAGTTTTCCATGGTCGTGAACCCGAGGAGGGGGAGTTGGCATGGAAGCGCAAGGCCCTGGGCTCACGACGACGCTGCCGGGATGCACCTGGACGAGGACGCCCTCACCGCGCTGGAGCAGGTTGCCACCCAGGAAGAGAAGGCCAGGTCAAAGGGGGCAGCCTCGAAGAACAAACGGGCAGGCAGTCGAGAGCGATCCCGAGCGGAAGGAGCGCCGGCGGATCCGGCGTCGGCGGAAGCTCCGGCTGAAGGCCGCCCTCCTGGGACGCTCCAGGGGTGGCAGACCAGCAAGGTCCACCTCGCCGCCGACCGTAAGTGTCGCCCGCTGGCGTTCGTCCTGACCGCGGGGCAGGCCGCGGACAGCCCGCAGTTCATCGCCGTGCTGGGGAAGATAAGGGTCCGCGGGCCCGTCGGCCGCCCCCTCACCCGGCCGGACGCGGTCGCCGGGGACAAGGCCTACTCGTTGCGCGGCAACCGGGCCCACCTGCGGCAACGCGGCATCATGGCGGTCATCCCGGAGAAGAGGGACCAGGCCGCCAACCGGAAGAAGAAGGGCTCCAGAGGCGGTCGACCCGTCGGCCACGACGCCGACCTCTACAAAGGGAGGAACACCGTCGAGCGCCTGATCAACAAACTCAAGGCCTGGCGGGGCATCGCCACTCGGTATGACAAGACCCCCGGCAGCTACCTCGCCGGCCTGCACCTGCGCGCTTCGATGATCTGGATCAAAGACCTCACCCGCACCACCCAGTGAGTACAGCTCGATACACGCGGGCGACCTGACAATCACGAGCCGCTGGCATCGGAGACTTGCCCGGTCAGAGCAGGCCTGCCGTCCTGTAGACGGAGACATGGGAGCGCGACTCTGCGGTGAATTCCTCTCCCGTCCAGTCGGCATGCCTGGACTCCAGCGTCATTCCGGCCAGCTCGGCCATCAGGTCAAGTTCAGCCGGCCAGATGTATCGGTGTGGGCTGCGAAACAACCGGGTCTCGCGGTCGGCCTCGGTGTCGAACCGGAAGTGGTGCGAGACGACCTGCTGGCGCAGGACATCGTAGGTGTCGAGCCCGATATAGCCCGTCGCCGACTCCCAGACCACAGCCTGCTGACCTGGCGGCAGCTTGCGAAGCTCGGGGACCCACAGCTCGACGACGAACCGCCCGCCCGGCGCGAGGTGGCGTGCGGCGTTTCGGAAACAGGCAACCTGCTCGGCCTGCGTGAGCAAGTTTGAGATGGTGTTGTAGACGAGGTAGACGAGCTGGAACTCGCCCGGAACTCGCGCAGTGGCCATGTCGCCGACGACGACCGGGATGGCCGCCTCGTCTGCTTTGGTGCGGAGCTGATCGATCATCGGCTTCGACAGCTCGATGCCATTGACCGAGACTCCCCGCTCCGCGAGCGGCACTGCCACCCGCCCGGTCCCGATGGCGAACTCCAGCGCCCGCCCGCCCTCGCTGAGCTCCACCAGGCGGTCCACCGTCGGCCCCAGCACCTCCGGAGCGAACATGCCGGTCCCAGGGGCGTCATAGCTCTGAGCGGCCTGGTCATCCCAAATCTCATCTTGAAGCATGAGCAGCGATGATTGCCCACCGTCCGAGGAACGTCAACGCACTTTCACCACAGCCGAGATGAGGGTGCGCCACCGCGAGTTCCTACTCGGCCCAACGGTGGTACCCCGAGAAGCATCGGCGATGATCTACGTTCCGGCCAGGCGCATGACGTGACGTGACCCTCTCCCACGCCGGCGGGCACCTCGGGGCGGACTCAAGCAGTCACATTGATCACGACTCAATACGCGCCCTAGTGCCTTGCGGAGCGGCTAACTGCCGGGGTGGTAGCGGCAGGACGAATCGTCGCAGGAGGTGGGTACCTCCCACCGGCTACTGATGCGGTGCAGGAGGCCCTGATCCGCAGGCCGGGCGGGGAGGTTGCACAAGATTTCGGTGGGGGAGTAGATCGGGCGCGCGTCGTCCTCGATGTGCTCGGGGTCGGTGTAGTGGAACTCCTCCCGGCGTTCCCAGGGCAGGGTGATGTGCGGCCGGTGGTCGAGGGGGTTGGCGTCGGCGAAGGAGGGGTGGAGCTGCCACTGCGTGCCGAAGGCGCGGTTGTGGACCTCACCGAGGTACCAGGCCGCAACCGCGACCAGGGGCGTGTCCATCACCTTGCGGGCCTGAGCGGGGCTGTCGAACGCGTCCCGGATGAGCGCTTCGAGCTGGGGGAGAGAATCCACGGTGAAGTCCCACGGCCCGCGGCCGGCGCGTTCCTTCGCCCAGGTGGGGAATCCGGTTCGCTGCTGTTCCAGCCACTTCTCCAGCACCGGGTTGTGGGCGCTGACGTGGTCTCGGGTCTTCTCTTCGCGCAGGTACTCGGCGTACTCGTCTTCGTCCATGTCGCGCGGGTCGGTCCACTCCATGCCCCGAGACTAGGCGAACCATGTGTGCGCGGTGCAAAGATCCCGCATGGCACGTGAGTTGTCGGTTCGCAGTCAGTAATTGCGGTGCGGGCAGGGGGAGTTGGGGCCCTAGGGTGAACGGTGCTCCCGCACGGGCGCCGAACTGACCACGGGGGCCCGTGGCGCCGCGCGAGGAAATCTGACTGACCTGGGGCCCCAGGGGGTTTTCGTGACCCAACACATACGTTCCCGACGCCGCTGGTGGGGGCGGGCAGCGATCGCGCTGGCCTGCGCCGGCGCCGTCTCGCTGACTGGGCTGCCCGGCTGGGACCAGGCCGAGGCGAAGGCGAAGCCGCCGCTGAAGCAGGGCAAGCGGTGCGACGAGGAGTACAAGGATTTCTACGACTTCTCCGACGTCGTCGAAGGCGGCCTCCCGGACGACGGGTACATCCGGCCGGACGCGGACCGCGACGAGTACGACTACGTCAACGGGCAGAAGCAATGGGACGGCCCGCGCGCGCCGACCCCTGATGAGCTCAAGGGGATCAGCGACAACCCGGACGACTACAAGAAGGGTGACAAACAGCGGGTCTGGGCCTACTACAAGAAGGCGCAGAAGACGGCCCAGTGGAAGGGGGTGCCGTTCGAGACGTACCGGGACGACTTCTACATCCCCAAGGGCGGCAACGACCCCCGCGGCAAGGCGTACATGGCCAAGCTCGTCTACGACTTCGGCCTGGTGGGTCCGGACTGGATCTGCGAGAAGGAGTTCGAGGTCATCGACCCGGACACCAAGGAACGCCACGTACAGCGTGCGGACGCCTACAACAAGCGCACCGGGGAGATCGTCGAGGGCAAGTCGAACGACAAGCCTGACCCCAAGCAGCGCCCCAAGGACAAGGCGCTGCTGAAGGACCCGAACCACAGGGACAAGAAGATCTCCTACGCGTACGGGCGGGAGACGAAGGGCGGCGCGAAGAACCACGACGCCGATCTGCGGAAGATCGCCCCGGACCGGGTCAAGAAGATCTCGTACAAGGCGGACGCGGTCGAGAAGGCCCCGAGCGGTACGTCGAACAGCCCGACGCGTCGCGTCGATCCGTACATGAACGCCAAGCCCGGCACCAACACCGGTTCCCGGGGCGGCGGCAACGACATGATCCAGAAGTCGCCGGAGAACCCGAAGCAGCTCGCCGACCGGCTTCAGCGCATCGGCCGGATCCCTGGCGTCTCCCAGATGCCCACTCCGGGCGGCATCGACTTCTCCACCCTGGAACTCCAGTACGTCGGCACGCCAGTGAAGGGCAAGGGCCTGGACTACTCCTTCGGCGCGAAGGAAGACCCCGACAACGACACGGTCGGCTGGGGCGGCAAGGCGAAGGCGCAGATGGCCTCGGACGCGTTCTTTACGTGGCTGGCTCTGACGCCGGACAAGTTCTGGGTGAACCTCAACCCGGACATCCCCGGCACGATCACGGATGACAAGTTCGCGTCCACGGACGCCGGCTGGGTGCTGCTGGAGGCCGACCTCCGGCTCAAGCACGACTTCTACAAGGCCATGGACCCCAAGACGGACCTCGGCAAGGACACCTGGGACCGCCTGTCCAAGGTCAACGGCTGGCCGTGCCTGACGTCGATGCGGAACTGGATCGAGCCGAAGCCGGCGAAGGTCCGCGAGCAGGACGGCGGGATCTACATCCTCGACGCGCCGCTCAAGCTCCAGACCGAGTACGCCGACGTCAACACCCCCGGCCCCGGCGACGGCAAGCCCTGCCAGGACTCGCTGACCCAGGCCGAGATCGAGCACAACGAGCGGGTGTTCCGCAGCACGATCGTGCCCGGGGTCGAGAAGTGGATCAACACGCAGCCCCAGTACGCCGACCTGCGCCGCGTCTACAAGTCCCGGGTGGCGGCCGAGTTCGTCCGTCAGCAGGACGTCCAGCGGCCGACGGACTACCGCACCATCATCAACAGCAACAACGTGAAGCAGTGGCCGATCCGCGCCCCGCACCAGGACTGGAAGAAGACCGACGTCTTCAACAAGTACGTCAAGGTCTTCAAGGAAGGCGAGTTCAGGTACGAGCTCACCAAGGGTGAGGAGGTCTGGGTCATCAGCATCGGCGGCGTGGACCTGTCCAAGCAGCCCAAGCGCAACGTCACCCAGGTCGAGTTCCGCCTCCAGAACCGACACCTGCCCCGCCAGACCAAGACCTCGGTCAAGACCATGACCGACGACACTGAGCGGGAGCGGCTGCTCCTCCTCGGCGGGAACTCCAAGGGCCAGAAGGACGACGGCGGCGGCAACACCCCGTCGCCGAACCCGACCGATCCGCCGTCGACCCCGGCCCCGGACCCCACCACCCCGGGCCCCGGTGACGGTACGGCGGCCCCGCCGGCGAACAAGCCGGACCCCGACGGCGACCTCGCCGACACCGGCTCCGACACCCCCATCGGCCTGATCACCGGCATCGCTGCGGCGATCGTCGCCCTCGGCGGTGGCCTGATGTGGTGGATGCGCCGACGCAAGGCTCCCGGCGGGTAGCTTGAACAGGCAGTACACGCCTCTTACAGAAGGGCCCCAACCCGCACGCCTCGGCAGGGTTGGGGCCCTTCTGTAAGATCGTCTGCGTTCCTGTCCCGCCTTTGCGGGGATGTACGAACCAACGACGCCGATCGGGCCGGCCTCGTCCCGTTGAGCCTTCCCGAACTGCGACGCCTGATTCACCGACTCACTCACCGCCGACCAGCCTCGATCGATCACGTGCACTGGTCCAACTGGCGCCGTCAACGACAGCACCAAGCCCGCATCAGCCACCATCAACGACGCGGCCACACACCACCCGAACCTGCCAAACCATCAGGGAAAGCTCCGTTGCAGTACGAGGAGTTGTCCGGCCGATCATGGTCTTGGGCGGTCCGGCATGATGCCTGGGTGAGCATCATCGTCGAGTTCTTCGCGGCTCCGGATGACGCGTCAGCAGCTCTGGTTCTTCAGACCGGGCCGCGACGCGCATTCGAGTCGCTCTCCTTCGGCAACTTCGATCCCGAAGAGGCTGTGATCGAGTGGGAGTGCCTGTTTGCCGACGTCAGCTTCGACGTCCTCGTCGAAGCTGACGAGCCTCGTCTCGTCGCCGGCCAGCACGATGACGGGTGCGTCGTCTTTGAGATCTCGCCTCGTCTGTCTGCAGCGCTCGCCGAGGCCGAGCGGTCCGAGTTGAAGGATGTCGCTGTCGCATGGTCCTTGCAGCGGACGGAGGACGGCGAGGTCATCGACGCGGAGATCGCCGAAGTGATCCTGAGTGATGTAGCTGCTCTCGTCAGCAGCGCCCGACGCCAGGGCCAGAATGTCTACTGTTGGGTCACGTAGGAGTTCACGTTCGGAGCCCGATCGCAACGGACGCCGCGGTGGCGGTGCCGAGGAAGACGTAGCCGCGCTTGTCGTAGCGCGTGGCGACGGCTCGGGACTGCTTGAGGCGGTTGATCGCCCGTTCGACGGTGTTGCGTTTCTTGTAGCGATTCTCGTCGATGCCGCAGGGCCGTCCCCCGCGTGATCCTTTGCGCAGGCGGGCGGCCTGGCTGTCGGTCTTCTCCGGGATGGTGTGCCGGATGCCCCGGCGACGCAGGTACTTGCGGACGGTTCCGTTGCTGTACGCCTTGTCGGCCGCCAGGCTGTCGGGATTCCTGCGCGGTCTGCCCGGGCCGATCCGCGGAACTCGGATCTTCTCCAGCACGGCAACGAACTGGGTCAGTCCGCCCGCTGACCTGGAGTGACGATCAGGGACAGCGGACGGCTACGGCCGTCTGCGCTCAGGTGGAGCTTGCTGGTGAACCCGCCACGCGAACGGCCCAGGCCCTCACCTCCAGCACCACCTCCACCAGGCGGGCGACCAGGCTCTGCCACGGCGTTTCGCCCTGGTGTTCTGCCTGCTCGACCCTCCTTGAAGGAGGTGCCGGCGGAGGGCCGGTGCGGGCGCCGGCCGCATGCTGATGAGCGCGGACGATGGTGGAGTCGACCGAGATGTCCCAGTCGATATCGTCCGCCGCTGCCTGAACCTGCTGGAGCAGACGCTCCCACGTCCCGTCCGCCGACCACAGCCGGTGGCGTTCACAGACGGTCTTCCACGGGCCGAACCGCTCGGGCAGGTCACGCCACTGAACACCGGTTCGCACCCGGTGCAGAATCCCGTCGATCACCTGCCGATGGTCCCGCCACCTTCCACAACGCCCGATGCTGACCGGCAGGAACGGCCGCCGCCGTTCCCATTCGGCATCCGTCAGATCACCCCGCCCTATGCCCACATCAACGGGTCCGGCGCGGAGCAGTCATGCCGGACAAGTCCTAGTCGCTCGCGGGGACCCTTGTGTTCTCCTCGTCCGTCGTTGCGGCCGGAACGGGCGCCCTCGATGAGTTCGCGCAGTGGGGGCTCCGCGGTCTTCTTCGTGGCGGGTGTCTCGACCGCGGTGGCCTTCTTCGTTGTGCCCTTCTTCGCGGCAGTCTTCTTGGCGACGGTCTTCTTCGACGCGGTTCTCCGGGCGGGCTTGCCGGCTGCCTGCCTCGGCTGCGGAGCGACCGCCTCGTCCGTTCAGAAGGCTCCCGGGTGGTGCTCTGAGGCTCAACCGGTGCTCCGACCGGTTCTTCTCGAGGTCCTTGGCGAAACGCTCCGCATACACGAACTGAATGTTCTCGGCCATGGCAGCTCAATCTCCTTCGCCTGGTGCGTTGCTGCCGGACGCTACTTGCCGCAGCCGCCATGAAGTTGTGTTCCTACAGGGGCCACCCTTGCGAGAGGTGGCCCAGACGACATCCCAGCACTGAAGAGCGCGGTATCGCGCCTGCACCGCCGTGTCCTAGGCGGAGCTTGACCGCTGGGCGACTGCGGACAGCACCCGGCATGGGTACCCCCGTAGGCCGAAGAGTGCCCCGTCATGCAACACGGAGCCTGAATCAGGCCATGCCCTGCGTCACGCGGTGAATCCACGGGCCGTCCGTGACCACGGGCCGCATAGGCTCGCTGCTGATGTCGATGGGGGAGGGGACGACGTGACCAGCGTGGAGGTCCAGTGGCGCGAGGAAGCAGCGTGCCGGTCCGCGGACCCGGAGGAACTGTTCGCCGAGGCCGCGCGGCAGAACCGCGCCAAGTCGGTATGTGCGGGCTGCCCGGTACGTATGGAGTGCCTGGCCGAGGCCCTCGACAACCGGATCGAGTTCGGCGTGTGGGGCGGCATGACCGAACGCGAGCGTCGCGCCCTGCTGCGCCGCAGACCCGATGTCGCCTCCTGGCGCAGCGTGCTGGAATCCGCCCGGGACACTGCGATGCCCAGGGCGAGCTGAGCGGCGCCGGGGGCCTTTGCCGGAGGTTCAAGAGGGTTCTTCCATCGTCTGCCTGTCGGCAGTGGGACGGATGCGATGTGGTTGCGCTCCCACTGTCGGCAGCAGGCCCAGGGTGCGACTAACGCCAGCCATTCCGTTGCCGTGTTGGGGGCTCGTTGATCACAGTTCACCGTATTCGTCGTACGCCCCGTAGTGCGTGGAGTCGCTGGGGAGGGGGGTGTCCCACGTCTATGGCGTGGGCTCGGGCACCGTGATTCGCATGGCGCAGTGTGAATGGGGTTGGTTGACGGTGTCTTGTGAGTTAAGGATAGTCGTGCTATCCAAAGCTTTGGATGGGTCACCGAGGCGTGGCCGACATCGGGCAGCTCACGGGCCGTCAACGGCCCAGAAGGACGGGGGACAGGACTCGTGCGTCAGACAAAGAGCAACGTGTTAGGCACTACCGGGATCGCGTGCAGTGTTGTGATGGGCTAGTTGTTGTCGGCCTGTACGTCGGGCGGCAGCGACGAATCCAACGGCGACGGGCCAAGGAGGCCTTCCTGGAAGCGGCGTCCGCGCTGAGTAAGTCGCCCGCCGTCGGCTACAGCATGAGCACGGCAGGGATGACGACGCAGATGCGCTCGACCCGCTACGGCGCAGCCACCGGCACGATCACACTCGCGGGGGCACCGACGAGCGTGCTCACCGCCGGCGGCAAGACCTACGTGCGCTGGCAGAACGGCCTTCCCGGCCCGCCCGGGACACCACAGTGACCATCGCGGGGAAACGCGCATGGAAGGCGTCCACGCCGACCAGCGACGTCGACGTCACCAGCACCGCGCCGCACCAGGTACTCCGGATCACCGCCCAAGGGGACCGGCGGGGGAGCGATACCGGGCATGCCGTCAATCCCCGGCTCGGTCCCGAAGCGGCCCACAGACCTGCCCTCCCCGACAGCTGCGCAGTCGGAACGGGCCAGCCGCTCCCAGGCGCGCCAACACCCGGCTGCCCCGGCGCCCACAGCGCCCGGGCAGATCGATCTGGACCAGATGGATTCCCGCGCCATCGACGACCTCTTCAACGACCTCGTGCGCGACACCAGGCAGCTGAAGAAGGACTCCGTCGACCTGTCCTACCAGTTCAACACGCAAGGCAAGGCCGCCTTCACCGGCTGCGGACCAGGGGCCTGCACGGTCACGATGACGGTCAGCAGCACCTTCGTCAGCACCAACGTCAAGCCTCCGAAGAACGTCAACGCCGTGATCACGGTGTCCATGACCGGCAGCGGCGCCCCGGTCGGCGGCTGCACCACCAGCGGCACCCTTCCGGTCAATGGCACCGGTTCACTGTCGTGCACAACACCTCTCCCGCCTGGGCCAGCTGGTACAACCGTGCCCGCAGCCAACGCGGCACCCACGTCTACACCGCCCTGGCCCAGGTCGTCGGCCGGGCCCTCACCGAGGCGACGGTCGACTCCCTGATCGAGGAACTGCTCCGCCGGCGTGAGGAGTACCAGCGCGAACACGTCAACACCGGCACACCCAGCGCGTCACCCAGCCGGACCGACAGCTGCACGCCGCAGGCACCCGTATACGGGCCCGTGAACGCTGGGCGCGGAACCTCCGGACACGCCGTGCTGTGTGAGCCTGCGTCCAAGGGTTCAGCGGCGTCGATCCAAGCGAGGGGCTACAACTCGAACATCCACGACGCAGGGCACCTTATAGGCGACCAGTTCGGCGGAGCCGGGAACACCCACTCGAACATCGTGACCCTCTTCCGGCAGATGACCAGGTCGTCATGCGGACCTGCGAGAACCGGGTGCGCGACCTGGTGAAAGCAGAGGACCCCGTGGACTACACCGTCACGGCGAAATACATCCCCGGCCAGGTGATACCCGCCAGCATCACCATGACGCCAAGGGCAGCAAGGGCACCCCGCAGGGCGGGTACGAGGTCGAACTATGGACCCCAGCCCGGGCCGACTGAAATCGACATGCTGTGTTCTACCTCCTCTCCGGGTAGTACTCGAATGGCCCGCTGAAGCAGAACTACTGATGCCTGCCGAAGAAATCCGTGAAGGGCTTCCATCGAAGGCGGATTGGCGAGCCCTTAGCGCGTTGAAGGAAGAATGGAACCTTTGCGTCGATCGACGACGCCGGGAAGCCCTCTGCCTTCGCCAGGGCTTCGTAGGACGCCTCGGTGACGTACAGCTCTGCGGCGGTCTGCGGAAGCTTGTCCGCGAACGCGGCCGCTTCCTCGACCTTCTGGTGGAAGGTCATGACTGTGCGGAGGTTGTGCGCCGCGGCGCGTTCCAGGAGCGCGATCTGCAGGAGCGCCAGGCGCCGTCCCCGCAGTGCTTCCTCCGACAGCCCGAGGACGGGGGAGGGGTCGCGGATCTCGAGGACGTCGATCTCGAAGCCGACGAGGATGTCCCGGTCGATGGCTTCGGACAGTCCGAGCTCGAAGAGCCACTGGGCGTCAGGGAAGCGTACGTGGCGAACACGACGACCGGCCCGTGCCCGGCCCACAGAGCGAGCTGGATCGGGTTGGTGGTGGTGCGCACCCCTAGTGAGTTGAGGACCGGGTCGTTCTCCAGCGAGCACACCGCGACCATCGGGGCCCGGTGACCCACCAGGCGCCATGCCTGGTGTGGTCTGCGCGAGCAGGTCCGGAGTCGGGACGGTAACGAGGATCCGGCCGCCCGGGAAGCACTCCAGCGCGTTCGTGGCTGCCGTGATCGTTTCCCCGGAGCCGGGTTGCGGACACGCTGTGCCCCGCCCTTCCCCGGGAACCTGTGATTTTGCAGGGAATGCTGTGCATTTTCGGATGCGTGAAATGGCTTCTGTCTGGTGTTCTGGAAGCTGATTCATCGGTAATCTCGACCTCCCCTACTTTCCTTCCCGCAGGTCGCTGTAGCGGGTGTGGTGGACCGGCGGGAGGTTCCTGAGGAGTTCGCCGCCGCGGTCAGGTGCGTGGGGACTACGTGCTGGAGACCGTGTACTGGGATGCCTGTACTGCCTGGCTGCTGCCACGGCTGTTCAAGGGCCGCACCTGCGGCCCGGTGTTCGTCACCCACCGCCGCCCCGGGGCCCGGCAAGGTGGTCAGCCCGCGCGACGTATGCCCGGACACCGGGCTGGCCCGGCTCTCCTACGGCCAGGCACGCGCTCTGCTGGATGAGCACACGGCCCTTCGGGGGCCGGGCACGGGCTGGGATCTGCACGAGCACCGCCACTCTTCGCTGACCCACCTCGGCGAGCAAGGCGCGTCCCTGTTGACGCTGATGGCGAAGTCCCGACACAAGAAGCCGGAGAACGTCCGCCGCTACTTCAAACCGTCGCCGGAGGCCATTGCGGAGCTCACGAGCCTGCTCGCGCGCGGCGGCATCAACCGCTGAGCCGCGCCTTGATCCTTCTCGGTGGCGACGGCGGAGGCGGAGAGGAGCGTCGCAGCAGCGAGGCTGCCCCAGAGGGCGGCCGGGCCGTGGGGTGCGAGAGCGGTGATGACTGCCGGGGAGACGGCGAGGCCGAAGCCCGTGGAGAGCTGGAAGCGCGCGAGGGTGCGTCCCAGCACATGGGCCGGGGCGAGGGCGGTGATGAGTGCGGTGGCGCTGCCGGCATAGATGATCTCGCCGAGGGTGCAGACCACGGACACCGTGGCGACGGCCGGGGCGCCCCAGCCGTGTCCCAGTGAGGTGGCGGCGAGGAAGCCGAGGTAGGACGCGGTGAGTACCACGCCGGCGAGAGCCAGCACGGTCCGCCGGGAGAAGCGGGACAGCAGGACGGTGACCGGAACCTGCAGGGTGACCACCAGCACCGTGTTGGCCACAAAGATGGCTGCCGACCACACCGGGGATGCGTGCAACTGTGTCACCAGGATCAGAGGGAGCGCGATTTCGGGGACGTTGAGGCAGAAGGCGTAGACCACGTTGGCGGCCAGCAGCGCGCGCATCCGAGGTGCGGGCCCGTCGGCCCTGTCCTTGGCCGGAGTAGCGGCCGGATGCGCGCGCAGGTGGACCGACCATGCCAAGGCTGCCGCAGTGAGATAGGCGAGCCCGGTGACGGCTGCCAGCGCCTGCAATGCGGTGGTGCCGCCCGCCAGGCATGCGGTGGCGAGGAGCGCGCCCGCGCCCATGCCGGCGTTGCGCAGTGCGCGGCCTGCTGCGAGAGCGGCGTCGCGTTCGCGGCCGTGGGCGACCGTGGCCACGAGGGCTGCATGGGCGGCCGGCCATGCCTGGTTGCCGATGCCGAGGAAGAGCGCCGCCGTGGCGAACAGCCAGACGTGCCCTGCCGGGGTGGCCAGCAGCAGCGCCACGCCCAGCACCCGCACCAGCATCGACGCGGCCACGACCGTGCTGCGTGCGCCCCGGTCCAGCCATCGGCCCACCGCGGGCATGCACACCAGGCCCACGACGACGCCGGCCGTCATGGCGATGCCGGTGGCCGGCGCGGACAGCCTCAACACCATCACCCCGTAGAGCAGCAGAAAGGGCCGCAGCAGGCCGGTGCCGAGCGCGTCCACGGCCAGGGCGACGGCATAGCGGAGGCCTCCGGAGGCACGGACGAGGGCGCGGGGCCGGATCTTGGTGGTGGTTGCCATGGCGTCAACGGTGCGTTCGGCCGCCGGGCGGGCTTCGTGGGTTGACGGACATCGTCAACCGACGCCGTCGCCGGCCGTCCGGTCGGTGATGATGAGGGGGTGACGTTGAGGATCGACATCAGCGGCCTGCCGTCCGAGCGATTGCGGTTCGCCGCCTCCCCGCTGGCTGAGCTGACCGCGATGCTGCACGTGCTGGCCGAACCCGGGCATCATCCGCGACTCGCCGGCTGGGCCGGGGATGTCTGGGCGGGGCTGCGGCCGGAGCTGGCCGAGCGGTTGCGGGAGGCGGAGTTCCTCTGGCGTTCCTCGCGAGCCGAATTCCTGGTCCCCGCCCGGCCTCGGCCGACCCTCGCCGAGGAGTTGGACGACGTGGACCGGATCGACGACGAAACGTATGTGAGTTCCGCGCTCGTTACCACGTGCGGCAGCAACCGGGTCCGCTTCGCTGCGCCGTCGCCGCTCACCGACGCGACGGCGCGCGAGCGGGCCCTGGACCTGGCCCAGGCCCGCGGCGCGCGGCAAGAGGCCTTCGCGGAACGGCTGCTCGCAGATCCGGCCGCCGTGCGGGCACGGGTGCGCCGCACTCTCGAACAGTGCGCCGACGCCTTCTTCGACGCCGCCTGGACGAGCGTCGCCGTGCAACTGGCCACCGACCTGCGTCTGAAGAACGACCTGCTGAAGCGCCAGGGCGTCGCGGCGGCACTCGCATCGGTCTCCGGAGCAGTCACCCTGGCACCGGACGGCGACTGCATCATCGTGGACAAGCTGCAGGACAAGGCGACCGCCGCCCACGGCACCGGGGTCACCTTCATCCCCAGCGTCTTCGGCCGCCCGCACCTGGTGGCGGTCCACGCGCCCGGGTGGCAGCCGGTGGTGCAGTACCCCGTGGCCGAGCCGAGTCCATCGGAGCCGGTGTCGCTGGAAACCGTCACGCTTCGGCTGGAGGCGCTCGCCCATCCGGTACGGCTGCGGCTGCTGCGTACCCTGGCCCGCGGCCCGCACACCACCGGCGAGCTGGCCCACGCCTGGGAACTTTCACCCCCGGAGGTATCCCGCCACCTCGCCGTCCTGCGCCACGCCGGGCTGCTTACGGCCCGACGGCGCGGTCGCTACGTCCACTACACCCTCGACCTGTCCGCGATGACGACGCTGGGCACGAACCTGCTGTCGGCCGTGCTGCGCTGAGTGCCTTCGGTGCTGAGTGGCTTCGGTCTGCCGGAACGCGCGCGACCGCCGGCTTCGCAGCATCGTCCGACTCATACCCAGGGGTCATCCTTTCCGGCTGTGCGGGCCAAGGCCTGTCACTCCTCGTCGGTCGCGTCCTTGTCGCGAAGCGGACGCAGGCCGCCGGGCAGATCGGGGAGCTGGAAGGAGAAGCGGCCGAGCATGTTGATGTGGTGCCGGACAAACGGGGAGAGGCGGACCACGTCCTCGTCGCGGACGACGAAGCCGTCCGCCCGCGGCTGGTTCACAGCGGCGTCCATGTAGCGGGTGTTGAACAGCACGAGCGCATTCAGGACCAGGCCCAGGGCGGCCGACGCCTCGCTGATCGCACGCAACCGACGACGAGCTGGACATCGCCACTGTGACAGTCCTGAAGATCAGCTCGAGTCGGGTAGCCCCTCAGTCCTCGGGGTCGCGCAGGCCGACGCAGTCAAAGGCCCAAAAGGCCTCTGAGTAGACGAAGGTGCCCGTCATCCACGGCTCGTGAGCGGACAACCGGGCGACCTGAAACGCGGCTTCAGGGATACGCAGCGACGGCGAACGGAAGCCCAACGCGCTGGCACTCTCGAAGCCGCGCGTGCCGTAGTAGCGCGGCGAACCCTCCAGGAATACCAACGGCACACCCTGGCTGTCGGCCGCCTCGAGGGCGTGGGCGATGAGCTGCGTACCGATGCCCTGACGCTGGAACTCCGGGACCACGCCCAGCGGTGACAGCGACAGGACGTCCACGATCCGGCGCGGAGCGTCCAACCGCGTCGCGCTCAGCAGGACATGCCCGACGACCCGGTCATCAACGAAAGCGACAAAGGACATCGGCGCCAATGCAGCCTCCGCAACGCGAAGTGCCTCCACGAGTCCGGGAACCCGATCGCTGTCACCGAAGGCGCGCGTATGAACCTCGCGCACATCTCGGTGATCGTCAGCGGTCTCTTGCCGGATCACCAGCCCGGCACCACCGGGAGCGATCCGGGAGCCTTCAGGCGCATCGTGTGACGTCATGGCCGCGAGGGTAGATCGCGGGGCGGCTCATGCGCGAGGCAATTGCGCACCAGGTCGTTACTCGGACATCGTGATGGACGTAAGAGGCCTGCCTGACTTCGATGCCACGGAGGTGAAGCAGGTGTCTCCGTAGTCGAACCGCACTGGTGGAAGCCCGGAGGGCCGCCAGATGGGCGGCGGCGGCCATGGCGAGGGTGATGTGCCGGTACCAGGCCGGATAGTGACGGACGTGGTAGTGGTCGAGCCCCGCCTCGTTCTTCGCGGCCCGGAAGGCTTCCTCGATCGCCCAGCGGGCTCCGGCTGCGCGGACGATCTCCGCCAGCGGGGTATCTGCGGGCGCGTGGGTGGGGTAGTAGGCGCGCTCGCCGTCGGCCAAGCACCGGCGGATCAGCAGGGCGTCTTCGAAGCCGGCCGTATGGTCGCCGGGCAGCGGGACCATCGCCCAGGCGTATTCACGCAGGCCGTGGGCGCCGTCGCCGGCCGAGCGGATCTCCCAGGCTTCCTCAGGCAGGATGGCCGAGACCGTGCGGGCGTTCTGACCGCGGGGCCCGCACCGTTGCATATAGCTGATCGCCAGCACATAACTGAGCCGCCTCACGGCGAGCCAGCCGCGCAGCACCGGATCCTGCCCGTAGACCTCGTCGCCGGTCACCCACCGAAACGGAACATCGGCGTCCACTGCCCGGGCCAGCATCACCCAGGCCAGAGCCGGTTTGGTGGCAAAGCTGACCTCGTCGTCGATCCGGGCATCCGCCCGGCGGGCGGGATCCTCAATCCAGCGGGTCGGCAGGCACAGCTCCAGGTCGATCAACGCCCGCCCCTTGCCTGAAGCGTAGGCGAGGAACACCCCCAGCTGACAGTTGTCGATCTTCCCAGAGGCCGGTGTACTGCCGCTGCACCCCGGCCGAGCGGACACCCTTCTTGATGAAGCCGGTCTCATCCACAATCAACACGGCGTCCTCGGCACCGAGATGCTCCAGCACGAAACCGCGAACCTCGTCCCGCACCGCGTCCGCGTCCCAGTCGGCCCGGTTCAGCAGGCGCTGCATGCCGTCCGGGCACCCCTCGCCGGCCTGCTCGGCCAGCGTCCAGCCGTTCTTGCGCTCCAGCGGCGCGAGCAAACCGCATAGACTGCCTTGCCCGTTCACGCGGTTCCGACCTGCAAAGTACCGGCCGAACCGGGCATGCATCTCGTCCAGTCCGCCCGCCCAGCGATGCACCTCGTCAACCGAGACGTCCCCACCCATAATCAGGTCAACGACCAGCCGGACCGTCAGTCACAGCAAGTGCGGCTGCAGTATTAATCACCCGGGCTCTGGGGCTGAGTGGCTGCGCGTGCCCTGGTTGCGTCGCTTGTTATTGACGCAGGGGCCCAAGACCTCGGGATACGGATTCCCGGTGGTACTGGCCACCGTATGCCTGTCGAAGGGTCGCTACTCCCGTCGCTGAAGGAGAGGGCGTCGGCGCCGAACAAGGCACTGCTGAAGTCGATGGTGGTACTGCCGAACCCTGCGTCCGAGAAGATGATGGCTCCGCTGTTGGACCTGGCGTTGACGAAATGGATTGCGCCGCCGTTGAACCTGGTTCTCACGAAGTTGATGACGCCACCTGTGAGCCTTGCGCTGGCGAACGTGATGCTGCCACCGGTGAACCTTGCATTCGTGAAGCTGATGCCGCCGCTGCTCAACTTCGCGTTCACGAACCAGACGGTGCCGCTGCTGAACCTTGCGTCCATGAAACTGATGCCGCCGCTGATGGTGGCGTCCGTGAAGTCAACGTGAGCACCACTGAACCTGGCGCTCATGAAGCTGATCCCAGAGCTGAACCTGGCATCAACGAAGGAGACATTGCCCCCCGAGAAAGAAGAGTGCGAGAGGTCGCCGCCGTCGAACACGACGCCAGTGAAGTCCAGGTCATGACCCTGCCAGGAGCGGGGATGCTCAGGTGGGTGGCGGAGGTGGTCACGAACGAGGCGGATGACGGTGTGCCGGACTTCTCGCAGCGCGAGGTACTCGTGGCGAGCAGCCACGTCGCCCTCAGGGAGGTCGGTCTCGGCGGTGTAAGGCAGGCGCAGATAGGCGCACAAGACGTCGATGCATGTCTGGCGCAGTTCCCGGGTGGGGGCGTCGTCGGCTAGGCCGGCCAGCGCGTGGACGCCGCCCAGCCTCACGGCCGCGAATCCATCGCCAAGCTGGCCGACGGCTGCGGTGAACCGCTCGGTGTGCAATCGGGTGGCGTCTCGGAGGGCGCCATCCTCGTCTACCCGCTGACGGCGGTAGGCGACGATGAGGGCGACGAGGGCCCCAGCACCAGCGACCACCCCGAACGACAGCTTCACTAGGTCGAACAACGTCGAAGAGTCGAGGCGCCGTTCGGTCTTGATGCCCTGGACGCCGAGCAGGTCCCATCCGGCGTAGAACACGACGCTGGCGACGGTGATTGCGGTGAAGAACGCGAGGGACAGGACGGGCCCGACAGGCCACAGGCGCAGCCCGGAGCGCCGCTGCTGGCGAGGCGAGTTCGAGGTCACGCGCACAAAGACACCTGACCCACCAGGTCATCTGCAAGGCAGTCGCGCCTTTGCGCCATCGCGCAGCTCGGAGCTGGCTGTTTTCCGCCGCTCCCCCTGATGAGAGGATCTCCGGCTTGAGTGAGTGAGGGATCGCCCTGATCGGCGCCGGGTCGGCCATCTTGGGCAGCATCACGACAGGGTTCTTCGCGTGGAAGGCCGGCCACCGCCAGGCCGCGGCGGCGGAAGCTGCGGGCAATGCGCAGGCGAGCGCGCTGATAGCCACTGTCCAAGCAAAACCTTCGACGAACAACGCAGTGTGCGTGCACTGGAACTGCGGCGTCGCGTGTACATCGACTACTACACGGCGGTTGAGGAGTTCTCCTTCTCCAGCCCGCGCGCCTCTAGACGCTCCCGACCGCCTCGCGGCGCTCTCCCGCACCGTTACCCCTCGGGGCCTTGTGGAGATAGGGGGTGGTCCTCAGCTGGCTGCTGAAGCTGCGGAGGCCATGTTCATGGTGCTCGTGGCGCCCCCGACTCCATGCACGTCTTCGGCTTCATCATGATCCAGGCGTTGAACAGCTGGGAGCTGGCCAGGAACTTGGCAGCGACCGTTCGCTCCTGGAGCCCGCTCTCCTCGCGCCCGCCGTTCGTGGACGCACCAAACGCTGACGTCGATGGTCCCTCGGACGATGGTGGGGCAGTCATCGCCAGACGCTGGAAGCCGTCGCCTGGACATCCGCACGCGTACCGCACAACCTTTCTCCTGATCAAGAGTCTGACCAGGCGTTACGTATGATGCGCCTGGTCTTCCTGAGGAGAGCCCGCTTTGTCCCACGCCCGTCCCGCCCGTAGGCAGCTGGCCGCAGCCGTTGTCACCGTGCTCGCCGTTACCGTGGGCTCGACCGCGCTGGCCGCCCCGGCGATCGCCGTACCGGCCACCGAGGCCACGACGGGGGCGGCCGAGACCACGACGAGCGTCGCCCCGTTCCTGAAGAACAGCACCATCATCGGCGCGGGCGCCACGGGCTATCTGGCCCTGACGAAGACCGCGCCCACGGGTGAGGAGCCTTACGCCCAGGTGCTGTACTGGGTTCCGGCGGACGGCTCCACCGCCACGGAAATCAACTGGTCCGCCAAGGTCGAGAGCACTGGCTCGGGCGACATCGTGGCCTCCAACTGGGCTACCGGTGCTGACCTCACCGACATGGCGACCGGCCAGAAGCTGGCCTCGGTGTCCCTCGGCGGTGAGAGCGAGACCGCGTACGCGGGAGCTGCGGGCAAGGCGCTGTTCACCACCCTGTTCAACGAGAACGGGGACCGGATCACCCACATGCACAGCACGACCAGCGGGTCGGCCATGATGACGGCAGGTCTTCCTGGGGACGCCTACAGCGTCAGGGTTACGCCCGGCACGGCCGATCACGCCCTGCTGACTTACAGCACCCAGACGGGTACGTCGTACACGAAGTACGCGGCGACGCTCGACCTCGCCACCAACACGGTGACGGAGACGTACGAACTTCCCAAGACCCATGGTGACCTCGCCGTCTCGGCGACGCACCTCGCCTGGGTCGAGTACGACGCGGCGGCCAACGTCACGGTGGTGGTAGTCGACCGCGCGACCAAGGCAGCGCAGAATTTCAAGGCCGGCAGCGCCGGAGGCCGTGACGTCGAGGTCGGTCTGGTCGGTGACTGGGTCACGTACGGCACGCGCAGCGGACTCGAATCCTGGGCGCCGGACGCTTTGAATGCCCTGACCGCACGCAGCCTGAAGGACGGGACCACCACCCGCAAGCTCCTCGACCACACCCTCAGGGCCGCTGTCGCACCCGACGGTGCCCAGGTCGTGCGCGGCGGCACGGTCGAGCAGGGCGAGGGCCTCTACCGGATCGCCCCCGGCATCGACGGCATCCCGGCCGCCACGCTCGTCGCGAGCAGCGGCGAGTCCACCCCGGTCGCCCTGCTGGGCTCCAACGTCCCCGCCGTGATCGACCTCGACCAGAACCGCGGCCAGGCACAGCTCGGGTGGACGCTGTCCCGGTACAACGTGCGGGCCACTGTCACCCTGCGCCACGTCCGGACCGGAAAGACGATCTCCCAGGAAGTCATCCGGCCGACGAACGGGGTCGTGCGCTTCGACTGGAAGGGCGATCTCGGCCACCAGTACGAAACCGCGTACAACGGCGACTACACCTGGCAGATCAGCGCCGAGCCCCTGAACGGCATCGGTCCGGTCCTGACCTCCTCCGGCACGTTCAAGGCCGTCCGCAAGCCCGCCCCGCACGACTACAACGACAACGGCACCCCCGACGTGCTCCTGCGCGACGGGTCGGGCCGGATATGGCGCGCCGATTCACACTTCGCCTACTACAACCCCTGGCTGGCGTCGGCGGAGCAGAAGCTCATCGGCAGCGGTTGGAACATCTACAACCAGATCGAGGCAGCCGGAAACATCGCCGGAGCCGCCCATGCGGACCTCGTCGCCCGGGACAAGGACGGCGTCCTGTGGCACTTCCTCGGCAAGGGCGACGGAACCTTCGCACCCCGGTACAAGATCAGCGCCGGCTTGGGTGGCTACAACAAGATCGCCGCGGGCAGCGACCTCAACGGCGACGCCAAGCCCGACCTCGTCGCCACCGACACAGCAGGCGCCATGTGGCTCTACAAGGGCACCGGCAGCTGGAGCGCCCCCTTCACCACCCGTGTGAAGATCGGCACAGGCTGGCAGGGCTACAACCAGATCACCGCCACCGGGAACATCGCCGGCGCACCGGCCGGTGACCTCGTCGCCCGCGACACCGCTGGCGTCCTGTGGCTTTACCTCGGCAAGGGCGACGGCACCTTCGCCCCTCGTATCAAGATCGGCGCCGGCTGGGGCGGGTACAGTCATCTCGTCGGCATCGGGGACGCCGACCGCGACGGCCGCCCCGACCTGGTCGCGACCAACGCCAGCGACACCAATACGTACCTGTACAAGGGCACGGGAAGCTGGAGCGCCCCCTTCGGTCAGCGACAGGCCACCAGCCTGCCCAACAACAGGCCCACCTCAGTGGCCTGATCCCACAGGACGGCAGTTCCGGGGGGACGTGGTGCCAACGTCCCCCCGGGGCTTTCGAGATACAGCTGTTTCACAGAAGTTGGGCCAGATCCCGAGTTTCGACAGCACCTGGGTCCAGGCGGAAGTTGACGTAATTCCCCAGATGCTCGTGGTGGCGACACCTGGCTTTGGGGGCTGAGTCAGTCCCACCAGAGCACGACGAGCAGGTGGCGCTTCGCTGCGTCGAGGTAGAAGTCACGCAGAGCGCTGAAGTGCTTCAGCAGGTACTCCCTCGGGCCGCCGATGATGTGTTCGGCCCCGTGGCCGATCAGGGATCCGGTTTCGTGGTCGTCGGTGGGCAGGGTTGCCTTGCGGGCGAGCACGTCGATCCGTCCGAGCAGTTGGGATACACGCGCCACTTGAGCGGGGGACAGGGCCGTAGGGGCAGGCCCGAAGGGACCGATGGCGTGCGGGTGCGTATTGAGGAAGCCCAGATCGATATTGGTGTCGCCGTCGGTGGCCTGGCGTAGAGCATCGAGGTGGACCTCGTCGAGACCGGTCACCTCGCCGAGGCGTGCCAGCAAGGCCGGCGCCCAGTCCAGGTCCAGCACGTCCGGGGCCGGCGGATCCCAGTGAGGATCGCCGTCCGGCGACACGCTGGCTGACTGTCGGCAGGCAGCGAGACATTCCGCCGGGATGCGGGCGAGCTGCTGGGTGACGGCCATGATGGCAGTATCTCGACGATGTCCACCGGATTATCTGCCGCTCGTCGGGGCCGACCGCGATCAACGGGACCGCCCCAGGGTCGCCGCCCCCATGGGGAGGTGTGACCGCCAGGTTGGGGAATTACGTGACGCTCAGACTCCGAGAGCTGGGGAATTACGTGACCGTCGACACCCGCCCGTATTGCCTGGTCAAGTGGTATGAGCGGCTACTCTGGCGCCGGTGAGCAGCGAGCACATATACGCCGACCGTTTCCTGGGCGAGTTCCGGGAGCTGAAGCACGGCCGCCCGGACGGACCGTCCCTGCACGCCTGCGTGCGCACCGAAGGCATTCCGAATGAAGAGGACCTCGTGCGCTACCTGCGTGCCGGCCGGGTGCTTGCCGCGACCGGATCAGTCGTCCATGACGTTCTCAGCCCGACGAACGAGCTGATAGACCGTCTCCATCTGCTCACGGATGGTGAGTGGTTCTGGCACACGGACCTCGCCCACTATGTCGAGCGGTACCACGTGCCGGTGGATGCGCGATTTGTTGAGCACGCACGCCTCCGTGGATGGTCGCCACTGCAACTGAGCGATGCCGAGCTGATCCGGATTGCAGAAGCCTTCTTCCCCGACGACGAGGAGTGAGAGCCGCGCAATGAGGCTCCCAGCTTGACGGCTTAGCTGCATGAAGAGTCGTTCTCCGCGATAGTCGGAGGAAGAGGCTTGTTGTTCTGACGGCCTGCTGCAGCTTGCTCGCTCTGTCGTCCTTCTCCTCTTCTCTTCCGGCTCCCGCATCTCGCCGATGCGCGCTCGTCTGCCGGCCCTCACTGCCTGCCCCGGCTCAGCTCGTCTGCTGTGCGCGGGCTTGCCAGCGCGCGGCGAGCCAAGGGGCAAAACGGGCCCGCTCGTTGCGCTCTCCTGGCACACTGAATGCACCCCGCCACCCCCCCGGTCGCCGGGGCTCTTGCGTCTCGGGCCGCCACTCATCCCGCGCTGCTGGCGGAAGGCGAAGCGGCCCCGCCGGTGGGCGAGGCCGTTTCGTCGGGGCTGACTCGGTGCGCGTAACAGTCGATGCGACGGGGCTGGGGCGGGGAGGCTCGCTGCCGGCGGCCACGACGCCCTGCCGGGAGGGGCGTTCCGATCGTCTCCGGGACCAGTCGGCGTCCAGTGGCTCCCGGGGTGCCGGACACACTTCTTCGGCGCGGACGCGACCTCCTCCTGGAGCTGCTCGATCGCCATGCCTCGAACTGCCCCTGCTGCTGCGGCACTTGGTGGTCTGTCGTCTCTGTGGCAGTACGTCGCCTCGGGGGCGATGAGCGTTGGTCGGGCTCTACGGTGGCGGCATGATCCTGAGACGATGTTCGGTGAAGACCTGTTCCCCACTGATCAGCCCTGGGACGTGGTGTTTGACTCCTTGTGGGTGTCGCACAGTGAGTTCTGGCTGGTCGCCGGGCCTGGCGCTGACATCGTGAGCACTATTCCTGAAGGTGACTCGGTCAGGGGCAACGGGGAGGCGGTCGGCGTTCCCACGTTCAGTTCTGCAACGGATGTCGGAGTCGCGCTGTCGGTCTGGGAAGGCCCGGCGCCCCCGCGAGCCGATGAGCCGGTATGCCGACCGGGAGGACGCCGCCGCAGCGCACCCGGTGCGCGAGGACGGCCAGCGCGCGCATCGACCCCAGCATCCGGACCCGCACCACGGGCCAGAAGCCGGCCGCTGAACGCACCCGGTGCGGTGCACTCGATGCGGGAGTGGGCACCGACGACGACATCGTCCCGGAGTGCACGGCATCGCCGGTGACGATGCCCTGCATCCACCCCGGTGCGCACTCCCGAGCTCGACACTGACCCGTGACGCTGTTGGCCAATTCGGGGCTTGGTGTGACGGGCGCTCACCGGGCGGAGGTCAGTCGGCGCCGATGAGATAGACCCGGCTGGTGCGGTCGTCGACCTGCGCAACCGCGACCTTCAGCCAGTTGAGGTTGTCCTCGCACGGCGCGCACACCTGACCCTCGCTGACCCCCGCCAGCAGATCGGGCTCCGGCAGCCCCAGGTGCGAGAATGGCGTCGATGGGTTCGTATTGCGGGGGAGCGGCTGTTCCCGCAGGCTGAGCGGTTCCTCCGGCTTCAGCTGTGCGACGAACTTGTCCACCTCGCCCGTGGGGAGGGCGAACGCCATGATCAGGCCGTCGTCCTGCAGTCCTTGCAAGTGCGCGGCCTTCGTCTCGGTTGCCGCCGCAGGCACCTGTACATGCAGCATCCTGGCGACCGACTCGGCGGTGGCCCCCTCCACCCAGTGCGACACCTTCCCCGATGAGCGGTCCGCCACCGGAGTGCCGTTCCCCGTCGTACCCGAGCACCCGGCCACTAGCCCGGTGAGCAGAGCCACCCCGGCGACCAGCGAGGGATGCCACCTGCTTCGTGGCTCCACGCTCATCGGGCGTCCCCGTTCCGGCCAATGTCGGTACGTGTGCCGTCGCGTCCCGGTTCCTTCGAATCGGGCCAGGCGCCACCTGCACTCATGTCGTGCTGCTGCACCGAACTGCTCCCCCTCATATCGAATTCCTTGGCTTGTCCCGTCGTGTGCATTCGTGCCATGTCGGCGTCAGTCACCGTGGTCGGACCGATGGGCGTGACCTTCCCAGGATCCCAGTTGTACCGGTCCCACACATTGACCTGATAGTCGATGCTGACCTGCGGCTTGCCGTCCGGGCCCGGCACCGCCGTCACGACACCCGTGGTGTTCGTCATGCCGCTTCCCACGGCCAGGTACCAGTTTGCTGTGCCGTCCGGTCTTTCGTCGTGGGTGTAGCCCTGACCCGCGGTCTCCACGGGGATCGCGACGGGCTTGCCGCCCGACTGCGCGAAGGCGTCCAGCGCCTGGCGGCGCCATTCGTCCTCCTGGTCGGAGCGCGTCTTCGCCGACACGTCACGCAGGACCGTGTCGTTCTCGTCGCTCAGCATCCTGTCGACATCGAGGTCGATGGTGTTGCCGGTCCCGTTCAGATAGTGGTCCATGTGCCGGGCCGCATCTGTCTTGCCGATGAAGTCACCGCTGTTCGAGATGCCGTTGGCCTGGAACTCCTTCCAGTAGTCCCCGAAGCCGGGTGAATCGACGTCGTACGGTCCCGCCCCGTCGTCAGGGGCCACCCGCTTGACCGTAGGGGTCAACAGACCGGCCGCCAACAGCTCGTCCTTGTGCTGCGTCCACAGCTGCGCCCGGCTCTCGGGACTCAGGGACTGCCACAGCCGCCGCAGCTCCGCGCGCTGCTTGTCGTTGGCGTCTTCTCCCAGACCGGCGAGTTTCACGGCGCGGGGCAGCATGTCCTCGTCGAGCGACGTGTACGACGCGTGGCCGGCGTTGGTCGGATCACCGCCGTGGCTCGCGCGTAGCGCCCGTACCGCAGCTGCGTCCACCTCGGTGGCGTGGCTGACGATCCCGGTCAGTGTGTCGGCGTACCACTGCATCGTGTCGCGCTTCTTCTGCCCGGGCCCGTCCACCTCGCAGACGAGGGCATCCGCGATCACTACGGTTCCGTCCTTGCGTCCGGTAACACTGAAGCCCTTCTCCTTGGCCTCGGCGGCGACGCTCCTGGCCTGCTGCTGGATGCTCTTCAGCTCGGTGTACGCGTCACCGAGGACACCGAAGATGCTCTGCGCCTCCTTGTGGAGGTCCTCGAACTCCTTCACCGTCTTGCCGACGAAGTCCCGGGTCACGCCCGCGTTGACGCCCTCCCAACGGGCCTTGCCAGCCTTCGCTTCATACCGTCGCGGGCCTCGCCGCCGAGCCGCTGCATTGCCCCGGCCACGCGCTTCCAGTCGGCGACCGCCGTCCCCAGTTTGCCGAGGTCGATTTCGATGAGCTCGGTGTAGTTCGTGATGTGCTCCCCCTACTTGAAGTACTCGGCGAGGCGGGAGAGGGGCACGGCCGAGCCATCCCGGTTCCGGAGGGACGCGGCGATCGCGGCGTCGTTCTCAGCGTGTGTCTTCTTCGAGTGGTCCAGGTGGTTCGATATGTGCGCGCAGGCCTGAAGGACGCTCTTGACCTGCGAAGTCCATACGGACACCGTCGTCTCCAACTCATCCCCGAGGGCGAAGTTGCTGCCCTTCAGAGCCGCTGCTGCCTGCATCGTGGAGCTGGCACCCTCCTTGTCGGCGCCGGCGCCGGCGATGTCAGCTTCCTTCTGTAACTGGCTGTGCAACATGAACGCCTCATGACCGACACCGCCGAGGTCGTCCTGACTCACGACGAGGTTGGTCTGTCCGTCGCTTCCCGGGCCGCCAGGCAGTTGATTGAGCCGCATCGAGGCTTGCCGTTGGGCTGTCACGTCCACTTTCGCGCTGTCCCATTCATCCCATGCCATCTCACCATTGGATCACGCCCTGTAACAGGCCGATCGACCAGCAAGGGGAGGGGTTTGGGCCAAGTCCACGGCCGTTCAGGCCTGCGCCGGCCGGGCATGTGGGGAGGAGGCTGCGACGCCCTTTCGCGTGCCAGTTGGCGTGGCGGTAGGCGCTGGCGCTGCCGGCGATCCGGGTCCGTACCGGGTACGGGCGCGGTCGACGGCGGCTTCGAGGCCGCGGGTGTCAAACGTAGGTTGGTGGATGGCGTTCTCGGCTGGCTGGAGGCGTCCGGCGCGTACGGACGTGGTGCGGACGCGGGCGCGTTGGAGGCCGAGGTGGGCAGGAGTTCGCGTCCGGTGGCGGCGAGAGCGGGAGTGTGGGCGGTTGCCTCGGTGAGCGTTCGCGTCTTCGTGGTGCTGGTGCGGTCGGCTTACGTGACGGTCAGGGTGAGGGCCTGGGCGATCTCGTGCTGTTCGCGGAGCCGGGCGCCGAACCGTTCGATCAGGCCGGGGACGGTGCAGTGGTGCTGGTCGGTGTCTGGCTCGTCGCGCTGGAAGCGGTTGGAGACGCAGGCGCTCTTCGGGGCTCGCCAGCAGCGGCCTCCGCGTCCTTCCCGGGCGACCGGACCGTCCCCGGTGACGTCAGGAGTCCGACGAAACAGGGCGCAGCACAGACTTCCGCGTCATGCGGGCGAGTTCCTCGACATCCGTGCGCGGCATGTCCGTGGCCTTGAACGCCACCGACCCCATGCTGCCCTTGTCCGCCCAGAAGCACGTGGCCTTCGGCGTCCCCGTGACGGCCTCGACGTGCCGGGAGCACTGCATCCAGCCGCCATAGGACCCCGCGTCGGCCGCCCAGGTGTCATGAAGCGAGGTCACGCCGGCCGTGCTCGCCAGGAGGGTGTCGGTGTCGTACACAAGGGCGGCGGTGGCGTCGTGGAAGTCGCCTGCGGAGCCGAAGACGGCTCGTGCAAGACCCACCTCCAGCGTGGCGTTCACGCCGACCAGGGGATACGCGTACCAACTGTCGGGGGTTGTCATCGTCGGTGTCCTGGACTCCGGCTTTGATGGCGCGCCAGTCAGTGCCATCGAACTCGTATCCGGCGAAGAGGGACAACACTTCCAGGAGGCCAGGCGTCGTCGAAGGCCACGTCAACAGAGTCAAGACGCTCAAGAGAGGGACGGGCCTCGCGATCGAGCCCTTGCACAACGGACGGTTCATTGTTCGCCGACGTAATCCCTTCGCCGTGATCGGCGAAGTCGACACCGCCGAAGAGGCTGTGACTCTAGTGCTTGAACTCCTACCCACCGGCTCTGAGCCCGTCATCACCTCCTCTGAGGACGAGCGTGTGTGACGACGTCATGCGGCCACGCCTGTCTATACTGCGGCCTCTACTCAAGATCATTCACGGAACTTCGAGCAGAGCCAAAATTCGAGATCGGCATCACCGCGATCCGCCTTGTCAGACGTGTGGGGCACGATGGCGCCATGGCACAGCAGATCTTGCCCCCGTCGGAGTCCTGGCGCCTGATCGA
This sequence comes from Streptomyces sp. NBC_01353, assembly GCF_036237275.1. GTDB lineage: Bacteria > Actinomycetota > Actinomycetes > Streptomycetales > Streptomycetaceae > Streptomyces. The sequence continues at coordinate 172,394 of NZ_CP108352.1, read as the reverse complement.
TGCCTGGCTGGCGACGCATGTGGCCTCCGATTTCGCACTCCTCAATCCGCCAGCGACACCGGACGAGATTGGACATGCGGAACGGATCCTCGGTGGCCGACTGCCCGGTGATCTCGCTGAGTCTCTGCGATGCCACAACGGCGTGAGCGCCTGGACAACCATCCTGCCGGAGCAGTCCCCGCTCGCAGTGAGCGGCATCGTGGACCATTGGCAGACCTGCATGAATGTCGCGGCGGAGAGCGAGGGCCTGACCCCTCGCCCCTGGGAAGAGGAGCCTTGGTGGCACCCGCTCTGGGTTCCCTGGGCTGAGAGTGCCGATGGCGCGGCGCAGGTCATCGACCAACGTCCTGGTCCTGACACGGGGCGTCTCGGCTGGGCAGCCCACAGCGGTGGCGGCGACTTCACCGATTCCTGGCCTGACCTGGCGAGCCTTCTCCACGCGGTCGCGCAAGCTCTTCATGAAGGTGGAGACGTCCGCGGGCTGCATCCCTACCTCACAACGCAAGGTGGGATGTGGTGGGACGAAGAGGGCTGCGGCGAGCTGAACGGTCACCCGCTGAGGTCCGCACCGATCGGGCTGCCCTAGCCACCAGCCATCGCAGACCGACGTCGAGTCGACGCGAACCACTCGACTCGCGGTCGTGGTCTTCCGCCGTCCGGCCGCAACCCAGGATGGCCGCGCCATCGTCATCGCGCTGGTCCGCCATGGACGGGGCCACGCGGTGTCTGGGCCGGATGGAGCATCGGGCAGGCAGGTCCCAACGGTGCGTCTGATGCTGTGTCGGACACCCTGAACCGCCGGGTGTCGGTCCGCTCGGCATCACTGTGAAGGAGCCCCTGTGTCGGCACGCTCTGGAGTCCGTTCCCGCTCGCGCGTACGTCTGCGTCTGTCCGGCGCCACCCTGGCCGCGTCCGCGGCGTTCGCCGCCCTTGTCCAGCCCGCACAGGCCACGGGCACGCCACCGCCCCCGGACAGGGCCCTGCAGAAGCAGCTGAACGACCTCGTCCGTACGGCCGGAGGGCCGCCTGGAGTGATCGCGCTGATGCGGCAGGGCGATCGGACGGCGGTCTACCGGGCGGGCGTCGCCGACACGAGGATCGGCCGCCCGCCCCGTACAACCGATCACATGCGGATCGCGAGCGTCGCCAAGGCCTTCAGCGGAGCGGTTGCCCTGCGCCTGGTGGACCGGCACAAGCTGGACCTCGACGACACGATCGGCGAGCGCCTGCCGTCACTGCCTGCCGCATGGCATCAGGTGACGCTCCGCCAGCTGCTCAGCCACACCAGCGGGCTGCCCGACTTCTCGACGGCGCCGGCGTTCCTCGAGATCCTGCAGGAGGACCCCAGGCATCACTTCGACTCCCGCCGGCTGCTCGATTTCGTCGCCGACCGGGACCTGCTGTTCCCGCCGGGATCAAAGTACGAGTACTCAAACTCCGACAACATTGCTGTCGCGCTGATGGCTGAGGCGGTCACGGGACAGCGGTACGAGCAGCTGCTCGAGCAGCTCGTGTACCGGCCCCTCCACCTGCGGCAGACCAGCCTCCCCCCGGGCTACCAGCTGCCGAGGCCGTACCTGCACGGCTACGACGTGACTCCCCCCGCCCCGCCAGAAGACATCAGCGAGGTCCTCAGCGCGTCGGGCGTCTGGGCCTCCGGCGGTATCGTCTCGACGCCGAAGGACCTCAACGCCTTCGTCCGCACCTGGGCCGGCGGACACGGCTTCCTATCGGAGGAGACCCGCCGCCAGCAGCGGACGTTCATCCCCGGCGCCGCCTCGGAGCCCGCCGGTCCCGGCGTCAACGCGGGCGGACTGGCGATCTTCCGCTACACGACGCGGTGCGGCACGGTCTACGGCCACACCGGTAACTTCCCGGGCTATACCCAGCTCGCGGTCGGCACTCCGGACGGCAAGCGGTCCCTCACGTTCTCGATCAACACCCAGACCAGCAAGAGCCTCAAGCCGGAGCTGCTGGCCAAGGTCCGCGCCGTCCAGGAGGACTTCGTCTGCGCCCTGCTGCGGCGCTGACCCCCTGGCGGGACCGGAGAAGGAGCCCGTATGCCGCGGGACCGCAGTCAACGCCCAGACGGTTCCTGCGCACGGGAGAGGACTGAACCAAGGGTCGCCAGGAGCAGTAAAGGCGCAGGCACGGTGCGCGGCCGACCAGGAACCAGAGGAGCGTATGGCCAGCCGTCCCACGTGTGTCCCCGACAGGACGCTCACGAAGTTTCGTCCGTACAGGGGCAGCGTCGGGTGTCCGCGTACACCCGCGCCGTGACCCCCGCCGCGCCTCCCGGGGTGCGCGACACCGGGGTGATGCCTGATGTGGCCCACTGGTGCTGGAGGGTGTCCATTACCGAACGGATAGTGTCCTCATCGGGAGCGGTGCTGTCGAAGACCACACCGGGTTCGGTGATGTGCACTCGTCGATGCGCATGTCCCCTCCGACGACGCCGCGCTGCGGTCTGGTTCGCCGGCGGTCGCGCGACCGCCCGGACGGGTGACAGTCGTAGTCGTGTGCTCGCCGCTGGTCGCGGGTGGGTGGCCTACCCGTGGACAGGGAAGACGCAGCCTGCGGTATGAGGACGGGACCTGGGCTGCTTCCCCGCCGGGGCCCGTGCCACCCCGAGGGAACGGGCCCCGGTGAAGGGGGCGGAAGGATCCGAGGTGGCGCCAGGCCTGAGGTACGCGACTGCCTACCCGGTCGGCTGACAGGTGTTGCGTCTTCCGGTGGAGCCGATGCCCGTTCTGTTCGCGCAGACGGGTGGGCAGGGGGCTTCCGACTTGTTCTGCACTCCCCGACGTGTCCACTCGATCCCATTGCCGATGCGCAGGCACAGCCATCGCCCGGTGAAGAGGAGAACGCTCCGGACCGGGTGAGGACCGACAAGGTATACGACACCCACAGTAACCGCGCCTACCTGGTCAAACATGGAATTATATCAACGATCCCGGTGCCTGCGGACCGGGTCCGCAACCGGCAGAACCGCGGCACCAGAGGCGGTCGACCACCGAAGTTCGACAAGACCGACTACAAGCAACGAAGCGCGGTCGAATGCGGCATCAACCGACTCAAGCGCCACCGCGCGGTCGCCACCCGATACGACTGTGTCGCCACCCGATACGACTGTGAGGATGCTCGGGTGCCGCTCCGGGCGGTGGCCTGACTCGCGATACGACTGGCCCTGGTGCCTTGAGTTTGATCAGGCCGCCACGACAGCGATCGACCAGGCATGCCGGATGCTGAGGCTGCCCACGATTCGATCCCATTTCCCCGAGCTCGCCGAAACCGCCAGCCGCGAGCGGATGTCCTACCTCGGCTTCCTCTCCGAGCTCCTTCTGGCCGAATGCGACGACCGCGCCCGGCGCCGCTCAGCGCCGCATCAAGGCCGCCGGCTTCCCCAGGGAGAAGTCCCTGCGGGCATTCGACTTCGACGCCAACCCCGACATCGACCCGGCCGTGGTCCACCCCCTCGCCAGCTGCGAATGGAAGGGGCTGCCGCTCTGCCTCATCGGCGACTCCGGCACCGGCAAGTCCCACCCGCTGATCGCGCTCGGCACCGAGGCCGCGATGGCCGGCTACGGGTCAAGTACGTCCTGGCGGCCAAGCTGGTCAACGAACTGGTCGAAGCTGCCGACGAGAAGTAGCTTTCCCCGGGAAGTAGCCGCCCGGGGCCTCTCTCCGCTCAGCGCCGCCGGGGGAGAGACCCTCTTGTTGCCACCGAGTAGTCGCGAACGGCTCTCGCTCTAGATGGCGTCGAGCGCGGCCGCGATGCCCTCAAGGATCCCGACGAACTCCTCGGACGGGATCTCGACCACGAAGACCACACCGGCGTCTTCGGGGTGGCATAGCAGGTGTTCCCCACGCCAGAACGACAGCGTGATCACCAGGCGGTCCTCTTCGCGGAACAGGTAGGCCGTCACGTTGTCGGTGGTGGGCCCCCAGAGCAGGACGCGAAACCGGCCGCGCAGCTGGTATTCGGCCTCGGGGTCGTCGTCCCCCGCGCGCTGCACGAGACGCCGGTGTGTGGCTTCGGCGGACAAGCCAGCGAATGGTAGGGGAGAACCTTCGCCGGACCGCAGCCAGGCGGGGGTGTCCAGCACATCGCGGCGGGACTGGGGGACGTAGGCCATATTGTCGTCGCAGGTCAGCCACTTCCCAGCTGCCCAGAGGTCGACCCGGCACAGTGGGGCTGGCTCGCCGACCTCTGCAGCGAACCTGAACTTGTCTCCCAGAACCACGTTCATGCCGGTGACCGTGGCAGGTTCAGCCCTTCATGAACAACCGAATACTTCGCCGGGCCATCGACGGCGTGCCTCGGCAGAAATCGAACGGCCGCTGACCCTGGTGACTCCCGAAGTGGTGGACATTTGCTGTCGGTTCTCGGGTTCTGGCTCAACTTCTGTGGTGACCACCCGACGCTTGGCGCACCGGGCCAGCACATGCGGGGAACCAGCAGGTCAGCGGCTTGGTCCGACGCAGGCTTGATCGCGCACGGCGCCACTTCACAGAAGTTGAGCCAGAACCGGTTCTCGCGAACAAAGCCACCCCGCCCCATGCCAGGCGCAAGGAGCAGATCAGGTGACGTCACAGGATCGACAAGACACCCCCTAGGGGGGTCCTGGCGGACCGGGGCCCCGCGGCGCGCGCCACGACGAGGAGGAAGAGTCCGCAGGCCGACACGAGCAGCCATCCCGGACGGGTCTCGGCGGCGAGGCCGACGGGGCTGGCGCCCGCGACCAGGCCGCCGGCCACGGCGATGCCGACCGCCGCGCCGACCTGGCGCGCGGTGGAGGTGATCGCCCCCGCCACTCCGGCCCGGGACGGCGGCAGACCGCTGACCGCGGTGTTGGTCAGGGGGGCGTTGGCGAAGCCGAACCCGATGCCGATCAGCAGGAAGGCGAGGAGGATCAGCGAAACGCTCGTGTCCTGGCCCAGGTTCACCAGGCACAGACCACCGGCCGCGGTGAATCCGCCCGCGAGGATCAGCGGACGGCGCGGTCCGAGACGACCCACCAGGGTGCCGGACCAGGGCGCGCACAGAGTGGCCCCGAGCGCCATGGGCAGAGTCGCGGCACCGGTCGCGAGCGGTGTCCAGCCACGGGTGTGCTGGAGGTAGAAGGTGTTGAGCAGGAGGGTCACGTTCAGCGCGACGAACACCGCCGTCGCGCCGAGCACCGCCGTGACGAACGGCGGTCGGCGGAAGGGGCCGAGGTCCATCAGGGGTTCGCCGCGGCGCAACTCGACGAGGACGAAGCCGGCCGTGGCCGCCGCGGTCAGGGCGTAACCGGCAAGGGCCGCGGGTGACGTCCAGCCGATGCGGGGTCCTTCGATGAGGATTCCGACAGAGAGGCAGAGGACCAAGGTGAGGAGCACCTGGCCGGGCAGGTCGAGGCGCCGGGCGCGCTCCCCGAGGGACTCCGGCACGAACACGGCGACCAGGACGAGAGCGGCGACGACTACCGGCGCGTTGATCCAGAACACCGACCGCCAGCCGAACGCGGCGATGAGCGCCCCGCCGGTGACCGGGCCCGCCGCCATGCTGAGCCCGAAGACCGAGGCCCACACCCCGATCGCGCGGGCCCGTTCCCGTGGGTCGGGCATCGCGTTCACCACGATCGCCAGGGCTACCGGACTCAGCATCGAGCCCCCGATCCCCTGGACGGCCCGGGCGGCGACGAGCACGCCGAGGGACGGGGCGAGGGCGCACGCGAGGGACGCCAGGCCGAAGACGAGCAGTCCGCACTGGAAGACCCGACGGCGCCCGAAACGGTCCGCGAGGGCGCCGGAGACGATGAGCAGGCTGGCCATGACCACGGTGTAGGCGTCGACGACCCACTCGAGACCACGCGTGCCCACATCGAGGCCTCGCCCGATCTCGGGCAGCCCCACGTTGACGATGGTGGTGTCCACACCGGCTAGGAACAAGCTGAGCGCGCAGACCGCCAGCACCGTCCAGCGCCGGCGCGCGCTCAGCGGGGAGGGTGGAGCGGCAAGGGATTTCGTGAGCACGGGAGTTCCCCCTTCGACGAGATCGGACGCCGCCCAGAGTCGGGCGAGGGAAGGGCCCAGGACCAGGAACTTTGCGAAGACCGCAAAATGGCCGTATGGATGCCGAACTCGCGGAACTCCTCGACAGCATCGGGCCACGGCTGCGCGCCCTGCGGCGCGACCGCGGCCTCACCCTCGAAACCCTCGCGGAGGACACCGGGATCTCCGTGAGCACGCTGTCGCGCCTGGAGTCGGGCCGGCGGCGTCCGACGCTCGACCTCCTCATTCCGCTCGCCAGGGCGCACCGCGTCGCGCTGGACCAGCTGGTGGCGGCCCCGGCCACCGGCGATCCGCGGGTCCATCTGACACCGCGGAGCCGGGAGGGCGGAAGCGTCCTCGTCCCGCTGACGCAGTACCCGGGCCGTGTCCAGGTCTTCAAGCAGGTCCTCGCGTACCGCGAACCGAGACTGGTGACCCACTCCGGTTACGAATGGCTCTACGTGCTCGCCGGGGAGCTCCGCCTCATCCTCGGGGAGCGCGAGGTCACCCTCCGGCCGGGCGAGGTGGCCGAGTTCGACACCGGCGAACCGCACTGGTTCGGCCCCGCCGGCCGCGAAGCGGTGGAGATCCTGCACCTGTTCGGCCCCCACGGGGACCAGGCCGTCATCCGTACCGGCCAGACGACGAGCGGCTGAGGGGAGCGCCCTGGCGGTAGGCGTAGCAGGCCCGTTCTCAGCGGTACTGGGACTTGCCCGGCCGATCAGTCGAAGCAGGCAGGTGATCGACCGGACACGTCATGGCCAGCACCCGGAACTGCACGCACTGCGAGCAGCCGGTCACCGCCGTTGCCCTGCTGGCCACGGCCAGCGCGCATCCCCTCAGCATCCATCCTGATCTTACCCACAGAGAAAGGAGACATCTCCTGGGGCCGTATCTGTGGCAGTCGTTCTGGCAGGTGGCGCACTGCCCGAGGAACTCCGACGGGCTCATCTGCGGCGGAAGGTTGCGGGAGGCGGGGCGGGGCCGGTCATGGGCGTGGTCTTTCTCGGCAGCGGGGACCGGGCCGCGTCAGGGTAGAACTCGCGTGCACCGACCGTGCGGACGGCACTGGATCTCCCATCCGGCCCTCTATCGGTTCGGGCTGCGGAAGAGGGCGAGCGTCTTCGTGAGGGCTTTCAGCGGTGAGGTGTCCTGCTCGGCCGCAGCCGGCGTGGGCGTCCGGGACGCGTCGTTGCCGCTGGTTGCCTCGGCGAGCGCGGCGAGCGCCGACTCGGCCGCCTCACGGTACAGGTCACAGGATGCCGTCATGGCCTCGAGCGCCTTGGCATACTTGGTGACCATGGCCCGTGCGTGGACAAGCTCCTCGTCCGGGGTGAGCAGGTGCCAGCCTTGGCGCAGTCGTGTCAGGACCTGCTCGGCGTCGACCGGCAGCGGTCGCGGCAGTGAGGCGAACTCCACGATCTTCTGCAGGAGCGCGGTCGGTTCCGTGCCGTCCAGGAAGACATCGCGTACCGTGAAGCGCTCCGCATCGTAGCCCGGGACCTGGGGCGTCGGGGACAGGACGACGGCCCCACCGCGCGGTAGCCCGACGCCCAGCTCACGCTTCATCGCGAAGTCGGCGATCAGCGCCTGCTCCGGCGTGGCCCGGTGCTCGACCACCCGGTGCCGCAGGCTCGGTGGCAGGAACGCCGTGATCGGCCGCCGCCCCCGCGCGTCCGGCGTCATCGCCTCGTGCACCACGACATGGATGAACCAGCTCTGCCGGGTGCAGCCCCGCAGCAGGCGCCGCAACTCGCCGTCGTCCTTCGGCAGGTGGTTCGTTGTCCGCAGACGCACGCCCGGCACCCTCTCGTGATCCCAGGCGACCTGGTCGCTGTCGGGCCAGAACACGGTGGCGGGTGAGGGCCAGCTCGCTTCCCACACCCGCTCCGCCTCGGCGGCGAGAACCCAGGTGACGCCCTCGCTCTCGACGCGGAGGGACTCCGGCTCGTATGTGGTCAGTTGAGCGCGCACTGTGACACCGTCGGCCACGCGCCAGCGTGCCTCGAAGAGCCGGCGGGCAGACGGGCCGGCGTCGGCGGAGTTATCCCGAGGGAACAGATCGGTCGAGCGGGCCGCCTCGATCGGGTCGAGGTCCAGGAAGTCGTCGATCACCCCGGCCGCCTTGAGGGCGATCAGGTTGCGCCGGACGTCCCGCTCGGGCTCCGGCCCGAGGTGACGCCCACACCCGAGCCACACGGTGTCGGGGACAGTGGTCGATGAAGAGCTGCTCTTGGCCATGGAACCGTCCAGTGGTTGATCAGGGCTCGACCAGTATGGCCCGCGGCCCGAGCGGCGAAGTCCATCCAGCATGTCCTGGACGCGGCCGAGGAGATGTGCGCCGCCTTCGAGGCCGTACTCGGCGGGCGCGCTGCCTGGCCCCGTAGCCGCGCAGCGTCTCCTCCAGGCGCCTGCAGCGCCGCTCGGCGAAGTCCTGAAGACGCTGTGCGTCCCGTCGCGTTCGTCCTCGCGTACGGCGCCCACAGCCACGAGCGCGATCTCCTCCGACGTGTCGGGGACGAGGAAGTGGCGCGGGTCGGTCAGCGCCCAGGTGTACCGCCGTGCCGCCTCCGGGACCTGCGCATCGACCGCCGCGGCCAGCGCCTCCACCGAGGCCTCCGGGGCCGAGGCCACAGGCTGCCGAAGGGTGAACGACAGAGGCCGTCCTATTCGTTGCGCCAGTTGACGAAGGACGCCTCGCCTGGCAGGACGACGCTGATCGTTTCCTGTTGAAACGCTTCGCCGCTGAGGAGTTTCAACAGGAACTCAGCCATCCCAAGGTGGTGCAGCTGCATCTCTGGGCTGGTGTGCCTACCGCAGACCAGGACGGGCCATCGATCCGGGTCGTCGTCCGCGGTCACCCAGCAGTAGATATCCGCCCCCGACGTCACTCCCCACGCCACGATCGATTCGGGGCCGAGGTCGAAATCAGCCCCGTCGCGGCACATCTCCCACGTGCTCACGGGCATTTTCTGTTTCGAACTGGAGGCCTGGGCCTTCTGCCCGACCGCACCCACGTCCTCGCCGCGGCCGTCAAGTACGTCGTCCCCGACCTGCTGCGGGAGAGCCTGGAGGAGCTGGCGAGCGTCCTCGGCTCCCGCGGCTACGAGCACGGCACGCCCGAATACGGATCGCTCGAGAGGCTCTCCCGGGACCTCCCTGTGGCGGGCCTCGGCCACGCCGGCACCGCCGCGTGCCAGGCCGTGATCGTGCCCCAGCTGCGCACCCTCGCCGAACGCGCCTGCTTCCGGGAGGAGGAACCGCCACCCGAGCTGTTCCGCTCCGGCGCCTCCCTGCCCAGCTCGACTACCGGTTCCTCGGCATCGCCGACGACGGCGACTTCCTCGCCGCCTCCCTGAACGGCGCCGCCGCCCGACTGGCCGACGTACGTGGCGTCGGCGGTCAGCTCGGCGTCCTCGCGGACCTCGCCGAGGCGTTCGTCGACGAACTGCGCGCCCTGCGCGAGCCGTGCCGCGCCATCCCGCCCGGCGCCACCGCGCTCGCCGACCCCGCCTGGTGCGTGCTCAGCGACCGCTACGCCCTCGTCCTCGCGGCCGCCGCGATCCTCGCCACCTGGGAGGGCCAGGACGGCAGCGAGCCGTTCCTCGCCGCGCCCGCCTGGGCCGTGCTCGCCCTCACCCTCGGCGGCCGCCTCGGCATCCCGCTGCCGGACCTGCCCGAAGACTGCCGCGCCCAGGTCCTCGACGAGCTCGTACGCCGCTACCGCGCGGGCCGCAGCTGCGACCTCGACGCCACCGAGCTGGCCCAGTGACCCGGAAGGACGCGCCGATGTCGGCGGAACGCGCTGAGCACATCACGGCACCCGTCCACGTCACCGGCCCCGACGGACCCTGGCACGAGATACGGGAAGGCCTGGCCCTGCGCGGCAACGCCTCGGTGTTCACCAGATGGGGCGAGTGGCTGTCCGCCGCCCTCACCGACTCCGCCCTGCACCCCCTGCCGGGACGGGACCGGCTGCGCTACCGGCAGACCGCAGACCCCGTTATGCGCTACCGCTTCGTGGCATCCTGGCTGGCCGTCAAGTACACGGCCGCCGCCCGCTCGGCACCTCGCCCGCCCAGCTCGAACTCGCGTACAAGGTCGGCGGCCGGCCCGATCTGCGCGGCTTCGACCAGATCGACCTGAGCCTCACCCACACCGACGACCTTCACATCGCCCAGCCCTCCGGCAAGAGGCCCGCCCCCCAGCAGGGAAGCCGCAGCCTGCGTGAGTGCTGCGAGTCGGCGAACAGGAAGGCGCAAGACCGCCCTGCTCCGCGACCTGGCAGCAGCGCGTCCTCGTCGGCCCGCTGCGGCACAGGAGAAAGCAGGGACACCTCGCTACCCCCGTCGACCACAACGACCCCGAAACCGGCTTCGCCCTCGGCCGCTGGCTCGCCACCCAGCGCAAACGAGCCGACCAGCTCACCCCCGCCCGCACAAAGGCCCTGGAAGAACTCGACCCGCACTGGAACCCACCCTGGCCGCTGACATGGCAACGCATGTACCACGTAGCGCGCCACCACGACCAAACCGGCCACACACGCACCGCAATCCCACGCCACTTCCAAACCGACAACGGCGAACGCCTCGGGGAGTGGCTGCACACCCAGCGCACCAACCCACCCGGAAACCCTGAACAACTGCGCCTGCTGGCCCGCCTGAATACAGGTGCAACGGACGCGGACATCGCTTCGCCTCCGAAGCACAGCCCTGGGGCACGAGAACGCAACTTCCAACAAGGCCTCGAAGCACTCGGACAATTCCATGCTCGGGAAGGGCACCTCCACGTGCCTCAACGACACATTGAGGAGCTCTCCTCCGGAGCCGTACGCCTCGGACAGTGGCTCAGCAACATCCGCCGACGTTGGGACCGACTAACCCCTGAACGCCAGCAGGCACTCACAGACACGGGGCTCACCCCTCCACATGTCGAAAGCCTGAGACGGGTAGTTCGACCGGCAGGTTCAGCACTCGCCGTAGCCCATGCCAGGGACGGTCTCGGTGACGCGTAGCGGTGGCCGAGAGAGATTCGGCACCGTCACACGTGCATGTGGTGCTCTGTTTTCGGTGCCGCTGTCCTGTCGCAGCCGCCGAGCCTTTCAACAGGACTTCATCGAAAGAGCAGCACGTTGCGCCAGAGTCTGCCAAGCCTGTGGTCGGCCTTGCGCAACCAGGTCGCAGTGCTTTCCCTGCCCGGCCCGTGCGAGCGCAGGGAGGACCGGCCGGCAACCCGCCTCGGCGGCGAGCCATGGGGTGGCCCCCAGGGCGCCACGCCACAGGCCCCGCCGCGCCAGCCTGTCATGGACACCCAGCGTGGTTCGCCCGGCGGTCGAACCTGCCATTGAGAAAGGTCAGTCACTGTGTCTCAGACCAGCGGAACATCCGGTCTCTTGCCGGCCGGCGGACGATGGGAACGCTACCGCGTCACCCACCCGTTCTCCGCCCAGGATCTGGCGCTCCTGTGGGGATCGACGCGGGCGTCGTGGCCGTCGCCGTCCTGCTCGGCTGGGCACTCGACATGAAGGGCGGTGTGGTCCTGGTCGCGGCTCCGCGGTATGAGGCGGTGACTGAAGGGAACGGGGGAGGGGTGCGCCGCGCCCGCCGCAGCCGTGATTGACCCTCGACCAGGTCGGCGGCCAGACCTTCGCCGTCTTCCCGCGCGCCGTCGGCGTCTCCTTCGGCTTCACCCGGCCCGTCGAACTCGTCGCAGCCACCCCGCCGCCGGAAGCCAGTTGCCGGCTGCCGTCACCCAAACGATGCCCGGGCACACCCCTTGATCGACACCACGTTCACTTTCGTATGGCTGGCAAGGCCGCCGAACGGCTCCGCTCACCAGGGCCACGGAAAAGTCACCCGAGTTCGATGCCGTCGATCCCGTGCTTCCCGATCTTCTACAGGGTGGCCAAGCGGCTGCGCGAAAACCTTGCCACAGCCATGAGGGCCCGCGTGGGCAAACACAGCGCCCATGCGGACCAGACCGCACGAACCATTGCTCAGAACACTCCCCGGATGTCCGTACTACGGGGAGGCCGCCCGCCTTGTTGTAAGGAAACCCGATGTCGCAGTCGCACGAGCCCTGGTACAAACACCGCCCGCCGAATTGGCCTGTGCCGGACAATCCGTACGCGTCCGAGGGGTACGGCCCGCCACCGCCCCGCCCGCGCCGCCGCCGCTGGCCGACGGCCGCCGCCGGCCTCGCTCTGCTGCTGCTCGTTGGTGCCGGCGCGTACGTCCTCGGCGAGCGCTCCGAAGCGGACCGCGCCCGGGCGGACCGCGCCGGAGCGGAGAGCGGCGCTCCGTCGGCCACGGCGCCGCCGAAGGCGAGCGCCCGCCCCACCCCGTCGCCCACCCGCATCCCCACCACCGCGGAGATCGCGCAGCGCCGCATGGCCGGCGAAGCCAGCGCCTGGATCGTCGACGACCGCACCGACCTGCCCCGCCGGAACATCCCGACCGAGGACCTCTGGTTCGTCGGCGACACCGTCGTCCAGGCCGTCTACAAGAGGGTCGTCGCCCACCGGCTCAGCGACGGCGCCGAGCTGTGGAGTGTCGACCTCCCGACCCCCGTCTGCGAGACCCCGGTCAACGCGACCCCCGACGGCAAGGTCGTCATCGTCCTCAAGAATGTCGAGGCATGGACCGGCACCCACTGCAACCAGCTCCAGATGATCGACTTGCGCACCGGAAAGGCCGGCTGGCACAAGAAGCTGACCGAGACCGGCGCGGGGGACGACACGATCATCGTGGACAGCGCGATCAGCGGTGGCACCGTCGCGATCGTCCAGAGCATGAAGGCCGCGGGGTACAGCGTCGCCGACGGGAAGAAGCTGTACGACATCCCCATGGAGAACCCCGGGAAGTGCTACCCCGGCAGAGTGGCCGGCGGCACCCGGCTCCTGGTACTCGCCGACTGCGCGATCACCGCGCTCGAGAAGGCGTACGACCAGGTCAGGGAGCTCGACCCGGCCACGGGCAAGGTCCGCTGGCGCTACCGGACAGAGCCGGGCCGCAGGATCGGCCAAGTGCTCTCCGTCGCACCGGCCGTGATCACCACCGCGCATCGGGAGACCCACGCCGAGGACTGGCGGGTCGTCGCCCTCGGACCTGACGGCAAGGTCCGCAGGACCATCGACCCCCGGCCGAAGGGGTTCAAGCACTGCGGCGACTCCGTGGATACCAGTGCCAACGCCCAGTCGTGCCGAGAGGCCGTTGTAGGCGGGGGCCTGGTGCTCCTGGGCGGCACCGACCGCGTCGGCGCCTACGACCTCGGAACCGGGAAACTGGTCTGGGGCGTGAAGGACGAGGCCACCTCGTACGGCTACTACCCCCTGCGCGTCGGACCAGGCAGGACAGGGATCGTCTACCAGCTGGGCACGAGCGGCAAGCCCGGGCGGGTCTTCCGGGTCGGTCCCGGCGGCGTGGACACGATCAAGGACGTGCTGCGGCTCCCCGCGTCCACCGCGAGGCTCGAGTTCGGCATGGGAGTCGTCGGCGAGAACGCCTACGTGGGTGACCGGCTGGTGATCACGCCTGCCGGCCTGACAGGCGACGACGCCCGGCACGAGCCCCGCATGCTCTCCTTCGCTCCCTGAAATCGACGCGTTCGGCTTCGGTGGGCGTGCCGACGTCGTCGATGGTCCGCTGGATCTCCCGCTGGATGTGGTTGCTCTCTCGCCGGTAGGGGGCCCGCGCCGCCGTAGTGGGCATGGGCGGTGGGGCTCCGCGGCGTGTTGCCGCTGAGCACCTGTGAGTAAGGAAAATTGCTAGATCCTAGGCACGGTCAGAGGCATGAGAGGCATGGACGAGACGTGCGAGCTCGCTGATGGACTGGTCGGGGTGGCGCAATGGTGGGGCTGCCGGACTGGTGAGGCAACTCGGTCTAACCGGCACGGCAGCCCGAGAGCACGCAGGGCTGACGGGCGTCTGCGGGTTTCCTGAGGCGTTCGGGGCCACGTACTCGGCGGATCCGATGGGGAATCCTCGTGTGCGCTCAGATGTCGCCAGCGAGACGAAGGCCGACCTCGGGCCACGGACCGGGACCGGAGGGATCGGTCTACCCATGACGGTGAAGACACCGACGGCTTCGGCGCCAGTGAGAGCCTTCCTCCGGAGTCATTCGTTCCTTTGCTGCCCGCACGGACGGTGGAGCTGAACCTTTGCCAGGGGCGTGCGGCTTGGCGGGATGACCTGAGATCGCCCGACACCTGCCGTGGACAATGCCGCCCACTTGGCCGGGGATTCGGCCCGGTCGGCGAAGCCCATCTGCCCGCGATCCGTGATGGCCGTGATGCTCTTGCCTCCGGGCCTCAGGACTGCCGTGTGACTTCGTGCAGCCTCTTGGCCACGGTGTAGAAGACCGGGAAGTTCGGTATCGATGACACCGGGACGTCCATCGCGAGGAGCCGCCGCCCGTCCTCCTTGACGTGAAGGCGGCCGTTGACAGGCCGCATTTCGCGTATGCGGGCCCACGGTAGGGTCTGCCCTTTGAATTCCACCCCGTTCAGACTCAGCCCGATCGTGTTGAAGATGAGTTCCTGCCCGCGCGCCACGTCTTCCAAGGCGCGGCGCAGTTGGGTCTCGCTGACCGCCTGCACGATGGCCGGTCCCCATTGTTCGGGATCGGTGAACTCCGCTCCCTGTACGTGGGTGACGATGCCCGCGTAGCGGGAGGTCGACGTCCTGCGGGTGTCGCCGATGGTGAGGGCCACGCCGTCCTCACCGATCAGCGTGTATACGTGGCTGGATTCGGTGATGCCGTTCTTCCGTGAGTGAAGCACGTCCTGGTGGACCTGGACGGAGCTCCAGCCGAAGGTGTGGGCATTTCCGTCGTGAGTGGTCACTACCGAGCCGTGCTGGAAAAGCTCAAGCCGCGCGTTCTTGCCGCGCCGGGCCAGCTTGACCTTGTCGATCAGCATCCATCCGAACACCACGTACATGAGTGAGAAGGCCAGCAGCGGTATCGAAGCGCCGAGTGCCACGACCATCGTGATCAGCAGCGGTGTGCCCCCGCCTAGGAGGACGATGCCCCCTAGTACGTACCCGGTCCACGGCGGGCGTCTGGCCACATAGGTGGCCTGCTTCGCGCCGAGCCATGCAGCCGTGCCTGATCCGGTCATGCCGTCTCTACCCCCGGGATCCCGTTGTCGCCACGATGATTGTGGTGGGTCCACAACTCCGCACTCGGGTGTCACTCTGGGGCACCCCCATGCTCCGGCGCTGAAATCGGGCTGCAGGGAGCATGAATCGCGTGGTCACACCCCTCGCTGCGCCTGCCAGAAGGTCCCACGAGTCTGGCTGGCGACCGGTCACTGCTCGTGTCGCGCCACGTCGTCTCGTGGAAACGTCGGGCGTGCGGTCAGGAGCCTGGCCGGTGGGGTCGCCGGACGGTGCCTGTGGCTTCCAGTCCGTCACGTGCCATCCCGTATTCGCGGGCGTGGTCGTCGGCTCCGGGCAGGGAAAGGGCAGCCCGGAACTCCTGCTGTGCGTCGGTGTGACGGCCCGTTGCCGCGTAGGTGCTGCCGAGCCGGATGCGAACCCCCATCTCCAGCCATGCGCTCGTGTGTGGGGTGAGCGTCGACAGCGCCTTGTGGTGGAGATCGACGGCCGAGCGCAGGTCGCCTCGGGTGTGCTCCGCGGTGGCCAGCCGTGACAGGGTCGCCGCGCGCAGCGGCAGGTCCTCGACCTCACCGGCCAGCCCGGCGGCCCGCCTCAGCAGGTTCGTGGCCACCTCGTACCGACCGAGCGCCAGCTCGATCTCGGCCACAAAACACAGGGTGCTGCTGATCGTCCTGGGTCGGCCGTTCTTCTCGGCGAGTGCCAGGGCGGTGTTGTAGTGCCAGAGTGCCTGTTCGTGCCGTCCCTGCTGGTGATGGAGGGAGCCGATGTTGCAGTGGGACACCCCGGTCAGCCAGTCGTCGGCGAGGCCGGATGCCAGCTTCACTGCCTTGTCCAGGCCGGACAGCGCCTCCTCAGCGTTTCCCAACTGCCCCAGCACGATGCCCGTCCCGGCGATTGCGCGGGCCTCTTCTCGCAGGTCGCCCCGCGCGCGGCCGTAATGCAGGGCCTCGGCGAACCATGTTCCTGCCTGCCGGAACCGTCCCTGGTAGACGTCGAGGAGGCCCATGCAGTTGCGCAGCGCTGCGGGCATCCGTCGATCAGTGGCCGCGTCCGCGCACGCCAGGGCGAGTTCCAGGGCGGTCCGGCACTCGTGGTGGTGACCGTGTCCCGCCAGGTGGTCGACGAGGGCTTCTGCCAGCAGGCACGCGTGGTCGGCGTGGCCGCCAGCGGCTGCGAAGGCCACGACATCGACGAGCTCGCCACCCATCGGCCTCAGCCACGCCGAGGCCTCCCGCCATCCGGCGAAGGGCGAGCAGGCAGTCGAACTGGGGTCGGCCGAACCGGTGGTGAGTGCGGGGAAGCCGCCGGGCCCCCAGTCGCTGGCCATGCGGCCCGCCGCGGTGTAGAGGTGCAGAACGGCGTCGCGGTCTGCGGCGGCTTCTTCGGGGGCTTCGCCGGCCACGCGCCGCGCATGCGCCTTGACGAGATCGTGCAGCCGGTATCGGCCAGGATGCGGCTGTTGCAACAGGCTTGCGTCGACCAGATCCTCCAGGACGCCCTCGGCCTCCTCGCGGGAGCAGCCCAGCATGGTGGCGAGCGTGAGCCGGTCGAAGCGGGCGGTGGGGTTCGTTCCCAACGCGCGGAAGCCACGCCGCAGTTCCGGGCCGAGCTGGTCGTACGAGACCCGGAAGGCGGCTTCCACGCTGCGATCCTCGGCCCGCAGCTCCGCGAGGCCGTGCGCGTCGTCGGACATCCGGCCGGCGAGAAAGGCCAGGGTCCAGGACGGGCGGCTCTGCAGCCGGGCACTCGCGATCCGCAGTGCCAGGGGCAGACCGCCACACCGCCGGGCAAGTTCACGCGCCGCCTCAGGCTCGCCGTCGGCCCGGAACTCCCCGACGAGCTCGCGGAGCAGTCCGACGGCAGTGCCCGTACCCAGCGGCTCCACCGTGAGCCGCAGGTCGGCGTCGAGGCCGGGCAGACGCTGGCGGCCCACGACCATGACCCGACTGCCCGGTCCGGCCGGCAGCAGCGGACGCACCTGCTCGGCACTGTGTGCATTGTCCACGACCAGCAGCAGCCGCAGGCCACTGGTGGCGGCGCGCCATGCTGTGACGAGGTCTGCCAGGCCGTCCGCCGTCTCACCGTCGTCGTTGAGGTTGCGAGGTTCGCGCGCGCTGGTCGGGAGCGTGTCGTCCTCGCCGCGGACCACCCGCAGCATTCGGCGCAGGGCCCGCTGGGGGGTGACGCCTTCGTGGGCGGCGCCGTGTGCGTGCAGGTCGACGAAGAGGCAGCCGTCGGGGTGGGCGTCGACCAGTGTCCAGGCGGCACGCACCACCAAGGCGGTCTTGCCGACGCCTGCTGTACCGTCGACGGTCATCACGGACACGGCGTCCGGTGACACAGGGGCGGTGAGCAGGGCGAGGTCCTTCTCCCGCCCGACCAGGCACGCGATGTCGCCGGGAAGTTCGTTGCGCCGGTTGAAAGAACGAGGCGGGCCGGGACGGCTAGGGCGATCGGGCACGCCGGGCAGGCTGTCACGGTCGCCGGAGGCCGGGCGCCCGGGTGATGATTCCTGGGACCCGGCGTGCTCGGGGGCGACGGTTTTGGCTGTGCGCGCTCGGACGGTTCGGCCGAGCAACAGCAGATCGTCCCGGCGCAGGACGGCCTGGTGTACGTGCCGCAGCTCCTCGCCGGGTTCCACGCCCAGCTCGTCGATGAGCCGGCGACGGGTTTCGCTGTAGACGGTGAGCGCCTCGGCCTGCCGGTTACTGCCGTACAGGGCACGCATCCGCAGGGCGGCGAGCGGCTCGTCGTACGGTTGTGAGAGGGGTACTGCCAGGAGGGTGTCCAGAGCATCCGGGTAGTGGCCGAGCAGGACCAGGCACTCCGCCCGGTCCTGGAGCAGTGCGCGCCGTTGCCGGACCAGCCGTTGCCGTTCGGCAACAGCGAGCGGACCCGGCAGACCGGGCAGCGGCTCCCCGCGGAGCAGATCGAGGGCCCTGCTCCCGTGAGCGAGCGCGGCATTGAGCTCGTCGGCGGCCTTCGCCCGCTGGGCGCTGGCAGCCTCCTTGGCGAGCTCGGCGACATCCGTCCGGACTGCGCCGGGCAGCAAGCGGTAGCCGCCTCGCTGCCCGTGGATCACCGAGCCACCTGCGCCGGTGCCAGGCTTGTCGAGAGCCTTGCGCAGCGCGTGGATGTAGCTGGGCAGGACCTTGTGCCCCGTGCCCGGAGGCGCGGTTCCCCAGACGTCGTCCAGGAGCTGCTGGTACGTCACGTAGTAGGGCGCGCGCAGGATCAGCGCGGCGAGTACCGCCTGCCGTCGCACCGGGCCCAGCGCCAGCGGCGCGCTACCGCGGTAGGCCCTGACCGACCCGAGCAGATCGACCCGCAGATCACCCTCAGCATCGACCGTGCCCCTGCCCGATGAATTCACGCTCACGCCGAATCCCCATGCCCCGTCTGTCCAGTGCCTGCCCGCCGCAGGAGTCCTCGTGCTTCAACAGGACTTCATCAGAAAAGCAGCGCGCCACGACAGAGTCTGTCAGGCCAGTGAAGGTCTTACTCATCCGGCTACGCCGACCTGCTGGGCGAGGTCGCGACGCCGACCCAAGCCGCTGCTCTCACGGTGAGACACTTGCCGGCGAGCGTGGCTATGGAGAGCGGCGGCTAGCGCGGCGAGATACCTCGTTCTGGGTTGACTGAGCCTGAGGCTCATAGCCTCGAACTGAGGCGAATCGCACCCGCTGCCCGGCGGTGATTACCACCGACAACGGATCCTGGCCCTGCTCGTCCGCCAGGTGAATCTTGGCGGTCAGCCCGCCGCGGGAACGTCCGAGACCGTGATCGGCGGGTTCGACGAAGACACCACCTGGTGGCTCCTTTCGGAGATCCCCTCTTAGAGGTCCTAACAGAAGCTGTTGATGATGTGACTGTCGGCTTGGGTGCTCGTTGGTCCGTTCGTGGGGAGGAGGAACTCTCGGCTGTGGATCGTCTCGGACGAACTGTGGCTGCTGATCGAGCCGTTGTTGCCTGAGCCGGGCCCGAAGCTGGTCGCGGGGAGACCGCGGGTTCCTGACCGGCAGGCTCGGTGCGGGATCCTGTTCGTCCTGCACACCGGCATCCAGTGGGAGTATCTGCCCCAGGAGCTCGGTTTCGGCTCCGGCATGACCTGTTGGCGGCAGCTTGCCACGTGGAACGAGGCCGGCGTATGGGACCGGCTCCATGCCGTCCTGCTGACGAAGCTGCGGGCGGCGAAGCAGTTGGACTGGTCCCGGGCGGTGATCGACTCCAGTCACGTCAGGGCCGCTTGACGGGGCCCAAAAGTGGACCCAGCCCGGTCGACCGAGCACGTCCGGGCAGCAAGCACCACGTTCTCGTCGTCGCCCAGGGCATTCCACTCGCCGTGTCACTGACCGGCGGAACCGCAACGACATCACGCAGTTGATGCCCCTGCTCGCCAAGATTCCGTCTGTCCCCGGCCGGGTCGGGCGACCGCGACGGCGACCCGACACCCTGCTCGGCGACCGAGGCTACGACCACGACAAATACCGCCGCCTCGTCTGGGCCCAGGGCATCAAACCGGTGATCGCACGCCGCGGCGTCCCTCACGGCTTCGGCCTCGGAGTGCATCGATGGGTCGTCGAACGCACCATCGCCTGGCTCCACGGCTTCCGACGCCAACGCCTCAGTCGCTGGATGAAACTGCAGGGTCAGGGCCCTGCTGTTCGTGAGGAAGCGCCTGAAGCGACTGGAAGTCAGGTATATGAACTCTTCCTGTGCGTGCGTGTGTGCTTAATAGACAGGGACGTCCAGTCGCTCCGCGCGCCCTGCCAGTCATGGCTGATAATCGATGCGTCGCAGAAGGTGTGCACGCCCTGGGGGGACTGAGTTGGGATCGTTGGATGTATCGGCTGCGGCCGTGTCCTGTGAAGACACGTTCGACTGGTTCTGTGAGACGGTGTCCAGTGACGTGATGCCTGTCAGCCTCAGCACCCGGCACACAGCCGACTTCCGTGCCGACATCACTGACCTGGACCTCGGCGCCGCGCGATTGTCGACATTCGCCTGCTCGCCGGTGCTGGCGCGCCGCACCCCCGCTCACGTGCGCACAGGCGATTCCGAGCAGTACCAGATCGCGCTGGCCACACGAGGAGCCTTCAGGGTCTCTCAGCGAGGCCACCGTTCTGTGATCGCCGGGGATCTGGTGTTGACCAACACGTCACATCCGGTGGAGACCGAAACGGTCGGCGACGCCGACGGGCAGGTTGAAATGGTCCTGCTCCAGATACCCCGGGCCGTCCTGCCGCTACGGTCGGACAGAGCGGACCGCCTTCTCGGGCAGCGCATCCCCGCGAGCGAGGGAACTGCGGCGATCCTCGCCGGCTTTCTCGGCACGCTGCTCAGCCACGGCCCGCAATGCGGCGACGAGGAGATCAACCGTCTGGGATCCATGACGCTCGACCTGGCCACCGCCTGCCTGGCCCAGCAATTGGGAGCGCTGGACGAGGCGCCGGCCGAGGCCCGCGCACAAGTGATGCGGCAGCGCATCAACGCATTCATCGAGCACAACCTCGGCGACCCTGACCTGACGCCTCAGGCGATCGCGGACCGGCACAACATCTCCCTGCGCACGCTCTACAACCTGTTCCGCGAGCAGCCCTACAGCGTCGCGGCAACCATCCGCAGTGAGCGGATCGAACGCTGCCGTCTCGACCTGGCGAGCCGAGACCTGAGGAGCCGGCCTGTCCAGGCAATTGCGGCACGGTGGGGGTTTTCCAGCGCCACGGCCTTCTCTCGCGCCTTCCGCGAGGTGCACGGCGTCACCCCCACCGAGTACCGCGCGAATGCGCTGCTCACGTAGGTGCACGAGGTGTCGAACGTGCGTGTACGTCATGCACACTGCCGCGCCTCGCGTGGCCCTAGGTTGAAGATCGCTGGAGACAACCTCTTTCGGAGTGAGTGGTGTGGCTGCTCCAGCGATCTCGGCCTGGGGGCGGTTCAGCGCAAGCCAGGGCGGGTTGTTCGAGCTGGATCAGCCTTGGGGGAACAGTCATGCAGCATGCGCGTGGGTTTTAGGACCGCGGCGCCGCGCAGCCTCGCGTCGCAGAGGGAGTCTCACGCTGCTGGTTACTTGTTTCGGCGATCCTGGGGCGTCCCGATCCCATTGATGTGCGGACTTTTCGGGCAGCGGTGTCGCTGCAGAGTCTCACGTTGCAGCGGCCCGGCGCTCCAGAGCCGGGAGCTTCGGCGGTAGGGCAGGCCGGCCCTTCTCAGGAACCGATCCGCCCTGGCCGCGAGGCCGCCCCGGCCGCGACGAAGCTGCCACTTTCGCTGAGAAGACGCCGGAAGCCGACGCCGACCCTCGAGGCACTCGCGGACGCGGGCGACGCAGTCGCTGACGCGGGGCACCACCTCACTTGCCTGGGTTGCCGGCCGATGTGCCGGCCATCAGCCCCCATAGCTTCACGGCAGTTCAACCACAACGACTTCGGGAGTCACCGCCTTGTCCGAGCACGTCCACCTCGCTCCACCCTCCTGCGCCTGGCCCCGGTGAGTTGGACCGGACACGATCCAACTCACCACCTTGGTCGACGTCACCCAGTCACAGCCCGAGGCGGAGCAGGACGTCGACCAGGGAAGGGCGTCACGGTGACGGTTGCGCTAACCGTCACCGCTGGAGCCGGGCACACAGCGGGCTGGTGAAGCCGTCGTGACCTGGGCCTTGTTCTTCAGCGCCGAGGATGACCACAGTCCCGCCCGGATGGCGCTCCCGCCGCCTATTCATCGTCTGCCCATCTCCTTCGAGTTCGGACGCTCACCCTTCTTCCGGAATGTGCAGGAGCCCAGTCTCCACCGCTCCGGGTAATCGGGCGGCCCTCGTGGTCGCGTTTGTCGCCATGGCTGCGGAGGGCAAGCCACTGGACTTCACCCGGTGCGGTGACTGCATGCCTGCCCCAGCTGCACGTACCACCCGGCCATGATCAACCATTCGGGCCCGACGGCTCACCGCCCACCGTGCACGACGCCGTTAGGCCGTTCCTTCCCCGAGTAGCGCGGCGGCCGACTTCTCGGCGAGGTCCTCGGCATGTGGGGGCAGCGGGAGGCCCGCCCGCAGGTAGCGGCGGATCGCGGCGAGCGGCAGGTCGATCAGGGCCAGGACGATCCGGTCCCGGCCCTCGGGCCCGGTCGCGCCGACGGCTGTGCCGAGCTCGTGGAGGCGGGCGAACACCCGCCCGTTGCCCCGGTCGGCGCGCTCTCGGTGTTCCTCGGACCAGCCGGATCGGCCGAACTCCTCGGCGCCGTACAGGAGCAGTGCCGCCTCCCGGGGGTGGTCCCGGCTCCAGGCGACGACGTGCCGGGCGCCGGCCCGGGCGGCCTGCCGCGGGTCGGGGTCGCCGTCGAGGGCGGCGAGGTACCCCTCCTGGAAGCCTTCGACGGTGCGCAGCCACACCTCGGCGAGCAGTGCGGGGCGCCCGGTGAAGCGGTGGTACACGGATCCGCTGGGCGCTCCGACGGCCTGGGCGACGGCGGACATGGTGACAGCCGCCGGGCCGCCGTCGGCGGCGAGGAGGACGGCGGCGTCGAGGAGCTCGCCGGTGTCGAAGCGGGGTGGTCTCGGCATGAATCAGAGAGTACTCTCCATAACAATTAGAGACTGATCTCCAATTGAAGGAGTGGGGGACATCCATGCCCGTCCACAACATGCACGAACGCGTGCTGTCAATGGGGTCCGAGGAGGCCGGCGCCCTCCTCGACTCCCTGTCCGCCGGGACGGCCGACCGGCTCTGGCCGTACGACAACTGGCCTCCAATGGAATTTGACCGCCCGCTGTCGGCAGGTGCGAAGGGCGGCCACGGACCGGTCCGCTACACCGTCGCCGCGTACGTCCCGGGGGTCTGGATCCGTTTCACCTTCACCGGCCCGCGCGGCTTCCACGGCTTCCACGAGTACGCCGTCCTGCCCGTCGACGAGGAGAGGACGGTACTGCGGCACACCCTCTCGATGCGGGTCAGCGGCCTGGCCCGGCTGAGCTGGCCGCTGGCCTACCGCTGGATGCATGACGCCCTGCTGGAGGACAGCCTTGACCTTGCCGAGCGCCCCGCCCGGCAGGCCCGCTGGTCCCCGTACGTTCGGCTACTCCGGGCCCTCGTTACGAGGGTTCACTGACCGAGGGGGTCCGGGGCCGGCCGCCCGGTAGTCCGTCACGAGTCCTCGCCCGCTGCGAGCAGCAGTTGGCCGCCAACCGCGGCCGCGCCCAGAGGCGGGCAGCCTTCCGCCGGGCCGCCTACGCTTGACGTGACTGGGCCGAGTATCTCGCTGTCCGAGCCCAGCAGACATCCGGACGGATTCGGTGCCCGGTATCCGTGTGAGCAACCACGGCCGCCGGATCTACTTCGGAGGCAAGGGCGGGAAGCGGTCGAACAGCGGTCGAAGGAGCCGAGCGAGCCTGTTGTCCTGGCGGCCGTGAGGTACACCGGCAACGGGCCGGACTCGGAACCGTCATCCCACGGTGTGAGCGGCACGCCGCCATGGCCCGCGACCGGGGCCGAGGAGCGGAGACGAAAGGAATGACGTTGCACGTAGGAGTGGAGTCGGCCGAAGAGCCCCGGACTTGGACTCTCCTGATCGATGGGAAGCGGGCAGGGACGCTCCGCCTGGAGCGAGGCGCGACTTTCGGGGTCACTATCGACGCCCCCTTCGGGTACGGCAAGATCGTTCAGAAGGCAGTCGACGAGGCCGGAGTCCTGCGGACGATTCCGGACGTGATCGCCGCCGTGGAGCGGGGATACGAGGAGCTGCTGAAGGTGGAGAAGCGGCTGAAGGTGGTCGAGCGCGAGAGCCGGCCGAAGGTCGTCAGCACCCCCATGGGCGGCCGGCCGAAGTGACGCCATCGGTCATGCCGAAGAAGCGGCCTGCACGACTCGTGCAGGGCCGCTTTTCTTCACTCGCAAGCAAGTGGAACGACGGGCATTGGAAGGAATGAACCAATGAAGGGGGAGCGGCGACGCTCGTACGAAGTGTGGGAGTGGCTGCTCGTCCTCGAAGCTAACGGGGGTGAATGCACCTACTGCTTGAAGCCGTCACAGACGATGGACCACGTCATCCCCTGGGCCAGGGGCGGGCTGGACGGCCTCGCCAACCTGGTGCCGGCCTGCGACTCCTGCAATCTGAAGAAGGGTGACAAGACGCCGCCGGCCTGGTGGATCTCGATGCAGCTCCCGTGGTTCTACGAAGGGAATCGAGCGCGCGCGACGCCTCAGGGCGACGAGAAGACCAGAAGCCTGCGGGAGCGGTACCTCGAACTCCACGAAGAGGCGTTGGTTGTCCTCGACAACCTCGACGAGGTGGCCGAGGAGATAGCCGACCCGGTACGCAAGAAGTGGTTCAGGAGGGCGTTCTCGCAGGTTCGTTGCGAGACATACTTTGGTCTCTGGTCTGCGCCAGGTGCGAGGGAGCGGGCGGCTATCTGTCGCCGGAGCTATGCCGCCGAGATCGCAGCTGCCCGCGAGGCGGGATGGCCCGAATTGAAGCGCAGTAAGGTCCGGTTCATACGTAGATCGTGGGAGTAATCCCGGCGTGCGTGCTCATGGGGCAGGTCTGAGGCGGGAAGGCCCCCGCGTCTGCGCTGACCCGTGCACGCCGCCGCCAATCGTCTGGAGGCACCGTCCCCCGCCCGCACCTCTCACCTCGCGCACCGCCCAACAAGTCGCCCACCGGCTTCACGGGGCCAGCGCACATCCTCGGTGGGCGAGCGGTCCCCGATCCATCTGGGAACTGCTGCGGGCCGCCCCGCCACCGAGGCGGCCGACGTCGCTGTCCTGAGCAGTGGCTGTCTGGTCAGAGCGGGGAGTCGGGGAATACCGACTCCCCGCTCTTGCTATGCCGATTGCATGCGGTGCAACGGATCAGGGGGTTTTCCCGGGCTCCGACGCGGCCCGGGCCCGCTCGATCTCGTTGATATGGGCTTCCGTCCACTGGCGGAGCGCGGTGATCGGCTCCGCGAGGCTGTGGCCGAGCTCCGTCAGGTCGTATTCGACCCGGGGCGGAACGGTGGGATACACGGTGCGGGTGACGAACCCGTCGGCCTCGAGGCCGCGCAGAGTCTGAGTGAGCATCTTCTGCGACACGCCCTCGATGCGCCGGCTCAAGTCGGTGTACCGCAAGGTGCCTTCTAGGAGGGCGTCCACGACCAGAATGGTCCACTTGCCGGAGATGTGATCGAGGACCTGGCGTGTCGGGCACTTCGCGGAGTAGACGTCGGCCGGCAGCCCGGACGATTCCACAATGGTCTCCATGCGGGGAGAGTAACGCACAAAATAGTGCCCTCTTCCCGTTGGAGAGTGACTCTCCAATAGTGAGTGACATGACGAGTCACACGATGTCTGTCGCAGAAGCGATCCGCACCCGCCGCACCATTCGCCATTACCTGCCCGACCCGATCCCGGAAACCACGCTCGACGCGCTTCTCGGTCTCGCCGTTGAGGCCCCCACCAGCTGGAACCTGCAGGACCGGTCGATCGTCGCGGTATCCGGAGACGAGGGCCGTGCGGGGCTGGCATGGGCCACGGGGGGCCAGCCCCAGCCGCAAGAGGCTCCGGTCGTACTGGTCTTCGTCGCCGAGCCTCAGTCCTGGCGTGATGACCACAGCGACGTCTACGAGCAGGCGCGGTGCGGCGGAGCGTGGAGCGACGAGTTCGTCGCGATGTTCTCCGCCGCATCACGGGCGTTCCAGGAGGATCTCGACCAGCGGGGTCTGCTCCGGGAGTACGCGGTCAAGGACGCCATGATCGCGGCCTCCTTCGTGATGCTTGCCGCTACGGAGATGGGCCTGGCGACGTCGCCCATGAACGGCTGGGACGAGGAGAAGGTGAAGGAGGTGATCGGTATCGGTGACCGTGACGACCTGGCCATCGCCCTGTTGGTGTCGGTCGGCTACCCGGCGGAGGAGCAGCGCCATCCGGGGCGGCGTGCCCGGGAGCGCACCGTGTTCCGCGAGTTGTACGGGGCCGACGGGGTGGGGAATACAGCGCGCCAGGAATAAGTGCCCTGCACCAGTGAACGACCAGGCCGCCGGGCTCGGCGGGAAGGTGGTGGCCGGCACCCCCCGCGACTCGCTGTACGTGCTGAACATCCTCTACGACCGCGACGGCGGCAAGCGCCCGGAGATGATCGTCACCGACACCGCGAGCCCGCCGCTACTTCAAGTCCCGAGGCGATCTCGGCCCCGGTCACGCATGTTGCTCGGAACGCTCAGAACCCAAGGCCGCGATCGAGGCGCCTTGCGGCCGCGGCGTCGCGGCCGGGTACGGCCGCGCAGCAGGCGGGGCAGGAGCCGGGCGGTGCCGGCGTCCAGTAGACGGTCTCCAGCACGAAGTCCTCGCGCGCCTGCCCGCGGTGGCGGGCCTTGCTCCGGACGCCCCCGCATAACGCCGGCCCGGGGTCCCGGATGCGCGCGCCGCGGTTGGCACCTCGCCGCATCGTCGTCT
Source organism: Streptomyces sp. NBC_01353 (assembly GCF_036237275.1). Lineage (GTDB taxonomy): Bacteria > Actinomycetota > Actinomycetes > Streptomycetales > Streptomycetaceae > Streptomyces. The sequence continues at coordinate 145,816 of NZ_CP108352.1, read as the reverse complement.
CCATGGACGAGTACAGGATGACTGTGCGAAGAAGCGCGTAGAACAGCTGTTACCCGGCCTGGTCGTTGTGGTAGGGGCTTGGGGTTCTCCTGTTGGCTTCCCATGCCTCCTCCTTCATGGCCTGGAGGTCGTCAGCCTTGGAGGCGCGCAACCCCGATTCGATGACGAATGACGAGGCGCTGCTCGCGAACTTTGGTCGGTTACTGCTTCGTGGCGAAGCGGCCGTTGTCGATCTCGGTGCGGCCTCGCTGTTCGTGTCCGGAAGATGGTCGAAGCCCATCTGACGTGTATCTACCGGAAGTTGCACCTGCGTTTGTGTACGGACCTGACGCGGATGTGAACTGAGGGTCGCTGGTGAGTTGATGCTCTGGTGGGTTAGGTACGGGTACTCATGTGGACGGTGGTCAGCAGTCTGCATCGTATGGACATGCGATCAACTTTCCTCTCGAAGTCCTTGCTGGTGGCCGCGCTCGGCGGCGTCGTCGTCCTGGCCGGCTTCGGCGCGCAGAACGCCACCGCCGATCAGACCTCCTTGGTCGGCGCCGTCGCGGCGAGCGACGACGACGCGGAGGCGCGGTTCCTCGAGATGGCGGACCTCATCTCGCAGAGCTGTGCCCCGGACGTCTCCAGCGGTCTCGATGGCGTGGCATCGGACCCCATGGCCAACACCACGGCAGCGGAGCCCACCCCCGACTCCACCCTGCCCGTCCTGGTCGACCCGGTGCCGCTGACCTCAACAGAGAGGTGCGTCGCGCAGAGGCACCAACTGCGCATCAACAGGGCGTTCTCGGGGACGGACACGGCCACGTACGAGGAGATGCGGAACAAGCTGACGAGCCTGAACTACCCGGCGGCGCGGATCCACCGCATGCCGGACTTCTCGGGGGAGCCCGTGGCAAGGCTGGACCTGCGCGTGGGGGCCGAGCACGTGGCTCTGGAGGTTACCGACATCGACAACGGCGTGATGGTTGAGGCGTTCGGTGCTCCGGAGGGTGTGAGCGTGACCGACGTGCGGTTGGAGCCGCAGCTGGACGCGCCCACATCCTGACGCCCTGGCCGCCGCCTCGCCCAAGGCCGTGCCACCAGGTCACTCGGAGGGCGTCGGCTCCGGCGGGGTGGTAAGACTGCTGGCGCTTCCTCATCGCTGCTTGGTGAGCGCGTCGAGGTCCGGGGACGGGTCGTAGTGCGCGCGGAGGATCTTCAGGTCCGCATCGGCATCCGTGGCCGGCGCGGAGCGATTCTGCGTTGGTCGGATGGGCTGGAACGGGGGAGGCCGAGCACTCCAACGTCGGCTTCGTCCTCGCCGCCCTCTCCTTGGACGTTCCAGTCCGCCAGCCAGCGGCTGACCGGAGCGCAGACCCTCAGCGAACTCTACGACCTGATCGCTACCGCCACACGCGGCATCGACTTCAACGCCCGCACCCTCGGCCCCGACGCGTGCGCCCGTGCGTGGCCCGTCGGTGAGGCCGCACCGGTGCGCGAGGTCGCCCGGAGTGATGCCGATCCGGTGGGAGACACGCGGCAGGTAGCCGGACAGAAGCTCGCCGGGCGCCGGGTCGAGGCGCCTGGGTGGCGGTGTGTTCATGCCGTGTCCAAGGCGGCAAGGCCATGGTCGTCGAGCGCAGGACGGTGTTGTGGCGTCGGCCGGTAGACGGGCGGCGGGGGCCGCGGGCACGGCAGGAATCTCGCCTGCCTGGGCGTCGCGGCTGGCTCCGGCCAGGGTCAGCGGGGGGGCTGTGGAGGCGCGTCTCGGTCAGGCGCTCGGCGCCGCTGGTGATCGCTTCGGTGCAGCCGCGTGAGACCGACGCAGGACCGGTGCAACCTCCGCCGCCGAACGGCCGCTCAGGCCAGGGCGGCCCAGCCGTCTCCGCCGGCCGACACTGCTCCGCTCGGGTGGAATATGGGTGAAGTTCCGGCGCGCCGCAGGTGCCGCCGCATCCGAAGAAACGATCGGGCCTTGGTACGACGGTCGCGTTCCCACGCGACCGAAAGGTGCTCGCCCATGCCTCCAACAACCTGCAATGCGCCAGAGCCAGGGACGCGCCAGCGGCCGAAACCCCGCCGTCGGCGCGGTCTGGCGGCGCTGCTCACCGGCATCCTGGTGGCCGCCGTCCTACCCCTGGTCGCCGGGGCCCCGCAGGCCCGGGCTGCTGTAGGCATCGCCGAGTACCCCGTGCCCACCCCCAGCACCCCGGTCGGCATCACCACCGGCCCCGACGGCAACCTGTGGTTCACCGAGGCGGTCGGCAACAAGATCGGCCGGATGAGCCCGACGGGCACCCTCATCGCCGAGTACCCCCTGCCCGGCGAGTTCAGCACCCCGCACGACATCACCACCGGCCCGGACGGGAACGTCTGGTTCACCATGCAGCACTTCGACTCCCGGGTTGGGAAGATCGACACGAACGGCACGGTCACCGAGTACCCCCTCCCCGACCAGTTCGTCGAGCCCACCGGCATCACCGCCGGCCCGGATGGGGCCATGTGGTTCACCGAGCAGAACGGCAACCGGATCGCCCGTATCACCACCACTGGCGCCCTCACCGAGTACCCCCTGCCCGCCGGCTCCGGCCAGCCGTCCTACATCACCACCGGCCCGGACGGGAACCTGTGGTTCACCGAAATCGGCGCCAACCTCATCGGCCGCATCACCCCGTCCGGCGTCGTTACCGAGTTCCCGCTCCCCGGCGGCGGCGGCCCGACCGACATCACCACCGGCCCCGACGGGAACCTCTGGTTCACCGTGTTCGGCGGCAACCGGATCGGCCGGATCACCCCGTCTGGCGTGATCACCCAGTACGACGTACCGTCGAACGGCCTCGCGCCCCAGCCTCAGGACATCACCGCCGGGCCGGACGACAGCCTGTGGTTCACCGAACGCAACAGCGGGAAGATCGGGCGGATCAGCACGTCCGGGGTCATCGCCGAGTTCCCCCTGCCCTCCTCGGAGCGCGGCCCCTGGGGCATCACCAAGGGCCCGGACAACGACATCTGGTTCGCCGAGACCTCCAGCTTCATCGGACACCTCCACCTGACCGACGCCGACTTGGCCGTCGCGAAGTCCGACACGGGCTCCGACCCCGTCGTGGAGGGCCAGAACGTGACGTACACGCTCACCGCGACGAACAACGGCCCGCAGACGGCCGAGGGGGTCGTCCTCCAGGACACCCTCCCGGCCGGACTGCAGTTTGCCTCGGCGTCTCCCGGGTGCACCGCGGCCGGCACTACCCCGGACGTCGTCACCTGTGGCATCGGCACCCTCACCGCCGGAGCGAGCGCCGCGCGAACCATCACCGCGACGGCCACGACCGAGGACATCGCCGTCGACACTGCGGGCGTGGCCGGCGCGGTCTCCGATCCGGCCCCGGCCAACGACACCGCGACGGAGACCACCACCGTCGACGCGGTCACCTGCTTCGGTGAACAGCCCACCATCACCGGCACCCCCGGCGACGACCAGATCAACGGCACGCCCGCACGCGATGTCATCCTCGCCCACGGCGGCAGCGACACCATCAACAGCGCCGCGGGCGACGACCTCGTATGCGGCGGCCCCGGGGCCGACTCGATCACCGGCGGGCCCGGCAACGACCGCGTCGCGGGCGGTGTGGGCGACGACACCCTCCACGGCTCCCCGGGCGACGACACTGTGACTGGCGGCCCCGGCGACGACTCTCTATTCGGCGACGTCGGCAACGACAACCTCGACGGCGGCCCGGGCACGAACAGCAACAACGGCGGCCCCGGCACCGACGTCTGCGCCAACCCCGGAACGGGCCCCGGCTGCCCGTGACCTGATCCCGACGGGGTGCTCCGGAGACCGGGACCCGGACCGGGAGCACCCCGCCTCCCGGCCACAGCCGTCGAGCAGTCCGCCACGCGGCGAGGGCGAGCCGGCCCCCGGTCAGCCCCGCCGTCACGGTGGCCAGACGCCCACCTCGCCGGAGACGCTTGAGGCCGCCCGGGCCGGTGTCCATCTCGCCGCCGCGCTCGTGCAGTGGTTCGTGTCGGGAGCGGTAGTCCGTATCCCCTGACGTCGGTGTCGGACGCAGAGAGGCCCCCGGTGGACGTCGGGGGTCTCTTCATTTGCTGCCCGTCGGCTAGAGGAGTCCTACGACGTCGGCGAGCCACCGGCCGCCGAGGTCGTGGCCGACGAGCGGCGGAATGATGAGCCCACGAACAGGGCGGGGACGCCTCCGATCAGTACGTGCAGGGCCGGCCGGTCCGAGATGCCGGATTTCGGGGGAGGAACGGTGAGGCCGATGGCAACAAAGACCATCAGCACTGCAGCGGCCAGCCCAAGTACCCCGAAGAGGGTCAGCTTCCAGATCGCCGGCCCTGGGTCGGCCCGCAACGCGGCGGTGAGTAGGTCGTCGGGGTGCTCGCCCGTGGGCAGCGCGGGGATCGGCTTGCCGGCGATGTAGGCCTCGGCCTGGTCCAGGTCGTAGGGGTGTCCCGGGCCGGTGGTGTGGCGTTGGTCGGGGTGTGTCGCTGGCTTTCCCGGTCCCTGCGGCCACGGTCTGAGCGTCAGCGCCTCGAGGTGGTGGGGACGTCCGTGGTCGAGAACCGTCTGGGCGCGCTACCTGGCGCTGCCGAGTTTCTGCGCCGACTGGATATAGCCGGGATCGTCGATGAGGTGTGTCCGGGCGGTGCGAGTGCGCACCTGACGCACCAGTATGCTTCCGGCCACTTCTCATTTTGATCATCCGGAATGGAGCCTCACCATGACCATAGCCCGCTTGTCCGCAGCAACTTGGAGCCTCTCGGCCGTAGCCGTCGGCGTGCTGCTCGTCGGCTGCTCGGGCTCCGTCAGCGTTGGAAACTCCGAGCAAAAACTGTCCAAGGCCAAGCTGGCCACCACAGTCGCCGAAAAGCTGGCTGCCACAACTGGTCAGCCGACGCCAGACGTCGCCTGTCCCGAGGATCTCGTCGGGAAGGTCGGCAACACCACCCGTTGCACGCTCACAGCGGGCGACGGCAGCACTTTGGGCGTGTCGGTCACCGTTTCCTCTGTCGTTGGAGACCAGATCAACTTCGACATCAAGGCCGACGACACCGCTTCCCCGGCTGCGAACTGACAACTGGGCCTTTCCGGCCTTCCCCTCGCAAGTGCAGATCGTTTACGCCTGATCACGGGTAAGGCGCGGAGCACGCTAGTTCCGTTCTTCGCGGGTGGTTGTTTCGGGTGGAGTCGGGGTCTGGCCATGTCCGGTTCGGGGTGGATGTGTTGACCGGGGTGTGAAGAAGCCTTCTTGGTCCCCGCGGCTGCGGACGGTGCGCCCCCGCATGGAATGTGTGGTCACCTCCGTGGTGGAGAAGCGGTCACTTCATCGAGCGCGTCCGTGGCGGCGGCCGCCCTGACGGACGGGTTGGGGTCGAGGAGACGTGCCAGCGCGGCCGGCAGGGATTCTCCCGTCCCGTACACAGTGGCGAGCGACGCCCAGTCTGTACCGTCCAAGAGCTCCTGACAGTGAGGTAGTTCGGGGCGAGGGCTCGCTGCCGTCCGGCTGCCGCTGTTGGTCACAGGCCGAGGCTATAGCGTCGTCGTGCGAGTGTTGTGCGTGGTGTCATTGGGGCTCGAACCTGTCAGCCCAACCGCCCTACGTCCGGATCCCCCACGAGCACTCGTCCGTCACTCAGCGTGGCCGGACCACAGAAGTTGAGCCAGAACCCGAGAAATGACGTCAGTGCATGGGGTCGGTCGGCCTTGACCTGGAAACAGCGGGTTGCCAACAGGATGGTTGGGCGGTTCATGGGTGCTGCTGTCGTTTCTGGCGGACGGTGCGCAGCCGTTCGCGGGTGGCGACGGGGAGGTCGGCCACGACGCATCCCCAGGAGTGGTGGAGCATGTCGGTGATCTCTTCGGGGGCCATGGCGTCGTCATCGAGACGCACGGTGAGCCAGTGCCATCGGCGCCCCTGGTACCAGGTGCCTACCGCTGCGTGTTGTTCGCACAGGTGCAGGGCGAGGTGGGGTTCGCACTTGACGGTCACCTGGTCGGGGTGTGTTTTGGTCGCTGGTGCGAGCATGGCGAAGATGCTGCCGCCGACTTTGTAGACGGGCCTGTTGGGGCCGTACGGTTCCTCCTCTGTCACCTCCGGCAAGGCGAGCGCGAGCTCCGCGATTTCTTCGGGAGTCATGGTGTGCGTCGTCCTTCGTGCGGCGCTCAGCGGTATTCGTCAGGGTTCGGTGCCTGTCCCGTGCGCATGTAGTCCTGGAAGTAGCGGACGGAGTCGGGGGCCGAGCCGTCGGCGTCGGTGAAGCCGTACTGCTTGGCGAGCGTGCCGACGGACAGGGAGCCGCCGTTGAAGCGGGCTACGTCCGGGTCGGTTGCGAGTGCGGCGACGGCCCGGGCGGTGAAGAGGGGGGTCTCGGAGATCCCGAATGTGGGGTCCAGCTAGGTCTCGATGCCGAGCCGCAGCATGCGCCGGCCGTGGTCCAGGTCGCATTCCCACATCTTCTTGCCGCGCTCGACGAGGTGTTCCGCGCCCCAGATCGCGTTGACAAGGATGTCCAGCCGTCCCTGTTCCCGGTCGATACGCTCGGCCAGCGCCTGTACCTGGTCCGCCTGTAGGTGATCGACCACCGCGGCGATGCCTTCGCCACCTGCGGCGGTGACCAGCTCGGCGGTCTGCTCGACGGTCTCGGTCGGCCGGCCCGACTCGCTGGCCTTGCCCCGGCCGGTGCGGCCGGTGACGTACACGGTGGCCCCGGCCCGGCCGAGCTCGATGGCGATCGCCCGGGCCCCGCCGCGGCTCGCCCCGGTTACCAGCGCCACCTTCCCGGCCAACTCCTTGCCGTCGCCCAGATTCATAGCGGGACCTCCTGCTGTGTATTGAAAGATCATGCTCGATGTAGGGCCCTTGGACGCATGTGCCAGGCCTCATCGGCATCCCGTTGGATCACGGATGCGCCTGGGCCAGACGCATGGTTCCCAGTCCTAGCCGGCGGCGCTGATGCAGAAGGGCTGCCCGGAGGGGTCGCGTAGCACGGTCCAGTGCTTGCCGCCGGGTTGGTGGGCGGGCTTGGTGGCGCCGAGTCCGATGAGGCGCCTCTCGGCGGCCGTAACGTCGTCGAAGGTGAGGTCGAGGTGGAAGACGAGCTCGTCCGCGGGCCAGTCGGGTGCCTTGAAGGACTCGGCCGTGTAGAAGACGTATTTCGTCGTTCCGTCGCTGATCATTGCCGCGGTCTCGCCGTAGGTCTCGGTGATCTCCCAGCCCAGAGCTGCGGCGTAGAAGTCGGCGAGCGCTTTGCCGTCGTGGCCCCAGAAGGCCGTGCACTTCGCTTTGGCCACGCCGGCATTGTCAGTGGTGTTCGTCATGGTGGTCACCGGGTCCGCTTCTGGTTGACGCCGATGACGTAGCCGTCGGGGTCGGTGAAGTAGAAGAGCTTGTCGCCGTGGTGCTCCATCACGTCCTTCTGGACGGTGACCAGCGGCCGGATGCGCTCGACGTAAGCGTCGAAGTCGTCGACGGCCAGGTAGAACATGCCGAACGCGCCGACCGGGGTGTCCTTGAGAACGGGCAGCCAGCTGCGCAGGTGCTCGTCGCGGTAGACCATCAGCGCGAACTCGCCGTCGAAGAGCAGCATGCGCAGGTCATCGTCCGGGTCGTTGCCGGCGGGCAGGGCGGTGAAGCCGATCTTCTCGTAGAAGTCGACGCTCGCCTGGGTGTCGGACACACCCAGGCAGGGGGCGATGGCGGGAGGCTTCATGAGGATCACTCCTTGAGGGGGAACGCGGGCGATGGGGCGGAGCTTCTCGCGGGCACGGGCCCTGTTCTGAGAAGTCCTAGCGGAAGCATGACCTCCGCATAGGACAGAACACGTCCTAGATGAGCGATCCGCTGGGTGTTTCACGCGGGCGACGGAGGAGTTCCTGCCCGTCGGCTCCTCGCGCTAGTTGTGCGGCTGCAGAATCTCGTGCCAGGTACCGGAGTCGTCGCGGAAGACCGCGGAGGCGCCCCACAGCTTCTACTGCGGCTCCCGGATGAAGGTCACCCCCCGCGCGGACAGCTCCTTGAAGGCCGTGTGACAGTCCTCGACGGTGAACGTGCAGCCGACGAGCACGCCCTTGGCCAGCAGCGGTCGGGTCGGCTGCGTCTCCTGCGCGGCCGGTGCCGGGCCGTCGACCCGGCTGTGCTGCATCCGGGGCGGCTTCTGCCCCTCTGCCGCGATCTGCATGGCGAGACGGCGCAGGAAGTCGTCCGTTTCGTGGTCGTCGAACTGTTCGTGCAGGGCCCCAGCTGTTCCTGTGACCCTGGGCGAGGTCTCGGAACCGTTCGCTGTCGCCTTGGAAGAGAGGAACGGCGCTTCGATGCTGTGACGGGCATCACATGTCTTCTGGTGAGATTTCTTGCCGGTTCGGGCTGTTCCCGCGGCCCAGGGGTGCAGACCCTGTTGGCTACACGTACGAAGGACCGCCCGTGACTACCCGTCGTTCCACGATCCGCAAAGCACGCAACCACTTGTCCAAGCAGACCGACGAGTCCGAGTTTCTCCGTGTCCAAGACACGTACTTCTACCCCGACGGCAGCGTGACGGTCGTCGCCCAGCGCCCTGCCGAACGCTCGGTGGAGACGAGGAGGTGTCACCGTGTCACTGCCAAGGAGTTGGCGCGGCGGGTAGCGAGCCTCCGCGACAGCATCCCCCACCTGGAGTTCGACAATGTCCACGACTCGGTGGGGGCGGCCTTGGCCGCGAGGGAAGCCGCTCTCCGCAACGACCAGGAGCAGTTGCGGAAGTTCAGCTCTTCAGCCCTTCGGCTCCAGCCCAGATGGGATGAGCGGTGTCCACCGCTCTTCTCGGCGATTCCTTCTCCGGGAGCCGCCCGACCTCCGGCGATCCAGCCGCCTGCCACATCGATCAGCGGCTCGGGCACAATCAGGAGCCGTGCACACTTCTCCTGATCCCGCCGTCCTGTACCCCGATGTCGCGGTCTGCGGCAGCCTCGCCACGGCGCTCCGGGCCGAGGCGGAGGGCTGCCTCGGCCCCGTCCCCGTCACGTCCTCGGACCGCGCTCCGCTGCTCCACGCGACCGTCGAAAGTGCACTGCCGCACCGCGGGCCGATGCAGATAAACGCCTGGTCGCGCGAACGGGGGTGGTCGATCCGCGGCACGGAGCCGTTCCAGAGCATGGCCCTCATCGAAGGCAGGACGGACAACCTGGCGCAGGTCGCCAGGGCCGCCCGGGCGTGGCACGACGGGGTGTCTCTGGATGACATCCGCCGGACGGCACCGTTCGTGCACCTGACCGGCCGGTTCGAAGTGCCGGACAACGATCCCGCGCGCCTGACTGGATCTGAGTGGCAGCACCTGCGCCAGGAGGCGGGAGAACTGGAGTACGCCTGGCAGGAGACGTACCAAGGATTGATCGAGGAGGCGCACGCCGAGCCGGCGCTGCGCGCCCTCTACCCGTTCACGAGCCACTGGGCGCTGCGATTCTCGTCCAGCACCCGTCCGAGCCTGACCGTCGTCGGACCGTGCCTGACCGCGAACAGCGACGGCACGTACGGAGTGGGCAGGGGCATGAGCAGCAGTGACCTCGGACGGTTCGCCACAGCGCAAGAGGCCGTGGCACTGGCCGTCCGGCACCTGCCGTCCGGCCTCGGCCCGACCACGCTCGGCGGTTGATTTCACGCGGCAGGCATCAGTAGCGCAGCAGCCGGCTGAGCACCCCAAATGACGAACGGTGCCAACTCGCGTGCTCAGTCACACCTCCGTTGATGTGCCTGAGCACTGGATCTGTCGGGTTGTGTATGCCGGGCGGCCGGCAGGGCGGGCTGGTTCGGCTTGCTCTCCTGAGCTGTGAAGCCGTCTCGCCGCCGTCGGAGGGGGTCTCTCCGTCTGGAATGAAACCGGGGAATTACGCTGGCACCCCTTCTGACTGCGCAGGGAGCAACGTGTCGCCGTCCTTCGTCCACCGGATCACCAAGTACGACCCCGGCGACCGTGACGAACACGGTCACTACACCGGTGCCGAGGAGGCGGTCAGTGACCATGGGCCGGTCGAAGCCGCGTACCTCGCGGCGATCGCCGCCTTCGCGGAGGCCTCGGGCATCGATCGGCTGGAGATCCGCGAGCCCGAAGTCACCGGTTTCGTCCACTTCGGCGTGGAGCCGTCGGATGAGGGACATGGCCTCGGCGGGCTCTTCCCACCCGACCTCGCCGGCTACCACGACGGGGCCGAGGTCTCCCTTCCGGTCGCTCTGGAGCTGGTCCGGGCCATGCTCCGCGACCAAGGTGCCTGGTGTCGTCTGGAGGCGGGGGGCGTGTTCACCGTGCATGTCGGGTGGGACCAGTACGTGTATGTGGCCAGCGACCGGCTCTGCGCGGACGCCGTAGCCCGTACACGGGAACTCGGCCTCTTCCCGGAACCTATGACGACCTCTCCCTACGCGGCGGAGATGGAGGAACCGGACGTGATGGAGGCGGCCGACGAGGGGTTCTGGGCGCGCGTGCGCACGGCGCTGGCCTCACGGAAGGCAGTGCTCCTGGAGGAGGACTACGTCCGCAATGCTGCACGCTTCCACCGCCTCACGCCGGAGAACCTCGACGCGGTGCGTACCGGTCTCAGCCCGCGCGCCCTGCTGACCGTCTGGCCTGACCTGAACCCCGATGTCGGCGCGGTCCTCGCCACGCTGCCAGAGGAGGGATCTGCGGAGTTCGTCTGGGAGGCACAGGATGGGACGATCAGACACGCGATCGTCGACGACACCGAGTACCAAGAGCTCGCCACCATGGTGGCCGACGCCCTGGCGGCCTGCGCCCTGCCCATGTACCTCGATGAACGCCACCCGCTTCTTTGCGCCGCCCTGCCCGACAGCGACGGCGTGCTGAGTGCCCGGTGGTAACCCGGTTCACGCCGGGTGGCCACAGACCGGCAGCTCGACTGACCCGGCGTCTGCGTCCCGAACCTTGCTGCGGCAGTTTCCTCTTCGGCCGTTCGTCCGTTGAACGGAATGTCGGATGATGGGGCCGCTCTTGGGTCTTGTAGGACAGCCGAGCGAGCCTCCATCAAGGACCTGCTGGCCACTCCCAAGCTCCCGGCCAACCGCTGCAGTCAACTGACTGAGCAACTCAACGAAGTCGAGCGCGTCCTGCGAAGGGTCACGCCATGACGTCGGCTGAGCGTCCGAGCGTCTCACCGCGCACTGAACGCGCCCTGCGCGACGCCATGGAAAGGCTCTTCACCGGCCGCCCCACCCGCACCGACGGGAAACTCACCAAGAAGAACCTCTGGCGGGAAGCCGGCGTCAGCCGCGCCACCATGAACCGCGCCACCCACGTGCTGGCCGACTGGGACCACCGCATCGGGCACAGCCCCGCCCGTCTCCAAGACCGCAAGCAGGCCGACACCATCACCGCCCTACGCCAGCATCTCCTCAAGGCCCGGAAGACCGCGACCGCCTCCAGGACCAAGTCGACGCAGCAGCCACCGTCATCGCCGCCTTGTACGCCGAGAACGCCGCTCTCCGTGAGCAGATCTCAAGCCAGTCGGCGACCGTCGTACCTCTCACGCTCCGACGGTGACCCCACTCGTCGCCAGCCCCATGGGGATGCACCGCATGTCTCGTGAGACACCTAAAGATCTGGAGAACCGGGGCTGGTGTGGCCGAGGCGGTTGAGGTCGGCCGAGCGGGTTCCGGCGGGCTGCAGGTCGGCGTAGGGGTGGAGTTTGGCTCCGGCGGTGCCGTCGACGAGCTTCCGCGACGGCGCGGGCTGGGCGGGGGTGGGTGCGGGGGTGGTGCGGCCGAGGATGTCGAGGACAGCCTGGGGTCCGTGGTCGCGGCGGGCGGCAGCGAGTTCCTCGAGGTCCCACACCATCTGCCCGACGACCGTGCGGCGCGGGCCTCGGGCCTCGACCGTTCCCCGTGCGAGGAGAAGGCCGTTGTGGAAGATCGTGTGGGCGCAGTCCTCGTGCGAGTCCTCGAAGAACGCCAGGTCGACCAGTCCGGAGCCGTCTTCGAGGGTGACGAAGATGACCCTCTTGCCCGACGGGATCGGCGGGGTTTGCGTGGAGGCGCGGACGCCGGCGACGAGGACCGACTGCCCCGGATGCATGGCACGCAGGTGCCTGGCGTCGGTGGCGCCGATCTCCTCGCGCAGGAGCCGGTGGTGGTGCTCCATCAGGTGCTGGGACACATCGATCTTCAACACCTGGAGTTCCGCGTCGAGGACTTCACGGCTCGACATCTCCCGCAGACCAGACGGGCCTGCGGTCATGAGGGTGTCGTCGATGGGAAGCTGGCCGGGACCGGGGCGGCTACGCGTCTGCCGGTGGAGCAACTGCGCGCTGGCTGGTCGCACACGAACCCGGGCGAGGAGGAGCACGAGCACTTCGCGGCCCTGTGGGCGGCCATGGAGTTCCGGCTGCAGGACGGCACCTGGGATGTCGTCCTCGGACCGTTCCGCAGCACCGACGACAACGGTGACCTGGTTTCGAGGGCCGTGGGCGAGATGCCGCCCGCGGTCTTCGAGGCCTGGGCCGCCTACGCCCCCGAGACGACCCACCCCCTGGTCCGGGCCCGACTTCACCACCTGCTCTGGGTGGCCCGGCACGGGACACGGCCCATCGAGCACCTCCGCTCCGCGGTGCACAGCTACCGGGATGCTGCCGGCGCGCTGCTGACGAAGGCCGAGGAATACCTGGAGGCGCTCGTCCCCCCTCCGGAGCCGGGCGGGGCGGCATCCTTCGAAGTCGAGGTGGCCCGACTTGCTGCAGCGGACGCCCTGCTGCTCGCCTACGGCCTGGCGGCCGCTACGCGGCAGCCGGAGCGTACCGACATCGTCGGCGAGATGATGGCCCTCGGCCAGGCCGCGCTCGCCTGGAAGCCTCCGTCGCCGGGCGTGCTCGGCCTCATGACCGCCCCGCTCGTGGTCAGCACGCACGACAAGACCGCCGTGCGCCCCCTGCTCGAACGTGCCGTCGACGAGTACTGCGGAGAGGGCCAGTTCCACTACCGGGTGGAGTTCCTCGAAGAGCTCCGCTGCGTGGTGGGCGCCGACGAGCACCGCGACGTGGACGAACAGATCCACCGCGCCCGTATGGAACTGGCCGACAGCAGCACGGGATTCCGGAAACTCCTCGCCCTGGAAGACGCTGCTCGACATGCCCGCGACAGCGGGCTGACCGACGCCCTTGACGAGGTGCGCCGAACGCAGCAGAAGATCGGTCGGGACGAACTTCCCATGGATACCATCGGCACCCCGGTCCCCCTGCCGGCGGGCTACCTGGAGGCAGCGAGCGCGGCCATCGACGCCGCCGACAGCATGGAGCACGCACTTCACTTCATCGCCACCACTCCTCCCACAATGAGTGACTCCGCGGCCCTGCCGTCCGGGCTGCTGTCCCTGCCGACGGTGTACATCAACCCCAACGGCCCCGTCGTGACGCGCACCGTCAGGAGCGACAGCACCGGAGGAGAGGGCTTCTTCTTTCGGCAGCACGTCTTCGCCCTCGACGTGCACGGCCTGGTCGTCGAAGCCCAGCTGGAGCGAGTCCGCGACCGGTTCCGCCCGACGGCGGAGGACCTCGTGCCGTTCTTCGCCAGCCTGGAGCATGCTCCGGAGACTCGGATGCGCGGTCTCGCCCGCGCCTTCGAGGCGTTCTGGGAGGGCGATGTCGACACGGCCCTGGCCCTGGCGCTGCCGCGCCTCGAAGGCACGCTGCGCCGCCGGCTCCAGGCAGCCGACATCGCGGTGATCACGCACGCAAAAGGGGAGACCATCGGACAGGTCCAGCAGCTTGGCTCCCTCCTCGACAAGCTGGATGAACTCGGCTTCCCCGAGCCGTGGCCCCTCGTCCTCCGGACGGTGCTGGGCAACGCCGAGGGGCAGATGAACCTCCGCAACAACGTCCTGCACGACCTGGTCGACACGCCTTCCCGGCACCGAGCAGCGCTCGTGCTCCAGATCGCCCTGGCTGTGCTCTTCGTCGGGGAGGAGCCACCTCCCCGGACGGGGTCTGCCGACAGCGGCACGCGGATGCCGTTGCCGTGGAACGCCGCCGCCGATCAGCGCCTGCCGTTCCCCGTGCCCGACCCCCGGGCCCATCACTTCGTCACCCAGTACGCCGACATGCACGACGTCGTCGCCGGCTTGACGGTGCCCTCCGGTATCCCGCAGTCCGCGGCAACGGTGCTGCACACCTCCCGCGAGCTCCTGCGCCCCTCCTACTTCTGCTACGAGTTCTCCACCGTGGCCCTCCTGCACGCCCTGATCGCGATGGAGATCGTCCTCCGGGCCAAGATCCCTGACTCCGGCACGAAGCCGCTCCACGCCCTCATCAAGCAGGGCAAGGAGAGTGGCCTCCTGACCGAGCGGCAGACGGAGTTCCTCCACGAGGGGCGCAAGCTCCGCAACCGCATCGCCCACGGCCAGAGGGCTCATTCCGTCATGCCCCCACGCTGGGGGGCCGGGATGCTCACTACGTCCTTCACCTTGATCAGCGAGGTATGGGAGGGCCAGCCGACGCCACCGGCCACAACTGACACAGATGAGGGCACAGGTATCTGAGATGAACGAGTTCGTCGCGGGGCCTGGTTCCTCCGGCGGGGAGCCGTCCGTGGTGGGGCAGCGCCTGCACGTCGTTCTGGATGCGGAGCGGGTGGTGGACGACCTGCGCCGCTACTTCGGGATCGGCCTGCCCCCGGGTCCCGGCGCGTTCACGGGGGGCCGGTTCGAGCACCTGGCGGGCGGGGGTGACCGTCGGCAGGTCGCGGACCGGTTCACCGCAGAGGACCTGGTGGCGGTGCAGACCCTGTCGGTGACCGTCCCCGCGCCCGTCGCCCTCGACCTGCTGGAAGGCCCGCTGGGCACCCAACTGTCCGAACTGCTGCGAGGCATCCCTTCCGACATCGATCTGTCCGACGCCGATGCCTCGGTCGTCGCGGACGGCTCGCCAGCGTACCGGGCCTGGTGCTTGTTGGAGGACCAGTACAAGATTGGGTGGGTGATCGCCGGGAAGCTCTTAGCCCGTAAGCGGCCGCGGCTGCTGCCGGTCTACGACCGGGTCGTGCGCTGTGCGCTCGGCCACCCGCCGTCGTTCTGGACCGATCTGCGCACCGCCCTGCGCGAGGACGACGCGGCCCTGCACCACCGGCTCCTTGGCCTGCGGCAGAGTGCGGGCCTTCCCGAGACGGTCAGCGCGCTACGGGTCGCCGATGTCGCGGTATGGATGGCCCACCCCGCCCCGGGCCACCGCTGCCCCTGAGGACCCGCCGCAGGGACGGTCAAGTGCTGACGCTCGGAGGGGGGCTTGTTGGTGTGTGGGGTGCTGGCTGGCCTGGTGGGTTGTGGGTTCGGCTCCCAGTCCTGGACGCAGCTTCCAGCCTCGTACGCGACTTCGGCGCGATCCTCACCGACCGTCTCGGCTCCACACTGCCGGACTGGATCAAGGTGGTCGACACCAGTCAGCTGCCCGGCCTGACCGGCTTCGCCCTCCATCTGCTCCGAGACCTCGACGCAGTCACAGCCGGCCTCACCCTGGAGTGGAGCTCAGGCAGCGTCGAAGGCGCTGTCAACCGCATCAAGAAGATCAAGAGACAGCTCTACGGACGAGCCAGCTTCCACCTGCTCCGAAAAATGATCCTGCTTCGGTGACCCGTTCAGTCCTGGGGCCCCTTGTTGCGTAGGCAGCAGTCCGACGGTGCCCACGGCGAGCGAGATGGGTGCCTGCCCCGCAGCGAGATCGGGTTCTGGCAGGCTGATCGAGTGAGCGGGAATGCAGAAGCGTCCAGTGACCGGTTTCGGGATCAGCGCGAACGCAAGTACGGATATGACTTCCTCGATGAGGTACTGGTGCGTTGTCCTCGGTGTGATGGGTGCGCCGCTGTCACGCCCCACCCCGGCATCCCCGCGGATGAGAAGGCCGCCGGCTCCGGGGTCCTGGACCTCCATCGGCGGCTGCGGTGCATGGGGTGTGGCTTCTTCAAGGATCGGAAGGTCGACTCTGCTGTCATGGGCAGCCCTGTCGATCCTTACTTCCAGCGACCGGTGTGGTTGCAGGAGAGCTGCTGTGGACACGTGCTGTGGGCGTATAACGTGCGCCATCTCAATCTGCTGGAGGCGTATGTGGTGGCCAAGCTGCGTGAGCGCGGAGAGCTTGTGCCGTGGGCTCCGATGAGTCTGGTCGAGCGGCTTCCCACGTGGCTGAAAGCTGCGAAGAACCGGACCGAGGTCTTGCGGACGATCAGGCGCTTGCGTTCCACACTGCCTGCTGGTGGGTGATTGAACGCGCGGTGGCCACAGCCCAGGCACGGCCGACGGGTGTCCATCCGGCCAGTATGCAGGGGCCAATCCCACCCGTTCGATGACGTGTCAGCGCACATCAAGCGGCGTGGACACCGTCCGCGACCGCTCCCAAGATCTGTGCCAGAACCGAGTTTTGAGAGCACCTGAGTGCTTGCTTCGGGACCACGGCTGCGCTCTGCGCGACGAGGGGCCCGGTTGCTGCCGAAGCCCAAGGTCGATCTGTACGCGGCGGTCCGCCGGGATTCGCGTCAGAGCCTGTCGAACGTCCGTGTCCCGTGTCATCGAAGGGCTGAGCAGCGTGCCACCGAACCCTGAGCGCAGGCGCTTTTTGGCGCCGCGCTACACGTGCCGGACAACCTGATAGATCGTCTGGGAAAGGGGCGCCGGGTGCGGGGCTTTGTTCCAGCCGATCTCCTCGGCGCGCTTCTCGATTGCCTTGTGTGCGGCGTGAGCTGCGGCTTCGTCCTCGAAGAAGGCGACAGACAGTCCGTTGCCAGTGGCAGGATCGACGAGGTGATACGCGCCATGGACGCCGGGCACGGCGGCTGCAGCATCCAGCACCCAGTCCCGGTCGTCAGCCGGCATCGGTTCCCACACGGCCACCCTCGCGATCATCGCTGCCTCCGTCTCGCTGGTCTAAGCCTCCAGGATGAAGCAGCTTCGGTGACAACGCTCAGTCGCTGTCACGGGACACGCTGCACGTGATCACCGTAAGCCCACACCGCTCCGGGTGCTCTTGCTTCTCACCGACATTCATGCGCTCTCCGGGCGATGAGTGCTGCCGGAACCCACCGACAAGTGCTCTTGCTTGTGACCTACGCAGCCAACCAGTACTCGTGGAGTTCCGGGTGGATGCAGCTGCACTGCTTCACGCAGCTGGCCAGTGGGATCTGGCTCTGGCTTCCTTCCCAACCCGCTGATCAACGCCGTCCCGCCGGGCCGCGGTCCGCCGAAGCCACCTCAGGATCCGGGGCTTGACTTCTCCATTGGGAAGCCGCTGAGGGCTCGCCCCGACAGGCCAATGCCTCACGATCATGTCCGTTGTGACGCTTGAGCGATGGTGCAACGGCGGGCTGATTCGTCAGGGCTCGTCGGCGGCGGCCCGGTTGGCACGCCAGGGGCGGGTACGGAACAAGTGGTGCCACGGTCAACTGGCCATGGCGAAGATGCCAATGAAGAAGGCCGTGTAAAGCAGCAGGAGCGCACCCGCTACGGCCCCCACGATGAGGACAGCCTTCATCACCTTTTCTACGGCCCGATGGTCGCGGGCGGGTCGCACACGGACTTGGGGACAACCCTCGTGATCAGTCATGGAACCATCCTGCTGATCGCGGTGGCGGCAGGCTATCCGTAGAAGTACTCACGTGCGACGGCCGTCTCCAACGCCCCGTTCGTCAGGATCGCGCAGCGGGTGGTGGCGAAGCCGGCGAAGGTGTCGGCCCGCTCGTCGGGGGTGTGCCACCGGATCGTGGAGCGGCTGCCGGACAAGGCGAACCGGCTGCCCAGGGAGACCAGCGCGCTGGTGATGAAACGCTGGCACTTCGACTTCACCCTCCATCCCGAGCGCATCGCCCGCGCGATGGACCTGATCGCGTTCAACCCCCGCGGCCCGCTCACCCGCACCCGCCGTGAAGGCCTCGCCTCCGCCCAGAACTTCCACGATGCCTACGGCCACCTCGACGTCCCCGCCGGCCACACCGACCCGGTCGGCTTCGAACTCGGCCGCTTCATCACATCGATGCGCGACGCCCGCACCACCGGCCGCGTCGAGCCGGAATGGATCGCCGAACTCGACGCGCTCGGCATGATCTGGGACAAACACCAGGCCGCCTGGCGCGCCCGCCTTACCGCCGCCGACTACCACCGCGCCCACGGCCACCTCGCTGCCCCCGCCACCACCCCCATCGGCGCCTGGCTCGCCGAACAGCGCTCCCACGCCACCAAAGACCAGCTCGCCCCCGAACGCACCGCAGACCTCACCGCGATCGACCCGCACTGGCAGCTCCCGTACGGCCCGGACTGGCACCGCAAGTACCACCTGGTGCGCCGCCACCTCGAAACCGGCCGCCCCCTCACCGACACCACCACCGCCGGCGGCATCAACCTCGGCAGCGGGGCCCCCGGCAGCTCACCCGCTTCACCACCCTCAAGGCCGGCCAGCGCCAGCTCCTTCAGGCCCTCGGCCTCACCCCCGACACCACCACCCTGGCCCCGCCCCCCAGAACGCGGCGCACCTTCGCCCAGAACGTCCAGATCCTCGAACTCTTCCTCCACCGCGAAGGCCGCGCCCCCGGCTTCCGCGAGGAGATCACCGTCGACGGCGCCACCGTCAACATCGGCCCCTGGTTCGCCGCGACTGATGGTCTGCGTGTGACTGTCAGTCGAGGATTGTCATCGCCGTGTCAGTGGAATGTTGGCCTCTACTAGGCATTAGAGACTGATGTGCCTTGCAGAATCACTGTGGCATCACTGACGAAAGCCCTGGACAGTGTCGTGCAGACGGGTATTCGGTCAGGGGCGGGGCTGTTGCGCAATGCCACCCGCTTGGAGGAGGCAGTTGTCTTGCGCCGGGGTGCCGTGGGGGTGGTTCATTGGCGGCCGCTTCTGCTCTTCAGCAGCCGCCCGAGCGACCAGGTCGTGATCAGTCGGTCCGCTCCCAGGCCGATCCGTGCCGCGCGCGCGTAGCCCGTGCTCTGCCAGTGCAGCTGTTCGGGGGCGTGGGCGTCGGTGTCCACGGCGAAGCGACAGCCCGCGGCGGCGGCCTGCACGAGCAGGTCGTCGGGCGGGTCGCGCCGTTCGGGCCGGCAGTTGATCTCCACGGCGGTGCCGGCCTCTGCGCATGCGGCGAACACGGCCTCGGCGTCGAAGCGGGACTGCGGGCGCCCCCGACCGGTGATGATCCGTCCCGTGCAGTGGCCCAGGACGTCGACGTGCGGGTTGCTCACCGCGGCCAGCAGGCGGGCGGTCATCGGCTCGGGCTCCGAGCGGAGCTTGGAGTGCACGGATGCCACGACGATGTCGAGCCGGCTCAGCAGGCCTTCGTCCTGGTCGAGTGAGCCGTCCTCGAGGATGTCGCACTCGATGCCGGTCAGCAGCCGAAAATCTGGGCCCAGCCTGGAATTCACGGCGGCCACAGACTCCAGTTGGCTTTCGAGCCGCTCAGTGCTCAGTCCGTGGGCGATCGTCAGCCGCGGCGAGTGGTCGGTCAGAACGGCCCACTGGTGGCCCAGGGCGCGGGCCGCGTCGGCCATGTCCTCGAGCGGGCTGCCGCCATCCGACCAGTCGGAGTGCAGGTGGCAGTCCCCGGTGCTCGTGGCCACGAGGTCCCAGCCGGCCCGGGCGTCCGGGTCGGCTTCGGCCTCTAGGCGCGCGAGGTAGCTGGGTACCGCTCCGGTCGATGCCTGGGCGATCACCTTGGCGGTGACCGGGCCCACCCCGCGCAGCCGTCCGGCCTGGGCGGCTGCCACCGGGCCCGGTGGCAGGTCGCGGACGGCGTCGGCCGCTGTGTGGAAGGCTCGCACCCGGTACGGGGACGCCCCGCGCCATTCGAGGAGGAAGGCGATCCGGCGCAGAGCTTCGTCCGGGGTCACTGCAGAGGGGTTCCGCCGGTGGCGTTAACGATGTCGCCGGTGATGTAGGAGGCCTGGTCGGAGGCGAGGAAACGTACGCGGGTGCCATCTCCGCCGGCTGCGCGGGCCGGCCCGGCGGTGACTGCTCGCCGAACTTCGTCGGGTCGGGCATCGTCGCCGGGATCAGCGGGGTCCAGACCGGTCCGGGGGCTACGGCGATGGCCCGGATACCGCGCGAGGATGAATCCGTCCGGGTGAGGGATGGCCCGCAGGCCGACCTCGTCCAGGAGACTGGTGAGGGCAGTGCTCAGGGCCATGCGGATGCCGGGCATGCTGGCACGGGTGGTGACATCAGACTCGGTGGCGTGGGCCCTGACGGTCGTGCGGACGAGCGGACCGACGTCCCAGGTGACGATCACACCGTAGGGGTACCGGTGGAGATGCAGTCCGCAGTCCGCGCCGTATCCGGCCGCCGTGAGCAGCTCACTGACAGTGTCGATCAGGTCGTGGGTCATGGCGCTCTCCCACTGGAATGTTCATGCCGCCGAGTGCGAGGGATCGGTTGCGCCGGAGACGACGACGGCCATGGGTACCCCCAGGTGCTCGCAGAGCTGGCGCGCGCGTGCGAGAACGCTTAGGGATGCCAGGGACGGATCGGCTGACGGGACCTGCACCCGCACGATGCGTGCGTGACGGCCCACGGGTGAACAGCGGCAAATCGATCTCCAGGGCGGCCGCCGCGCGGCTGGACACACCGAGAGCTGAAGATGCAGGACATCGTCCTCGACCACGTGCTTGATCAGCATGACTCCTCCTGCCGGAAGGGCCTGGGGCGTACCCATTATCGCTGCGGTACGTCGTCATGGCTGGTCAGAGGTGTCAGGCGCGCCCTCGACGTTGGGACGCTGGTTGGCACTCTCGACTGAGGCCCAAGGGGCTTAGGGGCGGAAGAGAGGGGCTGCTCCGGTGATCTCCAGGAGCCGGGTCACTGCGGGACTGGCGGCCGTGATGGTGAGGGTCCGGCTCGCGTCGAGGGCGCTCTGGCGTGCGCGGAGCAGCGCGTTGAGGCCGATGGAGTCGCAGAAGGTGACCTCCGACAGGTCGAGTACCACGCCGGTCCGGGCCTCGCCGTGGGCGTTCACTGCATGCAGGAGGGTCGTTCTCAGGTCCGTGACGGTGTCGAGGTCAATCTCGCCGCGGACCGTGACTAGCACACCGGACTTGGCCGAATTCACGGACACATCCATGCGGTATTCACCGTCCGTGTGGGGATCCGCCGGGCGGGCGGGGCTGGGGAGCAATGTCATCTCCAACACCTCCGGAGCGCGAAGGGGACACATCGAGTGTCTTCGCCCCCCCGTCATACGTCAACAGTTACATGAAACCTGCTTCGCATTTTGAGTGATCCGGGGGCATGATGGGCGTATGGCTGCCAAGGGAGATCACTCGGAGTGGACGTTCCTCACCAATCACGCCCGTGTGCTGCTGGCGCTCTCCCGCGACGCCGGCGTGCGGCTGCGGGATGTCGCATTGAACTGCGGGGTGACCGAGCGCACCGTGCAGGCGATCGTCGCCGACCTCGAGGAAGCCGGGTACATCACGCGGGCCCGCACCGGGCGGCGCAACCGCTACACCGTGGTCCACGGGGCCGTGTTCCGGCATCCCGCCGAAGCGGGCCAGGAGATCGCAGGACTCCTCGAACTCCTCGCCGACCCCCATCCCCGCATGGCGAGCACACAGTAGCCCGGCCTCCACTCCGAGCTCGGCATCTTAGTGCCGTAGATGACCCTGCGCTCGGGGCGCCGCGCCACATTCCGTGCGCTCCACGGTGAGACCAGCAGCACAGCGGTGAGCAGGCTGGGAGTGATGAGTTCGAGAACCGCGCTCTCCGATGCCGATCCGGCGTCCGAGCTGCTGGCGGAGCTGCGTGGAGTCGGTGTTGATGCGGAGGTCTGCCAGCTCAGGAACGCCGAGGTCGTTGCCTATAGCTACCCTGCCCAGCGGGTATGTCTGGCCGTGAGACAGCGACCACTCACAGTGACACAGGCCCTCACGTGCTTGGGAATACGCGACTCACGATTACGCGAGGTTGCCAGTTTTGCCCTCCTACCACCCCATGGCGATCGAGTGACACGGGCTTCGCGGCCGTGATCAAGCCAGCCCTCGCCGCGTTCCTGTGTGTGCAGGCATCCCGCGTGAGCCGAGCTCCCCGTCCTTGGCGGCCGGAGCCGCCTCACGGCAGACCTACACTCCACAGGAGAAACCCATGACCATCCGCACGTTGAGGCGGCGCTTCGCCGCCCTCGGCACCGTCCTGGGGCGGGGCGTCGCCCTGCCGTTCGCCGTAGGGGTCACCCCCGCCTACGCGGGGCCCAGCTGGGCATCACGAAGACTCACTCGGGGGACTTCTCCCGGGGCGGGCAGGGGATCTTCACCATCACGGTGAGCAACCCCGGCGACCAGGAGACCCACCCCGACGGGACGCGGATGACGGACACTCTCCCCGCAGGGCTTACAGGCACGTCGCTCGCGCTCTTCGGGAACTCCACCGGCGGCACGGTCTCGTGTTTTCTCAACGATGTGGGCACCAGGGTTGAGTGCGAAACCGTCGGCTCCATCGACCCTGAAGGTAGCTACACGCTGGAGGTGACCATCAGCGTGGCCACGGACGCTCCTTGCACGGTCACCAACACCGCCACCGTAATCGAGCCCCAGGGCAGCCTCAGCGCCTCAGCAAGTGACACCGTCAACATCCCCGGCCCCAACTGCAACGGTGGGAACGGTACGTCCATTCTCCCCATCAGCCTCAGCGGCCTGATCCCGATCTACAACAACATCAACACGAACAACAACATCAACAGCCCCGGCGCCAGCAACACCAACAGCCAGAACTTCCGGGTCAACGCGCCCTGAGAGACCGCTCGCCCCTGCCTCCACCGCGGTCGGGGGCAGGAGCCGGCAGCGGCCGCCTCGCCGGCCAAATCGGTGACCGTGCTCGCGGCCACCCCCCCCTTGAGCCACATCTCCGAGGTGCCCAGGCCATCGACCCGCTCCAGGTACTCGGCCAGGTCCTTGAAGTGCGACCGCGTCGCCCGCTGGGCGGTCTGCTTGAGCCGGTCGAATTCCGTCTTCCCGTCCGGTCCTGCCAGTGTGCTCCGTACTCCGAGTTGGCCAGCAACGTGCTCGGGGAAACGCTCCGGCTACTCTCCCAGCATGGAGCAGGACTATCCCCTCGTTCGTGACGCCTTCCCCGACCTCATCGCCGAGCTGACCACCCTACTGGAGGTGGAGGGGGAGCGTGAGTTGGCACTCCGCCTACGGCATGTTCGTCTGGTCTCCGTGTGCGATTGCGGCGATGACTTTTGCCAGAGCATCCACACGGCGGTGAGCCAACAGGGCAAGCCGTATGGCGAGGGCCACCGGTGCGTGCCGCTCCTGCCCGCGAAAGGCACGTTGGTCCTGGACGTCGTGAACGACCGGATCATGTACATCGAAGTACTGAACCGGGCGCCCATGTACAACCTGCAGCCCTGACGTTCACCGCCGCGCTGCGGAACATCACCCGACCGTGGATCGGGGTCGGCAGCCAGATGGTTGACAACCATCATTGGGAATCAGTCACATGCCCCGTGCCACCAAAGGTTGAGCGTGTGCCATCGAAATCTGAGCGGCACATGCTCTGTGAACGATCAGGGCTTCAACCGGCGTCTTCGGGCTCAGGCGTGCCGGGGACAGGAAGCCACCCCTCCGCCTCCTCGTCCCAGCGAAGGTGGTGTCCCCACAGCTCTGGCCGTTCAACATCCAAGTCGATCAGCGCCAGCCGAGCCTCATCACTGAGCCCTGCCCCCAATTCGATCGTGATCGTACGGCGGCGGCGTGCAACAACGAGTTCAGTGCTGCGCTGTCGGCGTTCTCGCCACGGCAACCGCCTGATCTGCACCGTTGTCCCGAGACGCTCCCCAAGGCTGGTAGCGAATGCCGTCACGAAGGGGCTGATGGTGGCCGCGATCAGTAGCGTTTCGTAAGAGATCCCCCGCGATGCCCACGCCCGCCGCACGAGCAGCCACAAAACACCCACACGACGAGGGCGCCCAGGATTAACCAGTAGAGCCACGAGTTAATGCATCTGCTGCGGCATCGCCTTCCCGAACCGGGACGCGAGTCCGCCCCGCTGCAGGTACTCCTCCAACGGCTCGCTGGGGTGCTGGTGGTCCCAGTAGCGGCGCAGAGTTTGCCGTCGACCTGAGTGCCGAGGCGGTGCTCGAGGGAGAGCCGGACGATCGCCGGGTCGAGGATCTCACGCTCGGCGCCGGTCATCGCGTCGATCTGCTGCTCCGCAACATAGTGCAGGACAACGTGGGTGCGCCACGGGCCATGCTTCTCCCTCGCCGAACCGAGCTCCGAAGCCCGCTGGTGCCCCGTCTGGTACGAGACCACCCCGTCGCCATCGCCCGGCTCCACGCCCTGTGGCTCGCTTGGCAGGAACTCACCGATCCCGCCACCTGCGGCTACACCGGCCCCTCCGCCTGGCACCGCGACCACTACGACCCTTGTAGGCGCGAGCTCCGCAACGCCGCCGGGCCGTTCTCCGGCTGCACCAAGTGCGAACACCAGGTCGCCCACCGTCTGCCGGGTCTCGGATGTGTTCTGCCCGCTGAGGGACGTCGGCAGAGCACGCGCCAGCTCAGCCACTGGACCTCCACCCCGGCACTCGCTGGCGGGCAGGAGAGCGGCTCTTGCGGCAGCACTGGCGGGTCCGCGGGCGCCGGGCCGTTCCCGGGACTCGAGGAGAAAGCGGTTGCTCGCACTGTTACCGAAATCCCGACCATGAGGGCGGGGAATCGGCGCTCGCACCAGCCGGACACGCCGCAGTTTACTTCTTTGGCGTGAACATGGCTGAACTATGGCTGGAACTAGCAGGATCAATTCGGCCTTGGCGGCTGTCTAATGGCGCGATCCGGCCCCAAGGGGGGTCCGATCCCGGGAGTCTTCATGACTTGGCATAGAAAGCGCATCAAGTTGGGCACGTGCGCGGTGGGGGCGCTGACCGCCGCCGTCCTCGCGGTGAGCACCACCCCGGCCGCGGCGAGCGGAACCTATAGCGGCCGTGCCTACCTCTGGGGGAACGGCGACGCCACCGTCTACTACGCCGACTGGGACGACGAAGGCTTGCTGGGGAGGAGCAAGCACGCGTCTTCCAACGCCACATGCCTGTGGCAGAGGATCCTGTGGGCCGACGGCGAACTCTCCAATACCGCGGACATCGACGGAGTCTTCGGAGACCAGACCCACAACGCGACCGTCGCTTGGCAGAAGGACGAAAACGCCAAGTGGGGTGCTGGTCTGCTTACCGACGGCGGGGTCGGCCCGCAGTCCTTCGGCTGGGCGTACACCTTCCACATCTGGAAGACAGGCGGTAGCGAGACCGTCGGCCAGACCCTGTATCTGAAGTACGACGGCACACACCGCGACTTCGACCTGAGGCGCCTTCCGGACGGCAACTACGAGTTCGTCGACGGTGACGGCGCTTGGCGGAAGGCCGGTTACGACTACCGGACCTGCAGCTGACTCCTGCCGACTCAGGCGCGCCGAGGGCCCGCCTCCCGAAGGGGAGGCGGGCCCTCGGCCGCAGCCGGGACCCGGCCGTACCGCTCGCTCCCGAGAGGCAGAGGAGTGTCTGCTTCCCGAATACTTCGCTCCGGGGCATTGCGCGCGGGGCCGCTTCCGGGCATCCGGTCCACATAGCTGGCGGTGGCGTGCTGCGCGCGGAGTGCCAGTGTCATCCGCCAGATGGGGCACTTCGGTAGCGTCGCCGACCGTCATGCACGCAGTGTCTCAGCGACTCCATAGCTTATTGACCCGCTGCCCTCGCGCATGGATGCCACTAGGTGGCCAATGTAACGGCCCGATGACGACAGGCTCAAGCGAGGAGAGCGTCATGTCACGACCCATCACCGTGGGAGTGGACGACTCCGGAGGGAATGCGGCCGCACTGGACGCAGCCCGACGCCGAAGCGGCGCTGCGCGGCTCCGGCTTGCGGCTGGAGTGCGCCCCGCCACCCTTCAGATCCAGACTTTGGTCGATGTGCACCGGCCGAACCCGGTCGTGCTCGAGCTGCCCAACGGCGCGCCCAGTGCAGCCACCGTGAGCGCCGTCGCCCGCGCGAAGAGGATGTGCGGCAGCATCTCCATCCCCCTGACCCTGTTCAACGGTGCGATCGAGCACCTCCCCGAGTCCGGCTATCGGCTCGTCCCGGTGCACTGAGTGACCGGTGATCTACTGAAGGCCGTAGACCAGGTCCTCGTCGAGGCGGGCTTCGACACGAGCCTTTCCGACGTCGGCGGTTTGCGCCTACGCAGCGACGATTGCGGCGTGGCGGTCGAGTGGGACGCCGGGCCTGCGGTCCGGCCGATCATCACCGCCCATGCCGGCGAGCCCGACCTGCATCTCCGCGCCGAGATCAAGGGCATCCGCACCGCCCTGAACACCGCGCTCACGGCCATACTGCGCGGGGCCGGCTTCGAGGTAACCCCTCATCCTGGGGGAAGCCTCCTCGCCAGCCGCCCTGAACTAGGCCGTGGACTTCGCCCGCCGGTAGCATCGCGGCGTGGTGCCCTTCGTCGGACGCGCAAGGCCATGCCGCGCTGTCCGTGGGCACCCCGCGAACGTACCGGCGGCGGGTTGGAAGTCGCCGTCGGCCCGTCGGTGCAGCGGGATAGAGGGGTCACTCGGCAAGCCGAAGCCGCAGGAGGCGGTACGCCTTTCGCTCTGGGCGCGACAGGAGTTGTCATCGCAGATTGCCTCGGCGGTGATTGCTGGAGCGTTGGAGCTGTTCGGTGGTCGGCCGGGGCCTGGACCTGGGCGGCGAGGACGCAGCTGCCTGGCCTGCCTTCCATGTGCCGACGCCCCGAACTCCGCATGCTGGGCCCGAAGGGCGAAGTCCGACTCTCTGCTGGGAGGACTACCTAGAGACAGATTGCGCACCTCCGCGCGAACCTCAGCCATCAGCGTGTGAAATTGCGCGTCACTCATACGACCAGACTCTTCTGTCCGAGGCTGGTTTGCGACTCTGCCACCTTGTCTTCGCATGTCGGCCCGCCTCCTCGTCGCCTTGTTGTACTCGCGGCTGCCCAGTTGTCGCCTTCCCAGACCTACATCGAGGCTTGGCGGCCTTCATGGAACCGACAGGCGCGGGCAGAGCCGGCAGTGGAAGGATGCGACCCCATGGTCGTGACTGACGGTGCCGTGAGTAGCCGACCGGCTGCAATCGCCGAGCGGCGCAGCGCTCACGACCCCGTTCTCTGGTGGGGGCGGAGTGGTTCAGGAGCGTGAACCGACTTCCTGCCCGTCGCTGCATTTCGGCTTACCACCGCGCGGCCGGACCTCGACGGCCCGCTCTGGGCCCCCCTTCCCGTCTGGGTAGGGGGTGATGCGCGGCCGGTTGGTCGGGAGGCGGGGTGACCCTGGAAGAGGGAGCGATCGTGAGGAGGCTTCCGGGTGATGTTGCGGCCACCGGTGGAGCCGATGCTGGCGGAGGCGGTGGAGTCGGTGCCGGGCTCCGGTGTGCTGGGCGCGCTGGCGTTTGAGCAGAAGTTCGACGGTCACCGGGCGCTGCTGTTCACCCCGTCCGGGCCGGGAAGTCGCGTGCTGGTGCAGACGCGGCGGGGGGTACTGATCCAAGACCGGTTTCCCGACCTCGTTGCCGCCGCCGATTGGCTGCCCGACGGCCTGGTTCTTGACGGGGAGCTGGTTGTCTGGGACGCCCGGGCCGGCCGGCTGTCGTTCGAGGGGTTGCAGAGCCGGGCCCGCGCCCGCGGCCGCCACGCGCGAGGGCTGGCCGCGTCACTGCCCGCATTCTTCATCGCCTTCGACATCCTGCAGCAGGACGGAATGGAGCTGACGAACTACCCCTACATACAGCGCCGCGCCCGGCTGGAAGCCCTGTTCACCACGCGCAGGCTGTCGGCCCCCTGGACGCTGTGTCCCATGACAACGGAACTGGCCACGGCCCAAGAATGGCTGGATTCCTGGACAGAGGTGTCCGGCGTCGAAGGCATTGTGGTCAAAGCCATGAACCAGCCCTACCGCCCGGGATACAGAGGCTGGTACAAACTGAGGCGCCGGGACACCACCGAAGCAATCATCGGTGCCATCACCGGCACCCCTGCCAGACCGCAGATCCTCGTCCTTGGCCGCTACGACCCCCACGGCCACCTCCGCCCGATCGGCCGCACAGCCCCGCTGCGCCCGGAGGCGGCCCGCCTGGTGGGCGGGAACGTGAGCGCAGCCGACCCCGAACACCCATGGACCGGTATGCGGTTCGCCTCGGCATGGGGCAGCCGAGACATCCTGGATGTGACCCTCGTTCGCCCCGATCTCGTCGCGGAGATCAGCGCCGACACCGCCGTCGACCGAGGCGGCGTCCACCGGCACCCGATGCGCTTCAAACGGCTGCGCCTGGACGCCACGGTCGAGGATGTCCCGCAGTTCGGGCAGGGTCCTGCCGAGGCGGCCGGGTGAGTCCCGGCAGGGCGCCGTCCGTTTACCCGGGGTGTTCCGAGGTCGCTGCCCGATCCGACCCTCCAGCGGATCGTTGCACGAAGGGTCAGTTGACGGCGAGGGCCTCGAGGAGGTCGCCGACCTGCGGGTCGGGCAGGGCGCGGGCGACGTCTGCCTGGGCGACCATGCCCACGAGACGGTGGCCGTGGATGACCGGCAGACGCCGTACCTGGTGGTCCGCCATGGTGCGCAGGATCTCGGCTGCGTCGTCGTCTGCGCCGATCGTGACCGCTTCGCCTTGCGCGAGCACTCCGGCTTTGCATTGGGCGGGGTCTTTGCCGGCTCCCAGGACCTTCACGACGATGTCGCGGTCGGTGAGCATGCCCTGGAGCCTGTCGTCCGTGCCGCAGATCGGCAGCGCGCCGAGGCCCATCTGCGTCATCTTCTTCGCGGCTTCAAGGACCGTCTCCTCGGCGCCGATGCACTCGGCGCCCTCCGTCATGATCTCGCGAGCCGTGGTCATCCGACCGTTCCTCTTGGTAAGTGTCATTGGTGCCCGTGCTCTTGGACCGGTGATCGCGTGAACGCGCACCGAGCGGGTGCTCGCTCATCCAGGTTCGACTCAGGTATGCAGGCGGCTGTTGATGCCGTCGTGGCCGTCGGCGTGGTCCTCGTCGAACCAGTAGTCACCTGCGGCCAGGTAGCGGAAGGAGTGCACGCTCTTGCCAGACAGGACCACGGTGACGGCACGCGTCCCGTCCTCGCGAGGCACCAGGGGGTGGGCGCCGGGCTGCCAATCGTTGAAATCACCCACCACACTGACCGGGCCGGGAGGCGTGTCGGCCGGCAGGACGAACGTGACGTGAGTGCGGTCCTTGAGCTGCCTGCGTTCCAGCACGGAATCTCCTGGCGGAAGGGGTGAGGGTCGCAGGCCATCTTCCAGCCGCGGCGCCGACCGGCGGCCGGACGCGACCATGGGAAAGGTCTTCTTCACCCGCCTGGCACTGAACCGAAGTGCGCAGATGCGCATGAGGTCGGGCCCCATCACCTTGATCGTGGCCTCGGAGTGAGCGGATGTGCCTCGTAGTCGCGGCCGAGGCGGCGGAGGTGCAGGCCACCAATGGATGGGAAGCTCACGTGAGGCTGGCGCCCTGCGCACGGAGTTCGCGCTGAACCTCGCTCACCGCGATGTCACTGGGCATAGTGCCGTGGCTCGCGGCGAGAGCCG
This sequence comes from Streptomyces sp. NBC_01353, assembly GCF_036237275.1. GTDB lineage: Bacteria > Actinomycetota > Actinomycetes > Streptomycetales > Streptomycetaceae > Streptomyces. The sequence continues at coordinate 116,268 of NZ_CP108352.1, read as the reverse complement.
CGCAGACACCGGCGGCTTGCCCCGAGGACTAGTGGGCGACGTGGTCACCCGAGATGCAGCGGCCGGCGACGAGGACCCGCTCCACATCGCGAGGGAGGAGGCACCGCAAGGGGATGTCGTAGGCCGCCGCGTGGCAGCCGCTCGAGCGTGGTTCCGCGGCCGCTGGGATTGTGGATGTCCACGGGATACGCGCCACGGGCGATGGCGTCATCGAAGTAGCGCGTGCTCAGGACGTCCTCCCCGGTGAGCTGGTATTCGCCTACGATCCGGCGCGTCTCTCGGACGCCGACCTGCACGCGCTCTGGACGACATAGGTCGCGGTTTCGTTGTATCGCCTGGCCTGCCCAGGACAGCGGCCGCTCGGCGGGTGGGTGCGGGCTGATTTCACATAAGCGCGGATTGTTCACGGTCGCTGACGTCCTGTAGCGGTGCTGGCCGTGCCCGGCGAGTTCCGCCCTCGCGGGCGCATACTGACCGCATGGGATGGCCGCCTCCCACCGTGGACGACCTGAGGGAACGGCTCGGCAGCGAGCTCTTCCGGCGAGTCGCCGGCCCTTCGGGCGAGAGGACGCGTGCCCGCATCCACGAGACGCCTGGGCCCCGGTGGTTCGGCCCGGACCGCCCGATCCGTACAGTCCACGGCGACGCGGCGATGTTCGCCGGGGGTCTGACAGCGCTGCTGCTGCAGTCGCTGCACCCGCTGGCCATGGCGGCCGTGGCGGCCCATTCGGGGTTCCGGGGCGACCCGTGGGGCAGGCTGCAGCGGACCAGTACGTTTCTCGCGGTCACAACGTTCGGTACGGCCAGTGACGCACGGTGCGCGGTGGAGCGCGTCCGTGCGGTCCACGAGAGGGTGCGAGGGACGGCGCCGGACGGCCGGGCGTACCATGCGTCCGATCCGTATCTGCTGGGCTGGGTACATGTGGCCGAGGTCGACAGTTTCCTGCGGGCGCACCAGAGTTATGGGGCGTCCCCGCTCGACCCCGCGGGCTACGACGGCTATGTGGCGGACACGGCCCGGATCGCGGAGGAACTGGGCGTGGAGCGACCGCCCCGGAGCCTGGCCGAGCTGGCGCGCCAGCTGGAGGCGTACCGTGGCGAGCTCTACGGGACCCGCGAAGCTCGGGAGACCGCCCGGTTCTTGCTGTTGAGTCCCCCGATCCCCTGGCAGGCCCGGCCACCGTACGCGCTGCTCGCGGCGGGTGCGGTGGAGCTGCTGCCGTCGTGGGCGCGTGGGCAGCTGGGTCTTCCCTCGCTCAACCGGCCGGCGAGGGCGGCCGCGCGGGTGGGCGGCGGGCTGGCGACCGCGGGGATCCGCTGGGCGATGTCGCCTGCCCCACCGGGCGCGGTCACTCTCCCGCGTGCGCGGCCCGGCGGATCGTCGCATCGATGATGATGAGTCCGAGTGCGCATGCCGCGAGCCCGCCGGACGGCGCGTCGAGGACGTAGGCGCCGGCAGCCCCCCGGGCTCGGCCTCGGGGGCACGTTGATCGCGGCAGAGGACGAGCCACTGCTCGTCGAGAAGTCCGAGAGGACGAAGTCAAGGCGTCTGCCGAGGGAAGGGTGGCGAGCGCGTTCCGCCCATTGCCGGAGGTGACGAACTGCGGCCCACCTCAGCGGGGAGTTCAACCGTGTAGGTGTCCTGGGCGGCCAGCCCGATTCCAGCGGTCGTGAAGGTCTTCGAGCTCAGCCCAGACGTCCCGGCAGCCGTGCACGAGAACGGTGCCATCACCGCGCCCGGCGCCACCGCCCAGGAGTCGTCATCGGGGGCGACGATTTCCGAGTGCACAGCGCGATTCAGCCCGGCAGGTGGGGCAGGAGCCGGTCCGGAGTCAGGGGAAGATCCCGCAGCCGTACTCCCACCGCGTGGTGGACGGCGTTGGCGATCGCCGCCGCTGTGCCGACGATGCCGATCTCTCCGATGCCCTTGCTGCCCATCGGATTTAGGTGGGGATCTTCCTCCTCCAACCAGTGTGCTTCGATGGCCGGCACGTCGGCGGAGACGGGCACGTGGTAGGAGGCCAGGTCGCGCTCCGCGTAGTCCCCGAATGTGGGATCCATGGTGCTCGCCTCGGTCAGGGCCATGCCGATCCCCATCGTCATGCCGCCGATGAACTGGGACCGCGCGGTGAGGGGGTTGAGGATGCGGCCGGCGGCGTAGACCCCAAGCAGGCGGCTGACGCGTACCTCGCCCGTCACCGTGTCCACCCAGACCTCCGCGAAGTGCGCGCCGAACGCGTGGCGTGCGTAAGGGGATTCCCGCCCTGCTTCCTCCTCGGTATCGGCGGAGGCGGACACGCCCCTGGGTGGCAGCGCGCCGGAGTGGGCGCGCAGCTTTCCGGCAAGTGCGGTACAGGCTTCGTGGACGGACCAGCCCCAGGAAGCCGTCCCTGAGGAACCGCCCGCGAGGGGAGCATCGGGCAGTGCGCTGCTGCCGAGGTCGACGCGTACCGCATCCAGCGGCGCTCCGAGCGCCTCGGCGGCGATCTGCGCGAGCACGGTGCGTGCCCCGGTGCCGATGTCAGTGGCGTTGAGCCGCACGACGTAGCTTCCGTCCGGTGCGGCGTGCGCGGAGGCCCTGGAAGGACTGAGGAGATAGGGATAGGTGGCCGCCGCCACACCCGTACCCACCAACCGGTCCTCCTCACGGCGGACGCCGGGTCGGGGATCGCGCCTCTCCCAGCCGAAACGCCGGGCACCCTCGCGCAGACACCCCGCGAGGTTCCGGCTGCTGAAGGGGTTGCCGCTGTCGGGTTCCCTGTCCGGTTCGTTGCGCAGCCGCAGGTCCACCGGGTCGACCCCCGTGGCCAGGGCGAGTTCGTCCATGGCCGACTCGAGGGCGTACATGCCGGACGCCTCACCAGGGGCGCGCATCCAGGACGGGGTTGGCACGTCCAGCGCCACCACCTGGTGGGTCGTGCGGCTGTGCGGGGAGGTGTACATAGTGCGGGCGGGGACGGCGGCCTGTTCGACGAACTCCTTGACCGTCGACGTCTGGGTGACGACCTCGTGCGCGAGTGCGCTGATCACACCGTCGGCGCCTGCGCCGATCCGGACGCGCTGAATGGTGGGGGCGCGATGGCCGACGACCGCGGCGAGCTCCCGCCGGGGGAGCGCCAGCTTGACCGGGCGCCCGGTGTGCCGAGCGGCCATCGCGGCCAAGACGACGTGCGGGCGTGGGGTGCCCTTGGAGCCGAAGCCGCCGCCGACATAGTCCGAGACGACGGTGACGTCCGCTGCGGACAGCCGGAACAACCGGGACAGGGTGTTCCGTACGGTCGTTGAACCCTGACTGGAGTCGCGCACGGTCAGGTGGTCGTCGTCCCACCACGCCGTGGCGGAGTGCGGTTCCATCGGATGGTTGTGCAGGGCGCTCATGGTGTACGTGGCGTCGACGCGGACGGGGGACGCGGCGAACGCCGTGTCGAAGTCCCCCCGTTCACGTACGGCCGGGTGGCCGCCGTTCGCCTCCGCGGGGGTATAGAGACGAGGATGACGACCGCTCAGCCGTGCTTCGTGCCCTCCGAGATGGCTGTTCACAGCGGATTGAGGACCCTGCGGGTCGCGGGCGCGAGTCCGGCGTAGGCGGCGAGGTGGCCGGCGGTCGGGAAGGTGCTGCCGTCACCGACCTCGATCAGAATCCGTGCTCCGGTCCTGCCGCGAGCCGAACACTCCGGCAGCTGGTAGCAGTGCTGGGAAGTCGCGATCGTCCCGGCTGCGCTCCGTGATTGTTGAGGTGTTCTTTGGGCGGCGGCCCCGGCGCGTCGAGGCGAGCCTGGACAGCGGTGGCAGTTTCCGGATCAGGCGGTCGGTCCCCTTGGCGTAGGCGATGCCGAAGAGGATGGCGGTAGTGAGCGACAGGGGCTCGGAGATGTCGTCCAGGATCGGGTAGATCTGCCAGTGCGTCAGGTAGATGGCCAGCGAACTGGCGGCAAGGAGTCCCGCCGCCTGGTTCACCCGGTGGTGGCTCGGCAGTGTCGGGAACCATGCGAGCAGGAGGAAGCCGACGAGGACGAAGGCCTCGCGTCGGGGTTCGCCGGGAAAGAATCCGGGGACCGTGGTCAGCGCGGCCAGTGTGACGAGCAGTCGATGGGGCGCCGTGCGGGACTTGGCGGCGGCCCAGCCCAGGGCGAAGAGCCAGAAGACGGTGACCGCGTCGGTGATCTGGGAGCGCTCGGGTAGGCCGATCAGTTCGTAGCGGGTGAGAAGGCCGAGTGCGACGAGCGTCAGTGGGAGGCCGTACGGGAAGCGTCGTTCCGCCCGGTCGACGGCTGGCAGGGCCAGCAGCGCGAGGGTGGCCAGCAGGATGTAGACGAGTGCTTCCACGAACCACAGGTGGAGTCCCGGTCCCATGTCCTGCGGGAAGAGGGCGTTGTGCAGCAGGAGGAGGTTGGTCAGGTCGTAGTCGGCGCCGATCAGGATCGCGAAGGCGGTCCAGGCCATGCACGGCAGCGCGATGCGCGCGATACTCCGCCCCGTACGGCGGACGCGTTCGCGGCGCTCGGCGGAGGTGAGGAGGAAGCGGGCGAAGTTGAAACCGGCCACCGCGAGCAGCAGATGCGCCCCGCCCCGGATCTCGAAGAGCCGGACGTGCGAGCCGACGATGCACACGATCGCCACCGCGCGCAGGGCGACGCTGGTCTCCAGGGCCCGGACTCGGGAGGGGGATTTCCGTTCGGGGGCTTGGAGGGTACGGATCGGTGTGGTGTGCCAGTTGGCCGGCAGATGTCCGAGGCGCTCTTCGAGGTGGAGTGACATCTCGACGTACGAGAGGGAGTCGCCGCCGAGCCCCACGAACGTGCTGTCCGGCGTCACGTCCGGACGGTCCAGGATCTTCGCGTAGAGGGCGCACAGTTGGTCCTGGTCCGACTCGCCGGTGACGGGTCGGTCGGCTGTCTTGTGCAGTGCGCGAACGGCCTGATAGTCGGGCTTCCCTGATGGCAGGCGGGGAAGGCCGGGCAGGACGTGGACGTGGACTGCGCGGGCGGGAAGCCCGCACTCGTCCACGACGCGTCTTCGGATCCGCCGTTCCTCCCACCCGGGCTTGGCTGCGACGGCGAGCACGAGCCGCTCGTCGTCGCCGGCGCAGAGCGCGCTGAGTCCATGCTTTTCGAGCATCGCCTCGACCTGCTGCGGGTCGATCCTCAGTCCGAGGATCTTGAGGAACCGGCTGCGGCGCCCGACTATCTCGTACAGCCCCTTCTCGGTGCGCCGTGCGAGGTCGCCGGTGCGCAGGGAGTCGAGGGTGCGGCCGAGGGCGAGGTCCTGGGGGACATGGGCGTAGCCCAGCATGACGTTCGGCCCGCTGTAGACGAGTTCGCCGACGCCCTCTCCTGCGTCATCGACGGGTTCGAGCGAGAAGTTCCCGCCCGGTACCGGTACTCCGATGGCTTCTGGGTGTTCGGCGACGAGCTCCGGCGGCAGATAGGCCATGCGGGCGGTCGCCTCGGTCTGGCCGTACATGACGAAGAGATCCCAGCCGCGCCGCTGCCCCAAGTCCGCGTATTGGGCGACCCGTTCGGGGGAGAGGCGGCCGCCGGCCTGGGTGACGTACCGCAGGTGCGGCAGGTCCATCTCGGCGAAGCCGACCCGGTCCAAAAGGTCGAAGGTGTACGGGACTCCGGCGAGGGTGGTGGCGCGGGCGGTGTGGAAGAGGTCCCAGAAGCACGTGTCCGCGACCGAGAGTTCGGTGAGGACGAGGCCGGCGCCGCGCAGTAGGTGGCTGTGGACGACGGACAGGCCGTAGCAGTAGTGCATCGGCAGGGTCGTCGCTGCCCGGTCCGTGTCGCGGATGCCGAGGTACGTGGCGATCGACTCGGCGTTCGCCTGGAGGTTCTCGTACGAGAGCCGGACCAGCTTCGGCGAACCGGTCGAACCGGACGTGCTCAGCAACAGGGCGAGGTCGGGGTGGAAGTCGTGGGCGGAGCCGGTCCGCCGCTCCTCGATACGCCACTCACCAGTGCCCGAATGGACGACGACGTCGGGGTCGTAGGCGGCGGTCAGGGACTCCACGGCCTCGGGGTGGTCGCCGGGCACGAGGAGCACCGGGTGGCCCGACGAGAGCGCCGCCAGGTGGACGACGAGCGCGCCGACGGTGTTGGCGGCGGGGAGAAGCACGAGGCGGCGTCCCGGACCGAGCTGTCGGGCGGTGTCCGCGACCCGCCGGGCCAACTCGCGGTAGGAGACCTCGCCATCGGCTGTGAGGAGGGCGGCGCGCTCGCCGTGCAGCGCGAGGCCGTGGGCGAGCGGGAGGGCGTGGGCGAGCGGGAGGGCGTGGCCACCGGCTAGCGGGGCAGGAGGGAGCAGCGTCACGGGCGCATCGTAGGTAAGGCTTTCCTAATCGAGAAGAGGGGGTGTGGTCACCGGATGCTCATTTGCGGCCGGTCCGTTATCAAAGCCTGCCTTGACGATTAGGTTAGCTTTACCTTATCAATACGGTATTCACAGGTTCTCCCGGTAGCTCTTCGTCGCTCGTCGCACGACCTGTCGCCGCAGGCGAGGGCAGCGATCGGCACGACAGGAAGGCATCACCACACATGCGCCGCCCCTTGGCCCGCACGCTCGCCACGCTCACCGCGGCAGCCCTCCTCGTCCCCGCGCTCGCGAGCTGCGGCAGCGACGAACCGGCCGGACTGGTCATCTACTCCGGCCGTAACGAGAACCTCGTGAAGCCGCTCATCGAGAAGCTGGAGAAGCACCTCGGCACCAACGTCGAGGTCCGCTACGGCGACAGCGCCGAGCTCTCCGCCCAGCTCTTGGAAGAGGGCGACAAGACCGAGGCAGGACTCTTCCTCTCCCAGGACGCCGGAGCCCTCGGCGCTCTCTCCAAGGAGCAGCGCCTCGCCGCGCTCCCGCAGGTCACCCTCGAGAAGGTCGAGCCCGCCCACCGCAGCTCGGCCGGCGACTGGACCGGCGTCAGCGGCCGCGTCCGCGTCCTCGGCTACGACCCCGCCCAGGTCCCCACCCCGCCGAACAGCGTCCACGAGCTGGTGAAGCCCGAGTGGAAGGGCAAGATCGGCTTCGTGCCGACCAACGCCTCCTTCCAGGCGTTCGTCACCGGTATGCGCGTCCTGGAGGGCGACGAGGCCGCCCGCACCTGGCTCAAGGGCCTGAAAGCCAACGAGCCCAAGGCGTACGAGAACAACCTCAAGGTCCTCGAAGCCGTCGACAAGGGCGAGGTCTCCCTCGGCCTGCTCAACCACTACTACTGGTACGAGCAGGTGGCCGAGAAGGGCGCGAACAAGATCAAGGCCAAGATCCACTACCTGACCAAGGGTGACCCGGGCGGCCTGGTCAACGTCGCCGGCGTCGGCATCCTCAAGGGCGCCGACGCGAAGCAGGCCGCCTACGCACAGAAGGCCGTCGACTACCTACTCTCTGCCGAGTCCCAGACCTACTTCGCCGAAGAGACCAAGGAATACCCGCTGGCCGCCGGTGTAAAGACCGCCGAGGGTGTGCCCCCGCTGGAGACCCTCCAGCCGCCGAAGATCGACCTCGGCAAGCTCGACTCGCTGAAGGAAACCCTGGCCATGCTCCAGGAAGCCGGACTGGTCTGACGTGACCACACCGGATTCTCCCGTCCGGACGCGTCACGACACCCGCCCGGCGAGCGCCCCCGCGCCCGCCGGGCGGAAGCGTGCCGCCGACCGTACCGACCGGGCCGCCAGACCCTCGTGGGGCCTCATCGTCCCCGCCTGCCTCGCCGCGTTGCTCGCTGTCCTGCCGCTTGGCTACCTCGCCGTCCGCGCCCTCGAACACGGCCCGGCCTACGCCTGGGACGTCGTCGCCGAAGCCCGCACCGGTGAACTCCTGCTGCGCAGCCTCGGCCTGACCGCGGCCGTCGTCGCCGCCTGCCTGGTGCTCGGTGTCTCGCTGGCCTGGCTCACCGTCCGCACGGCCCTGCCTGGCGCCCGTGCCTGGTCCGTGCTCGTCACCCTGCCGCTGGCGGTGCCCAGTTACGTCACCGCCTTCGCCTGGCTCTCCGCCGCGCCGTCGCTCGCCGGATTCACCGGCTCCGCTCTCGCCCTGACCCTCGCCAGCTTCCCGTACGTGTACCTGCCGGTCGCCGCCGCCCTGCGCGGCACCGACCCCGGGTACGAGGAGGTCGCCCGCTCCCTCGGCCGCGGCCCGCTGCGCACCTTCCTGAGCGTCACCCTGCCCCAGCTGCGGCCCGCCGCCGCGGGCGGTGGACTCCTCGTCGCGCTGTACGTCCTCTCCGACTTCGGGGCCGTGTCCCTCATGCGCTACGACACCTTCACCCGCGGCATCTACACGTCCTACCGCGCCAGCTTCGACCGCACGCCGGCTGCCGCGCTCAGTGCCGTGCTCGTCCTCATGACCGTCGCGCTCGTCGCCGCCGAGACCCGCACGCGTGGCCGCGCCGGGTATTCGCGCACCGGGGCGGGAACCGCCCGGCGAACCGTTCCCGCCGCGCTCGGCCGTCTGCGGCTGCCCGCACTCGCCTGGATCGGAGGCGTCGTCGCGGCCGCCGTCGGCTTCCCGCTCGCCACCCTCGGATACTGGCTCGCCGTCGGCACCTCCGCGACCTGGGACCCGGCTACCCTCACCAGCACCGCGCTCACCACCCTCGGCATCGCGGCAGCGGGCGCCGCGCTCACCACCCTGCTCGCCCTGCCCGTCGGCGTCATCGCAGCCCGCCACCGAGGCCGGTTCGCCCAACTCCTGGAACAGGCCGCGTATGCGGGACACGCAGTCCCCGGCATCACCGTCGCGCTCGCCTTGGTCTTCTTCGCAGTCCGCTACGCCCGCCCGGTGTACCAGGAAACCCCACTGCTCATCTGCGCCTACGCGGTGCTCTTCCTGCCCGTCGCCGTGGCCGCCACCCGCGCGTCCGTACTCCAGGCACCACCCGTGCTGGACGACATCGCCCGCTCCCTCGGCCGCACACGCCTCGGTGTGCTGCGCGAGGTCACCGTGCCGCTCGCCGCACCGGGCGTTGCCGCCGGCGCGGCCCTCACCTTCGTCGTCTGCATGAAGGAACTGCCCGCCACCCTCTTGCTGCGCCCCACCGGCATGGACACCCTGGCAACCCGGCTGTGGACCGAGACCGGCACAGGATCCTTCGCCGCAGCAGCCCCGTACGCCGCCGCCCTGATCCTCTTGGCCGCCGTCCCCTCCTACCTCCTCGGAAGGCACCGCACATGAACGACCTTCAGGTCAGCGGCGTGGTCAAGGCGTACGGCACCGCCGCCACCATCCTCAACGGCCTCGACCTCACCGTCCAGGGCGGGCACCTCGCCGCCGTCCTGGGCCCCTCCGGCTGCGGCAAGACCACCCTCCTGCGCGTCATCGCGGGCTTCCTGCGTGCCGACGGCGGCACCGTCACCGTCGCCGGCCGCACCCTCGCAGGACCCGGCGTCCACCTCCCGCCCGAACGCCGCCGCGTAGGCATCGTCCCCCAGGAAGGCGCCCTGTTCCCCCACTTGACCGTGGCCCGCAACATCGCCTTCGGCCTCACCAGCACGGAGCGAGCCGCCCGAGCGAAGCGCGTCGACGAGATGCTGAACCTCGTCGGACTCGGCGCCCACGGCGACCGGATGCCGCACGAACTCTCCGGTGGACAGCAGCAACGCGTCGCCCTCGCCCGCGCCCTCGCCCCCGAACCCCACCTTGTCCTCCTCGACGAGCCTTTCAGCGCTCTCGACAGCGGACTGCGCGCAGCTGTCCGGGCCGACGTCCGTTCCGTACTCCGGGCCAGCGGCGCCACCGCCGTCCTCGTCACCCATGACCAGCAGGAGGCACTCTCCACGGCTGACGTCGTTGCCGTCGTCCGAGACGGCCGTGTCGCCCAGTGCGCCGTTCCCGAGGAGCTCTACCAGCGCCCCGCCGACCCGTGGGTGGCTGCCTTCGTCGGCGACGCCGTCTTCGTCCCCGGCACAGCCGACAAAGGCACCGCCACAACACCTCTCGGCCGCATCCCCCTCGCCGCCGCACCGGAGGACTTGCGCGAGGGCATCGTTCTCCTCCGCCCCGAACAACTCCAACTCACCAGCCCGAATGCGGCGAACGTAGCGGGAACAGTAACCGGTGTCTGCTTCTACGGCCATGACGCCATAGTCAGCGTGGCCGTCGACGGCCTCGACCGGCCGATCGAGATCCGCACCCCAGGCGGCGTGCCGGCGCGCCCGGGTGAGCGGGTTGGTGTCCGAGTGTCGGGCGAGGCCACGCTGCACACGGCCTCGCCCTGAGGCGGCGACGGAGCTGTACACAGCGACGGAGGGGCATGAAGAGAGAGTGCTGTCCGGCGGAGTCGCGCCCAGGCGCCCCCGCCACTCGCCTCCCACGACGGGCATTCGACGCCTCCCCTCGTCATTCCGGACGTGGTCCGGGGCGCTGCTGGTGTGCTTGACAGCCATGGTCCGGCGATGATGAGGCTCTCTGGAATCTCTCCCCCCGGTGCTCGGATGGGCCAGACCTGCTCGCTGGATTTCCCCGCCCTGCCCGGGCGTCGACGAGAAGGGCTGCTGCTGACGTGACCGCGACATCCCTCGGGCCGTCCCCGGTCGGTCGCGGCGCACTCACCCGCCGCATACGGCTGCTGGTCGCCGCGAACATCACCTACAACGTGATCGAGGCGATCGTCGCGATCACCGCCGGCACCATTGTGCGATCTCTCGGCTTCGTGTCGGTGGTGGTGAGGGTCGGTGGGGGCGTTCTGGGGTGGCGGTTGCGAGGCTGGTCAACGGTTGTTTGTGGGTGGGTGGGCCGCTCGGCGACAGCGTACGAGCCTCCGCCGTCCGGGAACGCGGCTATCACCTGCCGGTACGACGGCAAGCTGGCCGGCGATACCCAGGGTGACCGGAAGCGTGAAACCCAGCCCGTCCCAAGGACCAGACCGATGGCGTCGGGGCCGTACGCTACGAACGCCATCGCGTCGAGCGAGAGTGCGGCGAGCCCCGTGACGGCCATCAGCTTGTGGCGCGCTTCGGCATCAGGGCGCTCCTCGGCAGTGGGCGTAGCTCCGTTCTCGGTGGTCAGAGCGGTCATGGGGGGCGAACTCCTTCGTACTCGGGTCAGCTCAGGGTGTGCCCCGGTCTGCATGCGCCCTCTCTTCCTGGCGGGTTCTTGGCGCCCGGAGACCCTCTCTTGACGTGGCCTGCCGGTGACGTCGGGATCGTCGAGGTCGGACCGGCGCCCCATGGCATCAGCAACGCGTGAAGAAAACGGAGGCGGACACCTGACGTGAGGAGTACCGGCCTACAGTCGGGCCATGAGCCGGAGCAGTGAGCGTTCAAGCGCCGAGAAGCGCATGCGTCGCACGTCGCTGTCGCTCGCTGTCGCGGTTGTTCCCGTCGTCGCGCTCGGAGCCGCCTACGACAGCATGTGGCTGCTGGGCATCGGAGCCTGGCTGCTCATCGCTGCGGTCCTGATCGAGCTCGTGTACCGCCTCTGAGCCCTCCCTCGTCGGACCTCCCCCGCGTCACAAGCACCGGGTGCCTCAGAAGTACCGTCCGCGCCCGAGGAGCACGTGCGTGCCGAAGCCTTCGTCCGGTCGGCACCGCGGGTGGAGCTGTGCGGGTGCATCTTGACGCTTTCCTGACGAGCCCGCCCTGATGAGGACTTCACGCGTTGCTTACGCTGGCCCGGCCGTCCGATCCATGGCCGGAAACCCTCACCCAGCAGCAGCTCAGGAGCACCTCCATGTCCACGACGAACGACCCGCGCACCGGCCGACTGCGCGCGTGGATGCTGGAGGGCCTGTCCGACATGGGCAAGGGCAAACCGTCGCGACCCGTGGAGTCCTCTCCGGAGGCCGGCCACAAGGGACAGCGCTGGTGGAGGGTGATGTGCCTGACCGGTGTCGACTACTTCTCGACCCTCGGCTACCAGCCCGGCATCGCCGCCCTGGCTGCCGGCCTGCTGTCCCCCATCGCAACGATTGTGCTGGTGATCGTCACCCTGGCTGGCGCGCTCCCCGTCTACCGACGGGTGGCCGAGGAGAGCCCACACGGCGAGGGTTCGATTGCGATGCTGTCGCGGCTGCTCTCCTTCTGGAAGGGCAAGCTGTTCGTCCTCACCCTGCTGGGCTTCGCGGCCACCGACTTCCTGATCACGATCACCCTCTCGGCCGCGGACGCTTCCACCCACCTGGTGGAGAACCCGCATCTGACCGACGCTCTGCACGACAAGCAGGTCTTGATCACCATGGTCCTCATCGCGCTGCTCGGCGCGGTGTTCCTCAAGGGCTTCCTGGAGGCGATCGGCGTCGCCGTCGCCCTCGTCGGCATCTATCTGGCACTCAACGCGGTCGTCGTGGTCACCGGTCTGTGGCACGTGGCCACCGAGGGCCACGTCGTCACCGACTGGAGTGCTGCTCTCACCGCGGAACACGGCAACGTCTTCGCCATGATCGGCGTGGCACTGCTCGTCTTTCCGAAGCTCGCCCTGGGCCTCTCCGGCTTCGAGACCGGTGTGGCGGTCATGCCGCACGTCGAGGGAGACCCGGGCGACACCGAGGAGAAGCCCGCCGGACGCATCCGCGGCACGAAGAAGCTCCTCACCACCGCCGCACTGATCATGAGTGTCTTCCTGATCACCACCAGCTTCATCACCACCGTCCTCATCCCGCACGAGGAGTTCGAGTCCGGCGGTGACGCCAACGGCCGCGCTCTCGCCTACCTCGCGCACGAGTACCTCGGCAACACCTTCGGCACGATCTACGATGTCTCGACCATCCTCATCCTGTGGTTCGCGGGCGCCTCCGCGATGGCGGGTCTGCTCAACCTGATGCCCCGCTACCTGCCCAAGTACGGCATGGCTCCCCACTGGGCGCGTGCCGTGCGGCCCATGGTGATCGTCTTCACCTTGGTCGCGTTCCTGGTGACGTGGATCTTCGACGCCGACGTGGACGCGCAGGGCGGGGCGTACGCGACCGGTGTCCTCGTGCTGATCTGTTCCGCGGCCATCGCGGTGACGATCGCGGCGCGCAAGGCCGGCCAGCGAGGCTGGACGATCGGCTTCGGCGTGATCTCTGCCGTGTTCCTCTACACCACCGTCGTGAACATCATCGAGCGCCCGGACGGTGTGAAGATCGGTGCCTGCTTCATCGCCGGCATCATCCTCATTTCCCTCCTCTCCCGGCTCGGCCGCGCCTTCGAACTGCGCGTCACGCACATCGAGCTGGACGAGATGGCCGAACGATTCGTCCAGGACATCTCCCGCCGCACGCCCCGGTTCATCGCCAACGAACCCGACAACCGTGACGTCGCCGAGTACCGCGACAAGATCGAGCAGATCCGCGCCGACAATGACCTCCCCACCTCGGAGGACTTCGTCTTCGTCGAGGTCACGATCACCGACCCCTCCGAGTTCGAGGCCGGTCTGACCGTCCGTGGCGAGGTCATGCACGACCGCTACCGGGTCCTGACCGTCGAGTCATCCTCGGTCCCTAACGCTCTCGCGGCCCTTCTCCTCCATGCCCGCGATACCACTGGCGCCCGTCCCCACGTCTACTTCGAGTGGACCGAGGGCAACCCGTTCGCCAACTTCGTCCGCTTCTTCCTCCTCGGCCAGGGCGAAGTCGCCCCCGTCACCCGCGAGGTCCTGCGGGAGGCGGAACCGGACCGGGCCCGCCGCCCCCGCGTGCACGTCGGCTGAGGCATCGGCTGCTCGGCAATCGGCTTGCCCGCCGCCTGGATCCTCGGTCGCCTCACCGGTCTCGAGACCACCGGCGTCCGGTCGTTCTCCTCACGCGGCTTGCGGCCACCGCCCTCTCTCATGCGCCGCTACCACTGCGGCCTCTCAACCTCGCCGGCGCTGAAGCGGCATCCCGGGTTCGGGGCCGACTTCGCGCGCCTCGTATGCTCGCTCTCCCCGCTGTCCATGGCGGCGGGCAATGGAAGGGCGGGGCTATGTGGGACGGGATCGAGCTGTGGCTCCGTAAGGCTGGGGGACCGCTACTGCTCAGTGTGCTCGCGTTCTTCTTCGCGTGTGCTGAACAGCGGTCGCTGTTTTCGTTTGTGCTGTACATCCTGCTCGGTTTCTGCGGGGTCATGCAGTGTTATGTCGAGACACGGAAGCTGATCCGCAGTGAGGAAACCACAAAGGCGGCGTTGGATCGCCTGGAGGCGGCCGAAGCTGGGGAATCCCCGTCGTGAGCGTTGCCGGTTCACCATGCCCAGTGACTCCGAGCCGGCTTCAGCGTGTTGCAGAAGTCTCCGGCAGCAGGCGTGGCGGTGGGGGAGTCCTGTGGTGCTCTTCTACTGCGGTCGCATCAGGCAGGTCGTCACCCCATGCGTCCAGTGCCGCACCGTGTCCGTGTCCGGTCTGCCGGGCCACTGTCTCGACCTGGGCGCAAAGTCGATGCTGTGTGGACACGTCGCCCGTTCCTGAGATGCGTTCCGCCGCGTGGGGAGCTGTTCGGTGCCTCAGCCGGGGAGCGGGAATCGGGCAAGTTCCCTGGGGGAGCATCGGCTCCAGCCGGGCCCACTGGTCGCTTGTCAGATCACCACGCCCCACGGCACGTGACCATCCCGGTCCAAGATCCACTTCCGCAACCTCGTCACCGCCGCGCGCCAACTCCCACACGGCCTGGCCCTCAACGGCGAAGTCGTGGTGTGGTCGGGAGCCCGTCTTTCCTTCGAGGCGCTCCAGCGCCGCGCTTCCTTCGGCGGCCGCACCGTCCAGCAGCTGGCGGAGCCGATGCCCGCGCACTTCATCGCCTTCAACGTCCTTCAGGTCGACGGCCAGGAGTATCAGCGAGGTCGGGAGGCCGTCGAGGGTCGACTGCAGAAGGACGCGTTGCACGGCTTGCCCTGCTGCGTAGCCAGTCCGCCGGAGTGTCGTTCACCGTGCCGAGCAGTGCGGCGGGCGGCTGCGGGTCCTGGCCCGGTCACTCCGGGACCGTGCAGTCCAGGATCCTTCCGTCCACTGTCCCCACGATCAGTCGCTGTTGGTCCGCTCGGAACGCGACGGACATTGGTGTGACCGGGTGGCCGTGCGCGCGCAGGGTGTGCCGATCCCGTACCTCGCCCGTCGCCGTGTCGAGTGTCTCTACCTCGCCGGTGAGGTAGACGACGTACACCTTGCGCTCGTCGCCGTCGAGACCGGCGAGCGGCTGGTCGGTCTCGTACACCCAGCGTGCCGCTCCGTCCGGAAGCCGACGGTTCACGACGTACGTGCCCTCGCGGGCTTCTGCGTAGGTGGGGCCCCGCTCGTACGACCGGCCTGCTTGGACGAGGGTGTCTCCCAGCTCGACGGCGGGGCCGCACCAGGGCTGGAGTGCGGACGCTGGGTCCCAGTGCAGGGGGAAGAGGGCGCGCACGGTGGCGGGACCGTGGGCGCCTGGCGGCTCGATCGCGTGGATCCACGGCGCGTCGCCGTCCGGGCCGGGACCGTCCACGTACAGCAGACGGGTGCTGTGTCTGACGCGCAGCGCCGGGGAGTTGGAGCGACGGGGCGCAAGCCCGACTTGTGCCGCCTCCTGGTGCGCGGGGTCGAGCAGCAGCGCGGCCTCTGCGTCGCGCCCCAGTGGGCGCAGGGCCAGCCAGCCCTCGCCCGTGGCGCTCCATGCGGGGGCCGAGGGCATGTCCACGCAGTCCACCACACCGCCGTCCGCCGTCGATATCCGCCGAACTGTGGTCGCCCGGTCGACCAGCCGCCCCGTGCCGTCGTCGCGGTGGAAGCCCCGGTACGTCACCCACGCCGACTCGTCGTCAGGGGCCGCCTCGACCTGGACGCTTCCCTCCCCGCCGGCTGGTAGAGCCCAGCTCAGCGCGCCGGACGGATCCCAGCATTCGAGGTCCGTGTGCCGGCCGGTAGCCAGCACCCTGCCGTCGGCCAGCACCGTGAGGTCCCGTACTTCCGCCCGCCGCCGCCACCGGCCCTCCGTCAGCCGGGCGAGGGCATCCTCCACATGGGGGTCGTAGAGGAGCCCGCTTTCGACCATCGGATGGCGAACGTGGTCGGGGTCGACCAGCCCGGCCGGAGCGGACAGCCAGTCGTCCGCCGCGACGGCCAGTTCGAACCCTGTGCGGAAACCGCCATCCTTGTCCTCGGGGGAGAGCAGCATCGCGAGCCTGCCGTCCTCCAGCCAGCGCAGGTGCCGCACTTGGCGGCTCTTGCTCAGCAGGTCCGTCACGCGCCCGGTCTCGAGGTGCAGCACAAGCAGCTGACCCTCGAAGTCCCACGAACCGTCGTAGCGGCCGGTGCCCACGGCGACGATCGGCAGCTCCGGGTGAGGCTCGATGGCACATACGGAGTAGCGGGAGGCGACGATGTGGCGCGGCCGGAGGGTGTCGGCTTCGTACACGCCGATCCGGTGGCCGAGCCAGCGACCCGTGCCGTGCCACGGGACGTGGCCGAGGTCGCCGGCCGTGATGACGCAGCCGTGACGTGTGGCGGTCACCGCCCACTCCGGCCGACCGATCTCGGCGAACGGTTGGTCCCCGAGTATGCGGCGGACGGTCAGTTCTTCCGGCACGACGATCTCCCCTCAGGCGGCGCACAGTCTGCCAGGTCCGGCCCGGCCCGGGCGTTCCTGTGCCCTCTCGAGTTGTTCGACTCATCCGCGTACGAGGACGGGCCGGCGCGTTGTCCTGACGGCCAGCGGCCCGTGCCGAGCAGTGCGACGTGCGGGTGTTCTCGAAGACTGCCACGGTGCGGCCGGGGACCCGGCGGGTGGAGTCAAAGTCGCGAACGGGGAGTCCAGGCCGTACTGCTGTGGACCGACGTGACACCCGAGCACAACTCTGGCTTCTCGACAACATAGCCTCGGCCTGTGAGCCACAGCCGCAGCCAGACCGAGCAGCCTCACCCCGCCGTGCTCCCTCCCTTTCAGGCACTGCTGGACGGTACAGACTGGGCGTCGCTCGCCACGGCCTGCGGCACGGGTGAATCCCTTCCGGCGGCGCTGACACTCCTGACCAGCCCTGACCCACTCATCAGGGAGTCTGCTCTCCAGGATGCGCTGGGGTCCGTGACGCACCAGAACAGCATCTACGAGGCCACCGTGCCCGTGGCGCTCTACGTCGCGGCAATTCTCAACCATCCGGCCGTTATGGCAGGCGACGACAGTCAGGACGCCAAGACGCCCCCGAACCGTCCAACTCTCGTGCGGCTGCTCGAGTGGCTCGGCGACACCGCTTACGACGCCAACGACGAGTGTGTGGCCATTGGCGAACGTCTCTACGGTGAGAGATTTCTTGATGAGTACGAGGCGATGCGTGCGTTTCGGGATGCGCGCCCGGCCATCTTCTCCGCTGTTCATGCCCTCCTCGGTCATGACAACGCCGATGTGCGCCACGCCGCCCTTGTCGCTGCCGGCCCCCTCATCGAGCACCCCCTCCTCACCCAGCACCAGGCCGTTCTGGTCGGCCACGCCCAACGTCTGCTGGCCACCAGCACTGACCGGCACCACCGAGACCGCGTCCTGGACGCGCTGAAGGCTTGGGGTCTGGACACCAGCGGCCTGGAGGACGCGTCCGACATCGCAGCCCGTGAGCACTACGCCCTCCTCAGAGCCGCACGCGCTTCTCGGCAAGGCGGCTACAGCGAAGACCCGCCGTTCTGACTCAAGGTTCCAAGACACCCCGGATCATCCGTGCCGCATCGCAAGAAGTTGATCAGAGCCCAGTCTCGCCTGCGTCGCCACGCTGCCGCCATTCGACCGCCATGCAGCTGTACACGTCCTACGCGGACAAGCATCTCGACATCGTGAACGGGCTCCTGGACGCCACCGAGGAGTGAAGGCGCCGGGAGGAGTGATGGCTGGTCGTTTGCCACCGGCCGGGATCCGGAGCAGCGTGGACATCGGCTGCCGCCGGTATTGCGACACCCGGTCCGGGCAGCCGGAGGCGGAGCGAGGAGGAGAGACCGATGACCGCACCGAAGTCCGGCCCGGAAGCCGTGCCCGTCGTACGCCGACAGGGCGAGTCCGACAGTGTGTTCTGGGAGCCGAGTGAGCGCTGGGTGCGTGCGACGGCGGGGGAGGTCACGGTCGTGGACAGTCGTAGGCCGGTTCTCGTGTGGGAGCCCGGTCGCCCCGTCCCCCTCTACGCCTTCCCGACCGGGGACGTCCGGACGGACCTGCTGCGGCGAACGGAGCGGCCCGCCAGCCGGCGGCGTCACGCGGGAGCGACGGTCTTCTACGACCTCGTGCTCCCCGGTCGGACCGTCGGGGCGGCGGCCTGGACCTACCCAGGTGAGGATCTGGCCGGCCACATCAGCTTCGAATGGTTCGGGCGCGAGGCTCTCGACCACTGGTACGAGGAGGACGAAGAGATCTTCGTGCACCCCCGCGACCCGCACAAGCGGGTGGACGCCCTGCCCAGCAGTCGTCATGTCCGGGTCGAGATCGAGGGTACGGTCGTCGCGGACACGCACACGCCGGTTCTGCTGTTCGAGACGGGTCTGCCGGTGCGCTTCTATCTCCCGCGGGAGGACGTCCGCCTCGACCTCTTCACCCGTACCGACGGGCGTACCCGCTGTCCGTACAAGGGTGTGGCGAGCGAGTACTGGTCCTGGGCCGGCGACGCCGACGTGCGGCCCGACATCGCCTGGAGCTACCCCGATCCCCTGCCTTCCGTAGGGATCATCAAGGACCGGGTGGCCTTCTACGACGAGTCCGTCGACGTCGTCGTAGATGGAGTGTGGCGGGAGCGGCCGGTCACGTTCTTCAGCCGGCCGTCGCGGTAGTTCCGCACCCCGTCGGCGTTCGCATCCGCCGGATTGTCGGGGAAGGCGTCGAACAGGTACTGGCCGACCAGGTCCTGTCTGCTCCGCCCGGTCGCCTGCAGGTATGCGACGTTGACGCCGACGATCATCAGGTCGGGACTCAGCACCAGATACGGACTGGGCGTGGCCGCGAACAACGCCTTGTAGTCAATGCTCGGTTCCACGGGCTGGCTACGTAGGTGAGAACGAGGAACGTTTGTAGCCGAGTGTGGAGAGCATCCGCGCATCGGTGGTGACTGAAATGTTGGCGAGTTCTGGGAACACCTCTTCGGCGTGCCGGGCCAGGCTCGCGGTCAACGTCGTTCGTGAGGGATGGTCGGCGCAGGCCCCTGCGGCCGCGTCGTGTCCGTCGTGCACCACCGCCACTGAACCGTTCCGCATCCGGGCTGGGTGTGTTCCGACGGCTTTGCTAGAAGTCATGCAGGAACTGCTCGACGAGGTCCGCGCGTACGAGACTTGCAACCGGGCCCCAGCCCAGGTGAGGTACCCCTACGGAGGTCCCCGAGGCTGAGTAGGCGAGGCTGGAGCCACCCAGCCCTCGAGGGAGCCGAAGGCCCGGCGGCAGCCGAAGCGGCGCCGGTGCCCGGGCGACGGCCGCTCTCCCGGAGAGGAAGCTCACCCCCTCCGGGGCGCGGGGCGAGGGCGCACGGGCGCACCGAGCGCATGAGGAGACGCGGGGATGGAGGAGGGACAGGGCAGCCGAGGAGTCGGTTCCGGGAACGGATCCGAAGATGACCTTCTCGTTGTCGCGTCCCGCGATCGTCTGCCGCGAGTACCCGAGCGAACCCGTGCCGGCCCAACCGAACGGCATTGCTTCCAGGCCCGCACCTCCACCCGGCAACAGCAGACCACCAGGGCCAGGAGCCCTGGTGGTCTACGTCTGTCGGCCCGCGTTTCGGCGGGGGGCCGTGCCTAGGGCCTGATCCTTACCGAGTCGCAGCCCAGGGCGCGGTACCTCGTACCGTCGGCCGATCGGAACTCCGCCCTCAGGCAGGCTTCGGTGCTCTGCACGGTCAAGCCGCTGTCGGCGGGCTTGAAGTGCATCACCATGTCGAGGTCCGCGTCACGGGTGGTCTCGTCCAGCTCGTACGAACGCTCGACGTGCCCCCTGTTGTGGATCTCCCGGGCACCGGACACGGTGCCCGTGTTGAACACGTTGTCCCGCAGCCCCCAGCGAGCCGAGAGAGGGTCGATCGTTCTCGCGTCGAAGGCGAGCGGGAGCCCGTATTCGCCGGCCGTGGTCGTCAGCGCCGCGAGCGTCGCGTCGGTGTTGAGGTTGATCGAGTTAGGGAAGCCGCCCGGCCTGACGTTGATGGCGATGGGGACCACACAGTCGATCCGGAAGGACGCGCTCCTGGAGTTGTTGTCCGGATCGGGATCGACCCCGGTCGGGTCGGTCAAGGCGATCGCATAGTCGAACGAGACCGTCTTGAACCCGGGGGACTGGCAGGTCAGGGCGAAGGTCTGGCTGACCGTCCGCGGCGCGCCGACCGTGAGCGCGGTCTGCTGCGCCGAGGTCGTCGCCGGCGAGACACCGGCTCCGCCGGCCGCGGTGGCCGTGCCGGTGAGCACCGCGTCCACGGGGCTGGAGGGTCCGCCGTTCTCCACGGTCACCTCGACCCTGGCCTGGGCCGCCTGCCCGATCAGGACTTCCAGCGGCGAGCTCGTGGTCACGTCCGTGATCTTGACGTCGGCCTTGGTGATGACGAGCGTGTCCTGAGAGGCGGTGTCGTTCCCGGAGTTCGGATCGGGCCCGTAGAGGTTGTCCACGCTCGCCGTCGTCGTGATGGACTTCTGTCCGCCGGGGTAGAGGAAGCCGGCCGGGATGCCCACGCGGATGTCGAAGGACCTCGACGTGTCGTCCGCCAGACTGCCGAGGTTGCATGTGACGACACGGCCGGAACGCACGCACGGCACGCTCGTGTCCACGAACTCGACGCCCTCCGGGAGGGTGGTCGTGACCTCCGTCGAGTGGGCCGGGTTCGGCCCGTGGTTCGTCGCGGTCAGGGTCAGCTTCAGCTGCTCACCGGCTCCGACCGGGTCGGGTGTGTCTGCGATGGCGACGCTGACGTCCGCGGTGTTGACCTGCGCCATCATGATGTCGCGGTCCGCGATGGTCGGAACCGTCTCGTTCAGCGGATTGAGGACTCCGTCCCGCGAGTTGCCGAACTGGCGGAACGGGAGCGAGGCCCGGTTCCAGTCGTGGAATCCGGTGATCGTGTCCGTGTTGGTGGTGTTCCGCGCGCAGTCCAGGGGCTGCTGAGGCGGAACAGCGGGCGGGGCCGGAATCGGCGGCGGAGGGCTGGAGGTGTTGATGTTGGTCGGCGCTACGGTCGTCTCGAACGGCGGATCGGCGTTGTCCCCGTTCCAGTCGACGCCGCCGGTCAGAGGGCCGGTGCGCCGCTGCCCCGCCGCGTCCTTGAACACGATGGTGTTGGCGTTGTCGGTCGAGTCCAGTACGACGTTCTCGTTGAGTGCGTTCTCCCGCAGCTGCGGCAGTGGCGCGACGCCACGGTTGTTGCCGTCCACGGTGATCCGCGGCGGCGAGTAGTCGATGATCGCCCCGCCGAGGGCGCGGCCGATCCCGAACTGCTCGTCGTAGTCCATCACGCTGACGTAGTTCGGCTTGCAGTTCTTGTCCTCGTTGCCGCCATGGTCGAGGTTCAGGTTGTGCCCGAGCTCGTGCATCAGCGTGCCGCCGTCATGGTTGTACTCGACGAAGTCGTTGCCGCCGAGTTCACCGGACCCGCCGGATCCGCAGCCGGTGTCGGGCCCGTTGCCGTCGGTGTCCTGGTCGCCCCGGGTGCTGATGGCGTAGCGGAAGATCAGCCTGCGGTTGGTGTTGAAGTTGGCCGTCGGGAACGCACCCCTGCCCCTCTTCGCGTTGTCGAACACCGTGTCGAGACCGCAGTTGTTCAGATGCATGGGAAGCTGGTTCCCACCGCCGAGGTCGTCGCCCACGAGGCAGTCGGGATCGGCGGTGTCGGCCGTGGTGCAGTTGGGGGCCGGGTCTTCGACGCTCGTCTCCAGGTACTCGCCGGACCTACCGGCGTTGACGTTGTCGCAGTCCGGGTCGGCGGCATCGATCCGGCCGTCCCTGCCGCCGTTGTCGATGCCGTCCATGCAGGTGCCCGCCGCCTGGCCCTTGCGGGCCCCGGTATCCACGAGTGTGCCCGTGTCCACGTGCAGCCTGATGCCCCGTGTGTTGTCGATGTTCTGGAACGGCGCGTCGGCGAAGGCGTCCTTCATCGCCTGGATGTCGTCACGCGCGGGAGACTGTCCGGCCGAGTAGTCGAGCTCCAGGAACAGGTCCTTGTGGTCGGGCCTGGCCCCGAAACGCGGCAGGTCCACATCGATCGTGTCGTTGCCGTCGTCGTTGTAGCCGTTGCGCTCCCAGCCGTCGAGCAGCCCGTCGCCGTCGGCGTCTCCGCTCGCCGAGTCGACGCTGATGTCGAAGCAGACCTTGACGGCCTCGCCGCCGTCCCCGGTCACGCAGTTCGTCGGCCAGTTGACGTCGCCGCTCCACCGACCGGTCCGCAGGTCGAGGGCCACGGTCACCGTCTCGCCGGCGCCGGACTTGATGTCGAGCCGGTCGTCGTCCGACTCCAGCTCGCCGGTGTCCGTGCAGAAGGGAGCGTCGCAGTCGTCGTGATCCCAGATGGCCAGCGTCAGGTTCGCGGTCGGGACGTCGTTCACGGTGAAGGGATCGACGAGACCGGAGAGCACCCAGAACGGAGTGATGTGGGGGTCGTCATCCACGTGGTCCGCGAAACTGTTGCCCGCAGTCCATGTGGCGTTGATTGTCCCGGTGCCGAATTCGACGCCGGCGTAGAGGTCGGCGTCGCTGCGGCCGGTTCCGTCCAGGTCGTCGCCGACCCCGTCGACACTCGTCACGGTCACGGAGATCGGCACCGTGGGCACCGCATGGGCCGACGGTGTGCCGACCCATGTCACCAGGCCGCAGAGCACGGCCAGGACGACGACGCCCGCGCGGAGCGCTTTCCGTCTGTGTCCGTACCTCCGGCGAAACGCTTTCCTGACGACCACGCTGCCTCCTCCTGAACAAAACCGAAAATCATGGCGAGAATTGTCAGAGAAAAGAAATAAAGCTCGAGGCTAGATATTGCATACGCAGCATATTGGGTGAAAGGGTCGACCTGACTGCATGTGCGGCGCGTCGGAATTGCCGAATCGTTCCGTCGACCCGGAGCAAACGCCTCCATCCAGGCGCGAGGGCTTTTCGTCAAGACCGGTGAACAAGGCAGCGGAGCCGTTGTGGGTCCGGATCGTGCCGGCACAGGCTGTTGCGCGACGTCGGGGATGTGCATGACGGCGACGTTCTCAGCGTCGAGGAAGCCTGTTGAAACGACCCCGGCGGCCGTCGGGCCGCAGGGGTCGTGGTGAACACGGTGTCGGCTCGATGCTCACGGTGTCGCGGGGGTCCCGGTGTTCGCGGGGCAGTCGTGTCGGTGGGGCGGGGGTCCTATGACGTTGAGGACGGGGTCTTCCCCTTCGGGGATTTCGAAGACGAGAACAACGCCAGAGGACGTGGCCTGGACCGAGCACTGGTTGGCGAAAGTCAGAGGCGCGTAGGGCTGCCAGGCGCAACCGGTGCGGTCGAGAGATTCGGTCACGCCGGCGTACAGCTGGTGCGGTTGACGAGTTGCAGGACCTGATCGACCGTATTCCTTTGGACGATGCCCGTCTGTTCGAAGGCTTTCCAGATGCCAGCGGAGCGGTCGGCCGCTTGATCAAGGAGCTGAGAGGAGCCGACGCAGAAGCCAAAGCAGAGGGTCTGCTGGCGCGTGGCCAAGAACGTGGAGTGCTGGACTTCCAGAACTAGTTTCCCTACGGCAGGGAGGTTAGCGGCCACCCGGCAGCTCCGTGGATCGCGGCCGATGTCCTCACCGGCGCGCTGCTCACCGAATGCGCTCACCAGAGAGAGATTTGTCCCGGCGGGGCCGTTTGGTAGGGCGGCGGTTCGAAGGGACGCGGTCGCTCTTGAGTGCGGCCTGTGGGGTTCGATGCGGGTATGGGGGTGCTCTGCGGGACCGGCTCCCGGTTGAGGTGCAGTCGGAGGTGGACAGCCTCGTTTCGGCCGGGCGGAATGTGCAGGCCATTGCTGTGATGCGCGAGCGTGTCGGTCTGCCGGCGCCGAGTCTGCATGAGTGTGTTGATCTGGTGGATCAGCGATTCAGCGTGTTGCGGCAGGGGCCGACGAACTCGTGAAGTTGCCGTGCGCGGCACCGCTGGCGCGCGATGCTCGCTGGCTCTGTTCACGAGCGAGAACCGACAGCAGATGTTCACCACTTCGGAAGTCGCTTCTGTGAGTCCCGAAATCGAACTGCTTGCGCTTGGTGACATCGCTGAGAAGCCTCCTCGGGCCTCTCGTCGGCTCAGTGCTGCCGGGGTCAGCCCTCTTGATGTCACCGGTTGATGGCGAACGTCTCGCGTTCCAGGTCCTGTCGTCGAATGTGCTGTCTGCGCTGCTGCGAGGGTGATGGCCCCGCTCCTTCCTCGCCCCCGTCGCTTCCGACTGAATCGTCTCCGCTCAAGCGGTGCGGACCGGGCCGTACGCGTCCTCGGCCGGCCGAGGGTGCGCCTTCAGGCCGGGCGGACCGGCTACTTATGATGATCGCCGCCGAGGAACGCGGGAAGTCCTGTGGACCGTCGACGGCGACACCCTGGGGGGAGCGGACATGACCGCGCAGGTGAACGGCGTACCGTCCGGCAGACGGACCAGGCGCACCCTGGCCACGATGGCGGCGGCCGTGGTCGCCCTCGCCTCGCTCGCCACCGGATGCTTCTTCTTCGATGCCGAGCCCGAGGAGCTGGGCGTCGTCTGGGACACCCCCGAAGACCGCAAGACCGAGTCGCAGGGCAACGGGGCCTGGCTGTCCGGCGACACCCTGGTCCGCAGCCGCTTCGACGCGGTGAGCGGGTACGACGCCCGTACCGGCAAACGGAGCTGGGAGTACGTGCCGCCTGGCCGCTCGGCGGTCTGCCACGTCGCCGCCGACACCGACAGCTCGGTCCTGGTCCTCACCCGCGACGGGGACGGCACTTCCGCCCCGGCCAAGGGCAAGCTCTGTGCCGACGTCGTCGCGATCGACATGAACAACGGCGGCGAGATCTGGCATACCCCTCTTCCCGCCCTCGATCCCTGGGCGACCCGCCTACAGTCCTACACGGTGTCCGCCGGCAGCGGCATCGCCGTGCTCCTCCGGGGAGACGACCTGCAGGCCGTGGACGTGCGCACTGGGAAGACCCGCTGGAAGGCGGCCCTCCCCAAGGGCTGCGTGCCGGGTACGACCGCGGTGGCCGAGCGCCAGGTCGCCGCCCTCCTCGCGTGCGGCGGCACCGAGTACCTCTTGGGCGACAAGGTCCCGAGCGACGCCGAACTCTTCGTTGCTACCTTCGCCCCGGCCACCGGCGCGCTCCTGTGGTCCGCACCGCTCAAGGCCAGGACCTCTGTCCCCTGGGACGCCCGCGCGGAGTTCGTCTCGGCCGACCCGGTGGTGGTGGCCGCCTCAGATTCCGGCGATTCCGATTCCGGGGGGTACCTGTCCTTCGACAGGAACGGCCGCCCGAACCCGGGGATCGACTTCAAAGGCCCCTACGGCGAGATGCAGTTCCACAGACGGCTCACGGCGGCGGTGGACGACACCAGGCTCTACCTCCTGCCCCGCAAGCAGGGGAGGCTCACCCGTGACGACGCCTACCCGCTGACCACCTTCGACCTGGCCACCGGCGTCGTGGTCTGGGGCGGCACCGCCGAAGACGACCGCCTCGACGGCGCCACCGGGTACCGCGTCCTTGCCCAAAACGGGAAACTCACCGTCCTCACCTCCGGCCCTGGCGATTCCTCTTACGGCTTCCGCGTCCTCGACGCCGCCACGGGCGAGCAGCGCGAAGCCCGCAGCCTCCCCGAGGGCCAGGACCCTGCGGACACGCTCTTCACGTACAAGGACCGACTCATCGGCGCCCGCTACGAGCACCACACCACCTCGTCCAAGCCGTTCACGGCCTACGAACGCCGCTGACCGCTGACCGCTGACCGCTGACCGCCGACCGCACAGCACTTCGCCGTGCCAGTCGCCGGCGTGCCTCTGCGGAAATCGAACGGCCGCTGGCCCTGGTGACTTCCGAAGTGGTGAATATTTGCTGTCGGTTCTCGGGAACAGAGCCAGCCTCTACCAGGCCACCTTCTCGCCGGCCCCGGCGTCGCCGTCCGCCCTGACCGCGCCGTTACCGGCGGTGGATGACCGCGCTGCCCGAAGCCTTGTCGTGCATGCCACGGAGGTCCTTGCTGAGGTTCATCGACGAGACGTTGGCGACACACAGCACCGGGATGCCGGTCACCACGAGGTTCGTGAGGTGCCGGGCGACGGCCGAGCCGTAGCCGATGCGTTCGCCGGTCTCGAAGTGCACTACTTCGAGGCGCAGGGCCCGCTTGCCCGGAGTCGCGCCCCGGCGCGACACGCTCAGCGGGGAGTAGAGCAGGAAGAAGGCCGTGACCCAGAGTGCGGCGGTGGTGCGCCAGATCACACCGGCTTCACCGTCGGCGACACCGGCCGCCGTGAGAATCCGGTCGAGGCCGACCAGCGGAACGAGAATGACCGCGACAGCGATGACCAGGTCGATGGCAGTTGCGGCGCAGCGCGGCAGGAGACCCGCCGGAGAGCCGGGACGGGCGCCCGAAGCCGCCTGGAACCGACCGAGGTCGCTGCCGGAGGCCATGGAGTTGAACATGTCGATTTCGCGCATCTGCGGAATCCTACATTCCGCTGATACGGAGAGTTCCTCGGCGGTGGCCGCCGTAGCCACCGCGGGGAATGCGATGGCCACGGCGGCGTGATCATTTTTGCGATCGGTTCTTCCTGATCAATTCTTCTTGATCAGGAAGAGCTTGATCAGTCGTGCTTGGTCAGGCCGTCCTTCCAATCCCAGCCGGCAGCAACAGACTGGGGCCGAAGAGCAGCCCTGGGGAGATTCGGGCTCTGACCGGAGTTCCGTGAATCCCCAGGTCAGGGGACGTGTGCTGGAACGTTCCGGCAGGGCATGCATGGCTGGTGGGGTTTGCTCGCTGGATGATGTGCTGTTCTCGGACGTCGATGTGCGTTTGGAGGCCGTGGAGTTCACGGCGGACGTCTTGGTCGTGGTGGCGGCCGCGTGCGGTCAGCCGCCCAGATGCCCGGGATGCCGTGCCAGGGCACGGCGGGTGCACTCCTGCTATGAGCGGTGTCTGGCCGAGCGGCCCTTGACTGGGAGAAAGCTGCTGGTCAGGCTGCGGGTCCGGCGGTTCTTCTGTGACCGGACCACATGCCGACGACGGACGTTCGTCGAGCAGGTCAGCGGACTGAGCGAGCGGTACCGTCGCTGCAGCCTCGGGCTGAAGACCTGGCTTCGCCAAGTCGCGGTCGAGCTCGGCGGGTAGGTCGGCGAACGGTTGTGCCGCCGCACGCACCTTGTTGCAGGGCGCATGCGACTGCTGGAGCTGCTGGAAGCGCCTCCGGCACCGGAGCGGTCCCCGCGGGTTCTCGGCGTCGACGAGTTCGCCTTCCGCAAGGGCCGCACCTACGGAACCATCCTGGCCGATGTGGAGGCCGGCCAGGTCGTTGACGTCCTGCCTGATCACACCTCCGAGACCTTCGCGGCCTGGCTGCGCGACCATCCCGGCGCCGAGATCATCTGCCGCGACCGGGCCTCGGCCTACACACGCGCGATCAAGGAAGCGGCCCCGGGCGCGGTGGAGGTCGCGGACCGGTGGCACCTGCTCCAGATGCGATCTCTCGGTTCTGTGACAGTGTGAGTTCTCGGCACTCCCCAGGCAGTCGAAGCAGCTCCGATCTGCCGCTCCGTGACTTGAGTTGGACGGCTGCGCGGGATGAGCAGCCTCGTCTGAGCAGGGAAGTCCTGAGTAGCGTCTACAGCTGAAGGCTTTGACCTGTGACTCCGCTGAATGAGTGGGATTCTCGTAAGCATCGCGAGAATCCCATAGAGTGCCTCTCTATTTGCGCAGGTCAGAGGCGTGGTAGGGGATGCTTGAGGCTACTGCTCAGGTGGTGACGGTCCTGCTATCTGGAAGCTACCCGCGCCCGTCCCTGATGCACTGTTCTGGGTCAGGCAACGCGGCAGCCCCGCGGGAAGCCGCCGTCCCGGTTCGGGATGCCGTTGGCGCGGTCGCTCAGGAGCGTCTTTGCCCGGGACAGTCGCTAGGTTGCAGAGCAGCGTTGCCGCGCTCGTGAAGCCCACGCTGCTCCCTTTCGAGCTGCCCAAGAGCGTCCTGCACGGCATCACCCGACGCCAGGTGGAGCGGAATCGCGCCTGCCTCACTGAGATCTCGTTTCGGCTGGCGAGGCGGTTGCCAGGGCGGAGGCGGAGGATTTGGGGCATCGGTGATGTGCCTTGGTTCAGCTGGCGAAGCGGGTGCGTTGACCTCCTGAGAGCTCGGGACCAAATGTGCCTGTCAATGTCAGCGGCCTGCCACCCATTGAGCTGCCCTTGGGGTGACACTGGGCGTGTCTAGTAGATCCAAGTCTTCGCTCGCCGCCGCCCCCGCGGCCGCCTCGTCCATGGTCCGAAACCCCGTGGATCACACCGAGGAGGCTGTGATCCACTGCGCTCATGGGCTTCCTTTCGTGCCCTGCCCGCCTGCGCGCCGTGTAGTCCCCGGCTGACGAGCAGCGCAGAACTCGGAACGGGTTCGGCGGCGTTGGCGTCCGGGGCGCGCACCCTGTACCGGCCAGGGCTGGGCCTTTGCCGGCCTGTCAGATTCCGCATCTAGGCTGTTACGGAAATCGATCAGGGAGCAGGGCAGTGCGAATAGAGCGTCACCAGGTGGGCGGGGCCGCTGTGTCGGCAGCGCGCGAGGACTTCACGAACCGTATCGGGCGTCAGGTGCACTCCATGTCGAGGGCCGGCCGCATGACGACCTACGAGTGGCAGTTGATCGCCGACGCGTTCCTCGACTACCTGGGCGCCCTCTCCGTCGAGACGCCCGATCTCGACACTGCGGAGGCCAGGGCCGCTCTCAAGGATGCCTCGGAGGCCGCAGTCGGCGCCGTCGCGTACGCGGCGTACCACCCGCACTGCAGCTTCAACGTCTTCCTGGAGTACGTGAACTTCGGTATGAGCTACGACCCGGGTGACGACGCCCCCGAGGAGAGGGTCACACCGGGGGAGTGGATCGACGCGTTGTGCCTGTCGGTCCTCAGGGACAAGGCCAAGTGGCACGGTGAGGAATTCACCTTCGCTCGGCGGAAGTTCGCCGAACAGGCGACGGGAACGCCCCTCGGCGAGCTCGCCACGGGGTTGACGGCCGTGGTCCTGGACGACGCCGGCGGCGGGGAGTACCCGCCGAGCACGAAGGCCAAGCTGGCTGCCGTCGACGCTGCTGTGGACCGGATCCGTACCCGTGCGGCGGAGACGGGTGAGCTCCTCCTGGACGAGCCGAACGGCCTCGCTCTGCGAACGCTGCGGGCGCTGGCCGCCGAGGACCGGCAGAGCTTCGACGCCGCCCTGGCCGAGCTCCTGGTCAGCCACAGCGCCGTGCACGGCCCGGCGGCCTCACCGAGCAGCCTGCTCCCGCTCGTGCCCCTCGCGCTGGCCGCGATCGCGTACCGGACGCTCGGCTGGGCACCGACGGTTCACACTGACTACCTCCCACACGCCCTTGTCACCGGCTTCGAGACCAGGGGCCCGCGGGTCGCGGGGCTCGGCCGGAACAGACGGCCGGATGCTGTCGCCGCGCTCGCCGCGGGACCGCTTGTGGTGGAACGGCCTACCTGTGAGCGCGAGGGGATCCCGCGTATCGAGGCCATGTACGAGGAACACCTCCAGGAGGCGTTCACTCCCGTCGAGGGCAAGTCCCTTGCCGTCTCGCGTCTGAGCAGCGTCCTGAGCGATCAGAAGCGCCTGTTCCAGTGGCGGGCGGGGACCCCCGGCGACGTCACGGACCCCCAGCACGCCCTCCTTCGGCTGGCCTCCCAGATGGGGGCGGCTCTGTTCCGCATCGCGCTGGCGGAGCCGGACACCGAGGTCGAGGTGTCCATCGGCGGGCGCATCCTGCGCTACCCGGCCAAGCGGGGCGTGGAAGCCGGTCCCGGGTACTGGCAGACGGCCGTAGCCTTCGCCCTCATCACCGGCGTGCGCGAGGACCTCGCCCCGCTGGTCCTCACCGGCCCCACCTTCGCCCGCCCGGACGGCTCCGCGTTCACTGCGTACCGCGAAGCCCTCCACGCTTATCTGAAGGGCGCCGAGCCCGAAGCGGCCGCGGAGCGCGCGCTGCAGGAGGCCGAGAGGGCCAAGGACTGGGGCTTCGCGATGCCGCCGGCCGTGTTGCTGTCACAGCTCGTGGACGGTGACGACGAGAGCTTCAACCTGGCCCTGGCCGACGCCCTCGAAGCCCACCGCGCCTACTACGAGGTCGCCGACCGCGCCGACTATCCCGAGGTCTCCATCAACCTTGACGTCCTCGCGCTGGCCTGCCACGCTCGCCGCCGCGGCTGGACCATTCGCGTGGCCTCCCCCTACCTGCCGCAGTACCTCCTACGGGCCGCCGAAGCCTTCTAGAAGCCCCACGAACGCTCCTCCGGCCCGGAACTTCGAAGCCGCCGGAACGTCCGCACCCGTGCTCTCGTGCTGTTCCAAAGCGGTCACCGGGCACTAGCCCCTCCCACACACCGCACAACCGGGGGCTTCCACTGTACGGGCGCACGGATGACGTCGTCGAGACGGCTTGCATGGCGTGCAAACACTGTGCACGAAAGACGAGTTGTCCGCTCCCCCCAGGGCGGCGCGGTTCTGGATACGTCGCCCCGATCCGTGCGCGAGGTCGTTCCGGCCGCCCTGTGGGACAAGCAGGTCTCGCTCCTCATGCGCGACCACCCGTACGACGCGGTGATGGTGGCCGACGTACTTGGCCAGGGCTACGCCTACCTGCTGACCGCGATGCGGCTTCGGGGCGAGTCGCTGGGACTCGCGCCCAGCACGCTCGTCGACATCGGCGTGCACACGACCCTAAGAGAGCACCTGGAACAGCGAGCCATCGAACTCGGGCTCCGAGACCGGGTCCAGTTCGAGCCGTTCGTACCCCGCTCCGAACTGTGGCGCCGCCTACCGGACTACGACGCCTTCGTCTTCACGACCAGCGGCCTGGAAGCCTTCGGTCTCGTCCTCATCGAAGCCCAAGCTCACGGACTCCGGGTCGCCTACTCTGACCTTCCCGGCGTGAAGGAAACCCTCGCGAGCGCTGGCGTTTCCTATACTCCCGGCGACCCGCGCTCGCTGGCCATGGCCCTAGACGAGATGGGCCGGGACTCCCACCGGCGCACGGCGCTGTACAGGGCGGCCCTCAACAATGCGCGCCGATACGACATCGCTACCACCGCCCGCCAGCTTCGCGAACTGACGCTCTGCCTTACCTCCTGACCCCACCCTGGTGCTGCTGTGCCAGATCGGGGACTTCCCGCGGCTCGAGCTCCTTGCTTCCGGCTTGCCAGAGGGGTGGTGCCGCGGCCCACCCGCGAGCTCCTCCAAGATCTCATCAGCCGGAACGCACCCCGTGTCCGGGCTGGGGCTGATGTCAGACCCGCCTCGTAACGTCGAAGGCGAGGGGTCTGGGGTTGGGACCGCTGAGGGTGTGAGGGGCAGGCCCTGGCGAGATCAGTGTCGACAGGCAGCACCTTGACCGGCTGCTGGCTGACAGCGCGAGCGCGTACGGAGCCCCCTACCAGCGGGCCTTCGCCGAGCTCGCCGAAGCGAGTCGTGGCCGGCCCGTCGCCGAGATCCTTCCGCTTCTC
The DNA here is from genome assembly GCF_036237275.1 of Streptomyces sp. NBC_01353. Lineage (GTDB taxonomy): Bacteria > Actinomycetota > Actinomycetes > Streptomycetales > Streptomycetaceae > Streptomyces. Next base: position 84,772 of record NZ_CP108352.1, on the reverse strand, counting down.
CGTCGAGCCGCCGACGAGGCACTGCTTGGCTTCACGGACGCGGAGCTCCGGGAACAGGCGCAGGCCATCAGCACGAGCGAACTGTACGTCCTGCGTGTCACGGTGGCCTGACCACGACCGTGCCCGCGCAGGACCTCCCACCACGGGACGGTCAGGCCTCACGCCGGCCGCAGCCGGTGTGGGCGAGGGCGTCGGCAAGCTGGTCGTGGTTTATGGACGAGCGACCCGAGATGCCGGCCGCCTCTTGTACAGCTCGGCCTTCGTCAGCGCCATCAACTCCCGGTCCTTGGCCGCCGGGCCGGAGTCGTCACCGACGCGTCGGTCGGCCCGCTAGCCAGCCCGCTGGTGCGGCGACCCTTCGGGCGCCGCACCAGCGGCAGAAGCAACGAACGTGCGTCCCTCGCCGGCCGCGGGCCAGAGCGTAGGCACGGCTGACGGGTAGCTGCAGCGCTTTCCGTTGTGTCGGCGCGGCTGCGAGGGTGCACCAGCCCACCTCCTTGGGGAGGGTGGTCGTCAGCCTTCGCGACGGCGCACGGCGCGGAGCGCGACGTCGTATGCCATCGCGCCGAGCGCGAGAACCACGAGCGGCCACACGAACGGGAATCCTGGCGGGACAGCACCCTGGACCAAGAGCGCACCGAGGCTGCCGGTGCCGAGCAGCGCGGTACAGGCCGGCAGGTCCGGTGGAGGCGATGCGCTCGTTCGGCAGGATCGCCAGCGCCATGAGGTCGCGGAAGCTCAGGGGATCGGTGCGGGACTCGCGGCTTGACGGGGCCTCCTGCAGCTGGACTCCCGGCCGCCGGTCGGGAGTCTTCGCTGGCACCGACTCGCCGGAGACCTTCACGAACGACCTTCACTTCCCCCAGCCCGCTCGTACGGCCGCGCCGCAATGCGCTCGGACTTGACAGGGGAACGCGTAGACCAGGGCTGCCGAGTCTGCTCCGAACTCTGCCCCTTGCTCGAAGATGCTCAAGCCCGGGATCAGGAACTGGCAATCATGCACAGGATGCCGTGCGTGAGTCGACGAAAGGGGGTGGTAGACGGGATTTGCGTGAGTGTCAGGTCCATCATGCCTGTTCAGAGGGGGTTTCGGTAGGACGTACTGCACGTCCGTTCGGCCTTGTGGCGACTGGTACCGCGAGCCAGACTCGTCGTCTCCACTTCCGGCCAACCTGTCGGCAACCTTTCTCGGTTGTCGGCGCGTTCGCTGTGCTGTCTCGCCGTGTGACGTGCACCGGTCGGGGTGGGGGGACGAAGGGGGATCGATGGATCAGGACATGGTTGTGCTGGCGAGGGTCAGGCTGCTCAGTGCCAACAGGCGGGTGGTGCGCGGTGCCGAGGGACTGTGGATCTACCGCGTTCTGGCAGAGGTCGAGCCGAAGGCGTACGGGTCGAAGCTGGCGTACGTCCTGGTGGAGGCGAGCGCGTCGCCCCTGGTGCGGGAGTTGCCCGAGCGACGGTTGGCCCTGTTGGACGAGGCCGTGGAGGTGGCGAAGGCCCTTGGTGCGTCGAACCCCTACCGGGCGAAGATGCTGGCGGCCCTGGCTGCCAGGCAGCGGGAATTGGAGGGCCGCCAGGTGGAGCCGCTCGCGTCCGATGGGCGGGAGTATCAGCTGGCCCTTCAGGGAGAGCTGCAGGAACGCGCATGACCCGGTGGGTGCAGGTGCCGGGCCTTGGCTCCCTGGACGGTGAAGAAGGGCAGGGCCCAGCCCCGCTGTCTGGATGGAGCGGCGTCTGACTCCTCGGATGTACAGCTCGGAGCGTGGGTCCCGACCACGGTCGGGACCCACGCTCCCGGATGCCTGGCACTGGGGGACGGGCCCGTACTCACCTATCGGCAGGTACAGTCCGGTCGACGTCCATTCCTCGTGGAATCCCGCGGCGCGGCCTCCGCCGTCCTGGAACAGGCCAGACGTACTCCTCAGGACTGCATTCGAGAGCCGGCACCTGCGGATCCCGGTCCAGCATGACCTGCGTACGCATCGCCCCGACAAAGCCATACCAGGTGCGCCGTCCGTCCTCGTTGCACTCTTCTTCGAGTTCCAGATCGCCGGGGTCTGACTGGCGTCAGCCGGCTCCACCCTCGTCCCGAGCCCACGGCTGATGCGGCAGGTGCGTCACGCCACGCCGTGCAGGTTCTTGGCGGTCGGTGAGGTCTGCACCGTGGCCGGGTCCGGGTAGGTCCCGAGGAGGCGATCGGCGCTGGCGGTCGTCGTGACCGTGAACCAGTAGTGCTCGTTCTTGTAGTGGTGCAGCCGGTGGTTGCGCCAGACCGCCTTGTAGGCCCTGCTCCGCGGCCGGTAGTCACTGTGGATCAGGTAGTGCGTCCACTCGTAGACGAGCCCTGCCACCGCCACCGTCACCATGAACGTCAGGGCCTGGCCCAGTCGCGGGAAGGCGATGAGGGCCGCCGCGTTGTAGCCCACGATGACCCAGACGAGGGCCTTCCAGGGGATGAAGATCAGGGGGACTTGGCGCGGGTCGACGTGGTGTTCGCGGTGCTTCCTCGCCAGAAGGGTGTCCAGGACGACTCCGGCGACCTTCCTCGGACGCCAGTGCAGCACGAAGACGTGTATCAGCCACTCGAGGAGCGGAAACAGCAGGATCAGGATGACCGGGGCGTACGCGTCGTCGATGCGCCAGTCCCACATGACGACCCTGCAGGCAAGCACTGTCACCAGGACCCCGCTGATCATCCACGGTGAGGGGTAGCGCCAGAAGGCCCGGAAGACGCTTCCCAGCGTGACCTCGGTCCGGCGGGGCGACGACTGCGTGGCCTTGTCCGCCCGAACGCGGGCACGGGCGGCCTCGCCTGAGGTCCCGTCAGCGAGTGCCCGCTTCCGTTGGAGGGTTCTACGCAGGTTCATGACTCTCCTCGAGTTGATCGATGACATCGATCAGGGCCTCGGTCGCCGGGCGCAGCAGATCCTCTGCGCGGGTGCGCGCCGCAGTCGCGTCGCCTCGGACGATCGCGTCGATCAGAGCGGCGTAGGCGTCGGTCCGGTCCACCTCCGCGGCCATGACGTGCGCCAGAGCCTCCAGGGCGGGCTCGTAGGCCGCTCGGAGGCTGTTGAACATCAGGCGGAAGGTCACGGACTCTGCCGCATCCGTGACGTTCTCCCAGAAAGTCAGGGCATGGCGCTGCCTGTTCACGGGATCGGTGTCGTCGTCGAGCGCTCGGACGGCGGCTCGCAGCGGAGCGGCGAGAGTTGGTCCCCTGCGTCGTGCCGCGAGTTCCGCGATCTTCGGGCCGACGTGGAGCCGTGCCTCCAAGATGCTGCGGGCGACTCCCAGGTCGATCTCGCCCCCGGCGAACAGCAGGCGAGGGAGCAGATCGAGGCCACCCGCTCTGCGGATGTCCCGAACGGTGGTGGTGTCACCCTGGCGGACTTCCACCAGGCCGGCGTGTGCGAGTCGTTGCAGCGCTTCCCGTACTGCGGGACGTGAGACGCCGAGGACTTCCGCGAGGCGTCGCTCGCTGGGAAGGCTGTCGCCGGGGGCAAGGCTGCCACTCACGAGTTCCCCGAAGAGCTGGTCGAACACTTCGTCAGGAACTGAGCGTCGGTTGACCGGTTGCAGAGGCATGCGGAGACCCTACGAGCACAGAGGACCGATGGTCTAGTGGTCAGACCAGTCGAGTTGGAATCTATGACTCAGGAACATCCCGTCCGGTCCCACCAGGAGCCGTGGGTGGATCCGGGGGCTCTGGGCGTGTCTCCTCTGCTTCGGGGTTCCCCGACCGTCGCGATCTCGGGCTCGTCGACAGCGATGGGCCGGCATGCCCCCGCAGGGGCGCGCGTGGCTGCCACCGGGGACTGGCGCGCCGACCTTCGTTCGCTGGGTCTGGCCATCCACGCCCTCCTATCTCGCCCACCCTCAGGCCGCCGTACTGACCGCCAGCCGCGTCACCGGCCGCCCCCGGGAGATCGAGGTGGACGAGACGATCCTCGGCCTCCTGCGCGACGGGGGCTTCGGTGACTCGCACGCCGGCGGCGTCTATCACGCGTTCGTCGACCTGGCCCTGGCCTTTGCCGCCCTGGACGCGGGTGCTCTGGCCATCAAGGACGAGGCAAGGGAGGCGGACGAGGAGATGTGGACCTCCACGGACGCCCGGCTGCCCGCCACGACCCGTCCGCACATCGCCGCCACCGCACACCTGCTGGCGAACCGGATGAACCTCAGCACCTATCCGGTCGTGCTGGACACGCTTCTGAACGGCGCGGAAGCGCGCCTTGCCGCGACGCGGAACGAGTCCACCGGCACGGCGTGAGGGTCGGGACGACGTGGCCCGGCCGCACCCGTCCGGGCGTCGCGGTGTCCAGGCAGGGCGCCGGTGCTCCTTCGGTCGACCAGTCACCGGCCTTCCCGCCAGGTCCCGCCTTGCACTCCTGCACGGTGCCGCTGGTCATACTGCCCGGCCTTGCGCATACTTACTCTGCGGTAACCCACCCCTACCAGGAGGAGCCCGATGTCTCGGTCCGCCCGTCCCGCTCTCCTGCTCGCCGGCCTGCTGGCCGCCGCGGGCACCGCGCACTTCGTCGCACCCCGGCGGTTCGACGCCACCGTGCCGAAGGCGCTGCCCGGCAGCCCCCGGGCCTGGACGCAGGCGAGCGGCGCCGCCGAACTGGTGCTGGCCGCGGGGCTCGCGATTCCGGCGACGCGCCAGGCCAGCGCCCGGGCGACGGCGCTCTTCTTCGCGGCCGTCTTCCCGGCCAACGTGAAGATGGCATACGACTGGCGCAACCGCCCCACCGCGGCCAAGACCATCGCCTACGCGCGCCTCCCCCTCCAGGTGCCCCTCATCCTCTGGGCCAGGAAGGCGGCCCGCACCGGGCAGTGAGCGCCGAAGGGCCGCCTCCTAGCAGCAATGTGACGGCTGGTCGTCGGAGTTCTCCTCGCCGGATGGAAGGCAGTACGGGCCCTCTCGGAACATGCAGTCCGGGTCGTGCTTGAAGCTCTCGGGTGCGAACGCGCAGTCGATGCGCTGACAGTCGTACTCGGTCGAGTCCACGGGGCTCCTTGCCGATTCTGTGGTTCCGGGCTGGTGCGACGACGCAGGATGGGGCTTCCCGCACATCATCCCAAGACTCTCCTCGTGCTCGGCTCGCGGCGTGGCGGGTGCCTTCGGCAGCTCGATGTCACAGCCGCCCGCGTGTCGCGCCGGTCGGCAGAACCGGATGCCCCCGCGCGTGTCAGGGGGTGGCGCGGCTGCCAGTCACCGTCCTCCAGCTGCCTGCGTTCACCGTGTACACCGTCAGCCGGGGGTTGACCCCGTGTCGCCGTACGTGTTGAAGGCGAAGGGGCCGGTGACCCCCTCGAAGGTCGATCCGGCGACGGCCTGCGGCAGCTTCGCGCGGGCGTTGTCGGGGAGGGTGCCGCCGTTGGCGGTCACGACCGCCTTCACCGCCTCGATGAGGGTCCAGGTCGCGTCGTAGGCATAGGGGCCGTACCAGCCGGCTCCGGGTAGTTCGCCTTCTGGTAGCGGGTGAGGAAGTCCTGCCTGCCTCTGATTCCTCGGCGGGCACCCCGATGTTGGTGGCGAGGTCGCCCTCGGCCTCGGGGTTCGCCGTGAGGTACTGCTGGTCGAAGATGCCGTCGCCGCCCATCATGGGGACGTTCATCCCCGCCTGCTTGAGCTGTTGGGAGAGCTGCGCCGCGGTGTCGTAGTAGCCACCGAAGTAGACGGCGTCGGCGCCGAGGACCGCACTCTCACGGCAAGGCCGTCGAAGGCAGGCTCATCGGGATCGACCTGCTCGGTGCCGACGACGCTCCCGCCGAGCCTGGTGAACTCGGCCGTGAGGCCGGTGGTGAGAGCGGTGCCGTGGGCGCTCGCGTCGTCGATCACATAGAGCTTGGTCTTCTTCGCCGCATGCAGGTAACTGGCGGCGAAGGGCCCCTGGACGACGTCCGTGGCGATCGTGCGGAAGTAAGTGGGGTGAGGGCGGGACCTGGGACCGTCGGCCCAGTCGGTGCCCAGGGTCAGGTTGGGATCGGTGTTGCCTGGTGACACGTTGACCATGTCCGCCTCCGCGAGCGGCGGTACCAGGGTTCGGGCGACACCCGAGTTGAGAGGGCCGACGCCCCCCAGCACCTTCTCGTCGGACACGAACTCGGCCGCGTTGGGCGCGCCCTTGACCGGGTCGGCGCCGTCGTCCAGGGCCTTGATCTCGAACGTCACGCCGGGGACGTGCCGGGACTCGTTGGCGGTCCTGGCCGCCAGGTCGGCGGAGTTCTTCATACTGGCGCCCATCGAGGACAGTCCGCCGCTCATTGGCGCGTCCGCCCCGATCACCACCGTGACAGTGGAGTTCCCCGCGCCGCCGGCTGCCCCGCGACGGCGTGCTTAGTCGTCGCGGTTCAGGGTCCAGGTCAGGACGGAGCCCGCGGTGAGCACGGCCAGCGCCGCGCCTAGGATCGCGGAGGATCGGGTGGCGGAAAGAAGGCGTGATCACGCCCCACGGTGACGAGGAGACGACGTGTCCGGCAGTGGGGTGCGACGGTGCCGGAGCCGCGGCAGCTCGCACAGCCTGGCCTTGCGCCCCCGTCACGGGCCTCGGCGCCGCAAGGAGTGCTTGCGTCAGTGGACGCAGCGGATGCGGGGGCGGTTCGGTCCTTGTATGTCTGCCGGTTCGACCGGGGGCCGCCGGGTCCACGGTGGCGGATCGCACGTCCGTGGCGCCCGGCGGCCGTCCTGGGGACGGTGTCACCCTCGTCGGGCGCCGAACACCTGCGTCCAGTAGGGGCCGCCCTCGTTGTGGATGCCGATCCCGATCTCCTTGAAGTCGCAGTTGAGGATGTTCGCGCGGTGGCCCGGGCTGTTCATCCAGGCCTCCATCACCTGCTCCGGGGTGCTCTGGCCCATGGCGATGTTCTCGCCGTACGTCGACCAGGGGTACCCGGCCGCCGTGACGCGCTCGCCAGGTCCGTCGCCGTCAGGGTTGGTGTGGTCGAAGTAGTCGCGCGCGGCCATGTCGTCGGAGTGGCCCTGGGCCGCCCTGTTCAGGGTCGAGTTCGCCGTGAGCGGGCCGCATCCGGCCTTGGCGCGCTCCGCGTTGACCAGGCTGACGACCTGGTCGACGGCCGAGCCCGAGCCGGAGTCGCCCTGCCTGCTCGCACCCGAACCCGAGCCGCTGCCGGAACCGGTGCCGGTGTCGGTCTCCGTGCGCTTGGGCCTGGGCGCCGAGGTGCGGGGGGTGGTCGTCTTCGCCGCATCGGGCGCCGCGGTGCGGGTCGGCGGCGTGGTCGCGGCCTTGGCGCTGGGCGATGCCGAGGCAGAGGCGGAAGCGGAGGGCGACACCGTCGAGGGGGTCGGGGTGAGGCCGGTGGCCTCCTGCGCGGACGGAAGGTCCGGGGCCGGCGCCGCCGCGCGGTTCACTTCGAGGACATCGCCGTCTCCCCCGCGACCGCCGCCCAGGTAGAAGGACCCGCCGGTGAGCGCCACGACCGCCATGCCCGCGGTGACGACGACCCTGCGCCGGTTGCGCTCCCGCTCCTGGCGGCGGCGACGGTGGGCGTTCCGTGCTCCGCGCGCACCGGGCACAGCCGCCCGGGCGGCTGCACTCGGGGAGCCGAGCACCGAGGGCGCCTCCTCCGGCATGCCCGGGGGGAACGGGCGCGTCAGATCGACCGAGGCGATGTGGTCGTACCGGTCGGTGTCGTGGTTCTGATCGCTCCAGTCGGCTCGGCCCTCCGTGGCGTACTGCCACGGTTCGCCGTGCGGCTCCGGCGTCTCGTACGCATCCGGTGTCCGGGTCGTCGCCTGCGGGGTGGCCGCGGTCGCCGCGAGCGCCCATGCGGCGGACTCGCGGACCCCGGCGAGCAGCGGCGTCGGCGGAGGTACCAGGGGCAGCCCGGCCAGCAGCGCTTCCAGGGGCACCAGGCCTCGCCAGCGGGCGGAGCACTGGGCGCAGCCGCCGGCGTGCCGGGCGAGGCGCTCGCGCCACGCGGCGCAAGGGCGGCCGTCCCAGGTCCCCGCCTCGTATCCGAGGGCCGGGCAGAGCGGGTTCGCCGACACCGCACCGACGGCGACCCTGGCCGCGTCGAGCCGCGCCCGCAGGCTCGCCACGACTACTGCCGTGTGCTCGACGGGCCACTGCAGGGCCGCCGCGATCTCGTACCGGCTCAACTCGCCCACGCACTCCAGCCACCACAACGCCAGGAGAACGCCGTCCTCGGGCTCGATCCAGCGCGCCGCCTCGGCGGCCTCGCGCTCCTGCCCCGCCAAGTAGAGGCGCTCGATGGTCAGGTCCGCGAAGTCCGGCCCGGGCAGGGGGAGGCCATCGGCATCGCCGAGGAGCTGGGACCGCTGCATGTGTGTACGGACACCGCCCACGGCGATGGCCACCAGCCACGGCCGGAACTCGTCCGGGTCACGCAGGCCGCCCAGTCCGTCGAGGGCCCGCAGCATCGTCTCCTGCACGAGGCCGTCGACGTCGTGGTGTCCGTTCAGCGCGCGGCCCACGACGTTGTAGACCAGGGGCACGTGGGCGGCGATCATCGGGTCCCGTGCCCACGGGTCGCCGCTCATCGCCGCCCTGACCAGCTCCCGACCCTGGGCGGCCTGCTCCGTGCTTATGCCCTGATTCACGCTGCCTGTCCTGCCTGTTGACGATGCCGACACATGGGAGACGTCGGCATGGGCACCGGATAACGGAATCCTGTCCCCGCCCGACGTGACGTGAGTCACGTGGCGTCGTGCCCGACACCGCACCATGGAGTCCTGCGGCGGTCGACGGCCCGACGGGTGTCCGATCGCGCCCCTGATTCTGCGATGCCTCGGGGGCGGCGGAAGGGGTTCGGCCGAGGGACGACCGCGTCTGCCTGTTCCGCTCTCCCACCCCCACCCGCCCTGGCCCTGCACTTGCGGTTCCGGGCCGTCCCAGACCGCCGTGCCCGCCGTCGCGGGGTTCCGTCCGTCTGGCGGCCGGCCGCGTGCCCGCGCCGTCGGGTTCGGTCTCGTCGCCTTCGTCGTACATGTCTCCGGCCCAAGGGCGGGAGTTGTCGTCGGCAGGTGCCGGGGTGGCGCCCGGGTCCTGGCCGACGTCCCTTCCGGAGCGGCGGCCGGGTCCTGGGGTGCGGCTGCGGGATCCCCGGCCGGTGCGGCCGGTGCTGCGTTCGGGTCCTCGGGGAGGTCGTCCACGAAGTCGTCGGTGGGAGCGGGGTCGGAGACGCTGGGGTTGGCCTCGTCGAGCGAGGACTGTTCGGTGTCCGTGGTCTCGTCGTTCTCGTCGTTCTCGTCGTCGTCCTCCTCCCCGAAGGGCTTGCCGCCCTGGGGAAGAACCTTGATGGCGAATCCGTATCTGATCACGAGAGCAGGATGAGGGCGCAGCGGAGCTTGTGTCTGCTCACACTCAGGGAACTCGGACCCACACGCGTGCGTCTTAAGGACAGGATCCGTCCGTGAATGCGAGGCCGCCTCTTGCCCCGTTCCCGCCCTCCCCGGTTACGCATACGACAGCTCCCCCCACGACCACCCATTCGCCCTCAGGGACCCCCAACACCGCCGGTTCCAGCGTCTGACGTCACCGCGCCGAGTCCTAGTCGCGCGCTGCGAATCACGGACGCAATTCGCAGCCGGTATCAACGAGCGGACTGGGCCAAGCACACTGCCGTCCTTGCTGCACTGATCGCGGCGCTCGGCCTGGGTGTAACCGCCTGGGGCACTGTCAAGGCGGCAGAGATCGCGAACGACCAGCTCGCCCAGTCGCGTGAGCAACAGGAGGAAGACGCGCGAAGGGTGGTCTCAAGCGTGACATTCTGGCCCGAGCGCGGCGGATTGGTGATCACCAACCGCGGTCTCGACCCGGTCGAGGGAACCGTGCGCCTCAACTTCCCGCTGAGCGAGGAAAACGAGCGCTACATGCGGCTCCCTGTAGGGGCGATTCCGCCTTGCTCCCGCCTGGACATCCCCGATGTCACCATCTCCAGAACTTCCGAGCGAGTGATACGCAGGACATCCGGTGCGATCTGGGAACCGTTCGTGGTTGACGCCCTCATCGTTGAGGCGCCCTCAGGTAAGCCGTGGATCCGAGAGGAAGGGGAAGAGATGGAGAGAGCCAAGCCCGCTGATCTCCTCCTTGGTTCACACCCCCCTCACGGTGCCCGCGAACTCGCGACGAACTCGTCTGTGAAGCTGACCGCGCTCGAAGACTGCGGAAGCACAAAGTAGCTTCAAGATCGTTCTTGCCCAATTGGGCAAGCGCCCGATTCACCGCTCTGGCACGCGGGCGACCTTCAGCGTGGGCCCTGTCTCCTCGATAACCGTGGTGAACTGCCGCAGCGCCGCGAGAAAAAATGGACGCCTCGTCGTCGCCGGCGACGGTCGTCATCGGGCCGGTGGTGGACAGGGCAACGCTCTCGCCCCGGTGGAGCTCGAGGCCGCGGCCCTGTACGACCCGATCACCGGGTGGTCGGCTCGCCCGGTGATCTGCACGGTGTAAGTCGCACCGTCGTGGAACGCTCCGGTGACGGTGATCACTGCTGCCTCCTTATCGTGTGGCCATCAGGCCCAGGAGGAACGCGCGCAGGTCGTCGTCCTGGGACGAGCTCTTGTTCGAGGAGTTCGGCCGTGCGTGCACGCATGTTCGCGCGCGTGTTTTTTCCCGGCTTCCGGTGTGGCGGCCGGGGGAGGTGCCGGGGCCGGGGCGGCCGGCGAGCCAGGTGTGGATGTCGCCGCGTTTCCAGTGTTCGGTGTCGGTGACGTCTACGGGGTCGGGCCGTGGCTGGATGCCGGGGAGGTTGGCGTAGCGGTCCCATGTGCGGGGAGCGACGCCGGCGAGTTCGGCGGCTTCGTTGCGGTCCAGGAGATCGTCTTCGCTGTCGTTGGTGGGCAGCGGTGCGACGGGCCGGCCGGCGTTGTAGGCGTCGATCTGTTCGCCGTCCCAGAGCAGCACGCGTGCCTTCGGTGAGCTGATGGGTTCGGGGTGCCCGGGCAGCCGGTGCAGTTTCTGGTTGGCGAACGTCTTGGGTGTCTTGCCCGCCGCCGTGGCGAGGTCGGGGAGGGTGCGGACCAGTGCGGCGCGTCCGGCGCGGATCACGAGGTGGCTTCTCCTTGAGCGTGTGTGTCGGGATGTTCAGTGAGGTCGGCGAGGCGCGAACCCAAGTGTGTCCGACGCGGTTCACGAGGCGGTATCTCCTGACGAGCTTCTGGCGCTACAGCAAGCCTCCCGGGGGAGGCTTGCTGATGGTTTCAGAATGAGGTCCGGAGGCGGCGAGGGCATATGAGGCGCAGCCGGTTGAGGCGAGGGCTGTCCGGTCTGCCTCATGCAACTCTGTCTCGCGGCCTGACCTGCGGCGGCCGGCAGCTTCACAGACTTGCCCGTCCGGCCTGGGCACCGTGCATAGTGTGCTCATGGATCGATTCGTGGGTCAGGCCCGCCTCGAATGGTGGGCCAATCCCGCGACGTGCCTTGAGATGTACGACATCGACATCACCGTCACTGTCGACGAGGTCGGCACATGGCGGGCAACCGGTCGGCATGCCAATGCCCTCGACACGACCCAGCGCGAGGGCTGGGACTTCCTCATGGAGATGGATCCCCACTTCTCCATTGCGTTTCCCAGCGAGGATCGCGGCGGGATCATGGTGCGAGTCGTCGAGGCAGAGAATGGAACCCTTTTGCTCACGGAGGCACCGGACTGGGACGGCTCCGCGAACGTCACCTTCGACCTCACCTGAGTGCAGCCCCCGAAGGGCCGGAACACGACTTCGCTACCCCGGATACTCGGTATCCGACCTCCATAGAGCTCGTAACGCGATCATGTTCGGGCCTTCTTGAGGCGTCTCCAGCAGATGAGGCTGCAGGCGAGGGAGACGAAGGCGTCGTGGAGTTCGGTGCGTCGTTCCCAGCGGACGGCGAGGCGTTTGAACTGGTGGAGCAAGGCGAAGGTCTGTTCAACGACGTAGCGGAGTTTGCAGGCCCTCGATGTTCGGGGCGCCTCTGCGGGAGATGACCGGCAGGATCCGGCGCTTGCGCAGTTCGCGGCGGTTGGGGTCGGAGTCGTAGCCCTTGTCGCCGAGTAGGGCTACGGGGCGTTGGCGGGGTCGGCCGGGGCGGCCTGCGATGGGCGGGATGCCCTCGACCAGGGCGAGGGTCTGGGTGACGTCGTTGACGTTGGCGGCGGTGGTGATCACCTTGAGCGGGGTGCCGCGTCCGTCGCAGATCAGGTGATGTTTGCTGCCTGTCTTCCGCCGGTCGACCGGCGACGGACCGGTGTCGGCTCCCCCTTTTTCGCGCGAACGTGGGAACCGTCGACGCACGCTCTGGACCAGTCCAGCTCGCCGGCGGAGTTCAGCTCGGCGAGCAGAATCTGGTGCAACCGGTCGAAGACCCCGGCCTGCTGCCATCGGCCCAGCCGCCGCCAGCAGGTCTGCCCGGAGCCGAACCCTAGCTCCAGGGGCAGGAGTTGCCAGGCGATGTCGTTGTGGAGCACGTACAGGATGCCCTGCAGGCAGAGCCGGTCCGGAACCGGCCGCGGGCCGGGAGCCTTCTCGGGCCAGGGCGGCAGCAGCGGCTGGATCAGCACCCACAGGTCGTCGTCCACGATCCATGGCCGGGTAGTCACACCATCCCGAACGGCCGAATCGGCATACCGGTCACGGTCGACCAGGGACGTTCAACAAGATCGTGTTACGAGCTCATAGGGCAGCGGGACTGCGCAATTGCGTCCCGGAAGGCATGGACCGCGCCGAGCGAGAGGTGTGGACCGAGGGGTGTCACGCCGGCATGGCACTCGACGCGCCCAACACCGTGACGTACGGCACCGACCCGGCAAAGTGACCCTCGACGGGCCGGCTCGCATCTGCGGCAATGGTTGCGCGAGCGCGGCATCGTGCCGCGGATTGCCCGCCGTCGCATCGAGTCCTCCCAACGCCTGGGCAGCCATCGCTGGGTCGTGGAACGCACGATGTCCTGGCTGCCCGGCTGCGTTGCCTGCATCGGCGATATGAGCGCAAGGCCGAGTACTTCCTTGCCTTCGCGGGTATCTACGCGGCCCTCATCTGCCTCCGCCGCCTCGTTCGTGCGGACGCACAGAACCGGTCACCATCGTGATCGTCGGCTCGTCCGTCCAATCGGGTACTCAGGTCCGGCATGCCGGCCAGCGGTCAGCCGCCGTGAAGGCCCCACTCGTCGAGGCCACCATAGATATGGGCTTCAAGGCATCCCGGAGCGTCCATACCGACGGCCTCGCCCCGGTACAGGGCGATGAGCGAGTCCTTGCCCCGCCACCAGGTGTCGGTCAAGCCCCGCACTTCAGGTACCGGCTCGTACCCGTCGAAGTCCAGGGAGTCGACAGCCTTGCCGGTGATCCTCGTGATGGTTTTGGCCCAGCGTCTCGCATGGCCGGCCAGTGCCAACGACTCCAGCCAGCCTTCGGTACTGGTATGCAGTGGTGCCCAGTGGTAGCCGTGAATCCCGAACTCGCCGCCAGGGCCGATCATGAATCCGTAGGCCATGGAATATCGGCAGTCCCCGGCCGGGATCCACCAGCCCTCAGTGGCCGAGCCCTCGGGAACGTCCGCGCCCAGGATGCGCGGGCCGCTCTCGTAAAACGGTGCCGGCGGCAGCGCGAGACCGCCCCAACGGTCCTCGAAGGCCACTGCGCGATCGACCTCCGCGACCGGGACACCGTGCTCGATCCAGGCTTCGCGGTGACGCTCGATGCCCTGCCGGGCAACACGGATGCCTTCCGACTCGACGAACCTCTTGGCCCTGCGGGTCAAACTGGCCGGCGCGACCGGGACGGGCGATACGGGAGTGGCGGCCATCATGGTGTCGGAGTCTACTGGCGAGGTCTTGTAACGCCTTGGACAGAAGCCCGCCCGCTCCGTTGCGGCCGAGGAATTGCACTCAGGCACCAACAAGCATGCTCAAGAGCCAACTTACGTACTCAGTCACCCGTGCTCCCGGGAACCGCGATAACAAACGACGTCTTAAAGAGCGTTTTGTCCCGCAGAGTGTGTTTAGCAGCGTACTGGGTGGCCGGCCTGCGTGGGGCGGTTGAGGTCTCTGGCGACTGTCGTGATGCCTGGTGCTGGTGTCGGCAGACGGGGGTCCGTTTCAAGCCGTTCGCTCCTGTCTGATCCCAAGGAGCCCCCGCTCACCCCTGTTTGCGCCCTGTGGCAGCACGGCGGCCGACGGTAGTACGGAAACATGTCCCGACTGCGGCCGTACCCGAGTGACCTGTCCGACGCCCGGTGGGAGTTGAGGAGCCCATTCTGTCGGCCTGGCGGGCCGAGCGAAGAGGGAAGGGCCTGGACATCGGCCGGCCGCCCGAGCACGATCTTCGCCGAATCATGGACGCCGTCCTCTACGTCGACCGCACCGGGATCCCCTGGCGGTACCTGCCCCACGACTTCGCCCCATGGGAGACCGTCTACGGCTATTTCGCCGCCTGGCAGAAGGACGGCGTCTTCGACCAGCTCAACGGAGTTCTGAGGCGACTGGTCCGAGCGGCGGAAGGCCGGGACGGCGAGCCGAGCGCCTGCGTGCTGGACGCCCAGAGCGTCAAGACCTCCGGTGAGCAGCTCGCCTCGGCCGTCCCGTATTTCCAGCGCGGCCTCCTCCAGATCCAGCGCCCGCCGGGTGCCCTTCGTCAATGCCGCCCTGAGCTGATCACTCTGCGCGAGCCCTCGCAGGACAATTGGTGCAGGCATCTGGTCGGGCGACAGGATGCGGGTGAATTCCCGGCAGGAGCCCAGCCAACGATGCCCGTCGTGTACGCGAACGCGACCCCTGTACCCCTCGGGCGGACCTTCGTAGTCGTCCAGGCCGGTGAGCACCAGACTGGCCGTCCCGGGGGGCTGCCCCAAACTCTCCGCGTCCTCCAGCAGCCAGGCATCGAATGACTCGTCCTCCGGCACCAGCCACACCCTGCTGCCGGCCCAAGCGGGCACGCCGGATCCCTCCGGAACCCAGCCGAACAGCTCGTACGTCCCGCGCTGGGATTCTCCGAACAGCCCCTCCACGTCGGCGCAGACGCCCCAGACGTGGCCGTGCTCCGTCTCGGTCAGCGCGTAGGGCGCGATCCCGCGCCCCTTCTCGTCTTCATGCACAGCGGAAATCATGCCGCGACCGCGTTCGGACGACGAGGCCAGGGCCGCAGGGGCCGTTCCTGACTGACGGCGCACGTGTCGGTGTCAGTCGGAACGACTCGATGTCATCTATCTCGAGCAGTCACCCGGGTGTGACTGACCAACTCAGTTGGCACCGTTCGCCAAATGCGGCGCTTTGTCGGCGCCGGCCTCGGCTCGGTGTGCCTCGCAGGATGGTCTAGAAGGGGGGTTCGCTGGGGCCACGGGCGGCTTGGATGGCGGCGTCACGTCGTCGGGCCGCCTCGTGGAGCGCGGAGAGGGAGGGCATGCCGGCGATCGCGTCGGCGGCGCGGCCCTGCCGGATGAGGAGGTCGGCCAGCTCAGAGGGCCGCTCACTGTCGCTGGCCCGCAGGAGGCTGATGGCCTCTTCGACGCGGCCGGACTTTTCCAGGAGCCGAGCAATCGTCTCGGTCAGGCCGTACTGGTCCGCGGGCAGGGTCGCGGCGTAGGTGAGGGCCTAAAGATCGTCCCATGGCACGTTGACCTGCCCGATCTGGAGGTGTGGTCACGACTTTGCCACCGCGAGATCACCCGAACTGCCGCCCGGGGTACGGTCTGCACGTGATCTACCTGATAGGCGGCCCGCCACGGGTGGGCAAGAGCACCCTCGCGTGGATGCTGCTGGAACGGGACGGCATCCCCGGATGCCCGACCGACGCTCTGGTTTCGATGCTGCAGCGCGCCGCGCCCCAGCACGGCGTGCGCCACGGCACGCACCCGGACAAGGCCGTACCGGCGCAGCCCTTCCTCGTTGAGTTCATCCGTGCCACCGCGGAGAGCCTCGACGACTCCGATCCCCTGGACGGCTATGTGGTCGAGGGCGACATCGTCACGCCGGCGGCAGCCACCGCCGCCGCTGATCTCGGGATGCCACTGAGCTGCGTCTTCCTTGGGAACGCGGAGCTGACCACCGAACACTTGAGGGCCGCCCCGGACTGGCTCGACGGAGCCGATGACACCACCTATCGGGAGATCGCCGCGTGGGTCAGGGAACAGAGCACTGCCCTACGCGAAGCCTGTGCGGCCAGCGGCCACGTCTACGTCGAGTTGGGGGCTGGCTACGCCCAGGGCCTTGAGAGGGCCTACTCGACACTGGTGGAGAGGCGCTGACCGCCCACCGCCAGCACCTGCGAAGGCCCGCAAAGAATTGCGGGACAAGCCTTAGTTCACGCAGTTCCTCGATCCGCCCATGACGCACGAGGAGTTCGGCGTAGGCGGTGAGAGTGTTCTGCGTCAGGAAGCGGCCCGCGGCTATGTCCGCGCCGAGAATCCGGATCGCCTGATCGGCGCGGCCGGCACGTTCCAAAACCTGAGCCTCACGCTCCTGCGCGTCCCAAGCGTCATCGCGCCACCGGCCCTCGGCGCGAGCGTTCCTGACCCGCTGCGCCAGCGGTGCGATCAGTTCCAGCACCCGCTCGTCACGGTCCTGCCCCTCAGTCAGCTCTACCAGGACCGACAGCAGCCATCCGTCGATGTGGGGTGTGAGCAGGGTGATGGCCTCGTCCACCCGCCCGGCCTTGACCAGCAGCTCGGCGAACCTCCGGCATGACTCGAAGGCGGTGACCAACTTTTCGTCGCCTTCGTACCCGCTCGTGGCGTCGAAGAGGGCGCGCAGGAAGCGGCGGGGTGACCGAACGCCATGGCGGCTCCGACTGCCGGATCAGCCAGATCGTCGAAGGACCGATCCCCTTCTTCGCTCGTGTCTGCCGTGGCTGCTGACCCTGCGGCCAGGCCCAGCGCTTCAAAGATCTCCTTGGAATTCCGCGAAGCGCTCGGGGTCGTGGCTGTACCACTTGCGCAGCTCCGTGGATGGGGCGACTTGTTTGCACCACTCGTCGAGGTGGGCTTTGTCCTTGGTCATCCCTCGGGGCCAGATCCGGTCGACCAGTACTCTCACGCCGTCAGCCTGTGTAGGAGCCTCGTAGATGCGGCGCACGTGTACCGTCCTGCTGTGAGCCATGGAAGGACCTCCTCGCCGTCTCTCGTGAGCTAGGCACTCGGGCGTCCTTCCGCGTTCACACGTAGTATCGAGAGATGATCTCGAGCCGCTCTACTTCGTCAGGCCCCGGATAGGCCACCAGCACCGGCAGGCCGCTGGGATCGCGGCCCTCGATGAGGGTGAATCCCTCACCTTCCCTGGTGTCGACACGGTCGGACCGGGCTCTGAGCACGCGCTCGCACCGCTGGAAGTCCTCGGGGCTGTCCGCCGTCCAGATGACGTACTGCGCCCCGACGTGCCCCACTGGATGGGCGGCGCCGGGGCCCACGGTGCGCAGGTACACCTGGAAACCGCCAAGGCCCACGAGTAGAGCGGCAGTGGCGGTGCGGACGGTGACTTCCATGTTCAGCAGTTCCCGGTAGAAGTCCGCTGATGTGTCGTGGTCGTGGACGAACACCACGACTGAGGAAAGCCGCGGACCGCGCGCATCCGGTCGGTTACCGGTCGGCTGGGAATCCGTCGGGAGCGGTGCAGGGTCCGGGCCGCTGGGCGCCGCTTCATGTGCATGTGCCATTGGCCTTCCGCCTTCGACCGCGAACGGGGCTTGTCTGTGCGGGTTGGTCGTCCTGATTACACGCTACCCGCCCCGCGTTGGGCCCGCTGGAGTCAGCCTCGGGGCCCCTGAACGGCGCTGGCCGGGTGGTCAGCTCGGCCAGGTGAGGAACCCTCCCACGATGGTGCCGTAGGCGAGGTGCGCGGCGAGGGTGACGGTGGGTGTGCCGCGTCCGTAGTTGAGCATGAGGAAGCCGGGTGGTTCGAGCAGTGCGACGTCGGGGGCGCTGGTCTGGGAGGTGCCCATGCGGGGGTGGATGAGGGGAAGCAGGATGTTGACCAGGGCGGTGGCGGCGAACAGGCCGTGGACGAGGCCGAAGACGGTGCCGAGCCACCAGCTGCTGTAGTCGATGGCGGCGAAGACGGCGTAGTAGAGCAGGGCGAAGATCAGGCCGTTGATGAAGTGTGCGCTGTAGCCGATGGCTTTGGCGCGGGTGCGATCGCTGGTGAAGGCGGTGCCGAGCAGGAATGGCAGATCGATGCGGGTGAGGTTGAAGGTGTTGGCGGCCCGCAGGCCGGTGGTGAGGATGAGGGTGCCGACGAATCCGCCTGCCAGCGCGGCCCAGATGCTCATCGTGTGGCCTCTCCGATGGCGCAGGCGGCGCTGATCAGTGCTAGATGGGTCAGACCCTGGGGCAGGTTGCCGAGGAAGGCACCCGTAGTGGGGTCGATTTCTTCGCTGTAGAGGCCGACGTCGTTGCCGAGGGCCACGAGCTGGTCCATGAGGGAAACGGCTTCCTCGGTGCGGCCGCATCGTGCGAGGGCCTCGGCGAGCCAGAAGGAGCAGGCGAGGAAGGCGCCTTCACTGCCGGACAGGCCGTCGGGGCCGAGGTAGCGGTTGACGTAGGGGCCTGCTCGGAGGGTCTTCTGGACGGCGGACACAGTGCCGCTCATGCGTCGGTCGTCGCTCGGGCGGTAGCCGTGCAGCAGGCCGAGCAGGAGGCTTGCGTCCACATCGTCGCTGCCGGCCGAGCGCGTATGGCTGTTCAGCCGCTGGCTGAAGCAGCGGGTTTCGACGAAGTCGGCGACGGCCTGACGCTCTTCGTGCCAGCGGGCGGCGTGCCGGGCCGGAATCAGCTGCCGCCCGGCCAGGTCGAGGGCGCGGTCGAGGGTGATCCAGCACATCATCTTGGACTGGGTGAAGTGTTCCGGGGCGCTGCGGACCTCCCAGATGCCGGCGTCGGGCTGTCGCCAGGTGGTGCAGATGAAGTCGGCGATCTCCGCCAGCCGGCGCGCGACGTCGGCGTCGAGACGATGGCCTGCGGTGGTGTAGAGCCATGCGGTCTGCAGCAGCTCCCCGTAGGTGTCCAGCTGGAGCTGTCCGGCAGCAGCATTGCCCACGCGTACGGGCGACGAGCCCCGGTAGCCGGCAAGCGGCAGGGTTCGTTCGGGTGCTCGGGTGCCGCCGCTTAGGCGATACAGGACGTTCAGGCGGGGGTGGGTGAGCTGGGAGGCATGCATGAGCCACCAGAGGTAGCTGGTGGCTTCTGGTGCGCAGCCCAGCTTGAGGAAGGCGTCCAGGGTGAAGGCGGAGTCGCGGACCCAGCTGAAGCGGTAGTCCCAGTTGCGTTCCCCGCCCAGCTCCTCGGGCAGCGAGCAGGTCGCGGCGGCGGCGACCGCGCCGGAAGGGGCGAAGACCAGAAGCTTGAGCGCGAGGGCGCTGCGCAGTACTGCTTCACGCCATGGTCCGGTGTAGGTGCGGTTGTCCGACCACTGCCGCCAGGCGGCAGCGGTGTGGTCCAGGCGGGCCTCGCATTCGGCTCGGGCGGGTAGGACCAGTGGTTCTTGGTATGCGTACGGCAATGCGATCAGCGCCCGGGTACCGACTTCCGTCCGGAAGCGGGCGGTGACGGAGTCGGGCATGCACTGCGGTCGGCCGGCGTGCCAGGCGCAGATCGCGACCGCTTCGGCGCCGCAGGTGGCCACCGGTACGCCCGCACGGCGCGCCAGATGCGGTACGCGGGCGCCGTAGCCGAAGCGGGGCTGGACGCTCCAGCCCATCGGCACGCTGCCCGCAAGGCCCTCGATGCGTCGGACCAGCTCGCGTCCGGGCGGCAGGGAGGCGGTGTCGGACAGGGTCAGCGCGTCGGTGACCCGGACCGTGCCGCCTGCGGTGGTGAAGGTTGTCTCCAGCACGTTGGTGCCGGGCAGATAGCGGCGGGCCGCGGTGTACGGCACCTCGGGCCGCAGGTCGAATCTGCCGCCGCGGGCCTGGTCGAGGACGGCGGCGAACAGGGTCGGAGAGTCCAGGTCCGGCCAGCTCAGCCAGTCGACCGCTCCGTCACAGGCGATGAGCGCGACAGAGCGGCCGTCCCCGATCACCGCGTAGTCCCGCAACTCCGCGTAGCCGTCCGTCCGTACCGGTGCGGCGACGGCGGAGTCACTCACGACGGGGCGCCGGGCTGCCCGCCGGGCACGACGACAACCGGGAGCTGGGCGTTGTGCACGACCTCGGTGCTGGTGGAGCCCAGGGTCAGGCGCCCCCACGCACCGGAGCCGCGGCTGCCGACCACCACGATGCAGGCGTCTTCGCTCGCGTCCAGCAGGACCTGCGACGGACGGCCCTTCTCCGCTCTGATCTCGATCTCCACCGACGCGCCGCCGACCTGCTTCCGAGCCTCGTCCAGCGCCTTGTTGACCGCCTCCCACGTGGTGTCGCGCAGCTGTGTGTCCAGATCATGGAAACCGGCGGCATCAGGCCACAGGAGTGCGCTGTACCTGCTGGTGAAGTCGTAGGCGCAGACGGCGCGGAGACCGGTCTGGCGCAGTTGGGCCTCCTGAAGGGCGAAGCGCAGGGCCGGCCCGGAGGCGGGAGAGCCGTCGGTGCCGACCACGACAGGTGCGGGAGGGGCGGCGTTCGTCATAGTGGGTGCCTCCAAGCCGAGTGTCGGGTGCTTGTGGTGAGCGGTCGTTCAGTCCGTCCTGCGGACCACGAGCGCGGTGATGTCGTCCCGGTGTTCTCCGGCGGTGTGGCGGCTGAGGTCTTCGCTCAGGTGATCGGCGACTTCCCAGGGGGAGATGTTCGCCCAGGCCCCCCAGGCGCTCTGCGAGGGGATGGAAGGCGCCGGTGGCGTCGCGGGCCTCGGTGACACCATCGCTGCAGCTGATGAGGGTGGCACCCGGAGGGAAGGGGAACCATGCGACGGTCCTGGGTTCGGCAGAGAGGTCGGCAACACCCAGCGGAACGCCCGGGTCGCCGAGTGGAACGGGGGCGACCGGGGCGGCTTTCAACAGGTAGGGCGGAAGATGGCCGCAGTTGACGGCCTGCGTCTCGGCCGAGGTGTCGATGCCCAGGACGAGAGCGGTGACGAATCGCTCGGGTTCGCCGGCCTGCTGGGCAAAGGCGTTGTGCCGGACGACAGCTTGTTCCAGGTTGTCGACGAGCGCGGTGAGGGTCGGCTCACGCATAGCGGCCTCGCGGAAAGCGCTGAGGACCGCGAAGGCGGTTCCGATCGCGGGCAGTCCCTTGCCCTGGACATCGCCGAAGAGCAGCCGCGTGCCGTACGGCGATGCCACCACCTCGTAGACGTCTCCACCCACCAGCCTGTCCGCCTCCACCGGCAGGTACAGGCCGTCGACGATCACCCGGTCGGTGAGGATCGGCAGGGGCCGCAGCATCTGCCGTTGGAGAGCGACAGCCGTGGACCGGACGCGCAGCAGTTCGCGTTCCCGCCTGATCCGCCAGTGGCAGGTCACCACGCACAGCACGCCGAGCACGCAGGCCAGCACCATGACGATCCCGTAGTCGTACGACGAAGGGAGCGGCCGGTACATCAGAACTGCGGTGATGACGATCAAAACCCAGCCCACCGCGCAGGCGGTCTGGCGCACTGTGCCGACCATCGCCGGAAACGCGGGAAGCAGGATCAGCAGGGGGATGAGCCGCACCGTGCGGTCGTCAATCGTCAACTCCAGCAGCACGACCGGTACGGTCGCTGCCACCACGTAGGCCAGCGGGGCCTTGACGCCACCTCTGGGAGACGGCCCGGCGCTCTCGGCGCGCAACGGCAGCGGAGCGTCGGGCGTACGGGCCCCCACACGCCGCCGACGTATCACCTCTCCAGGCTCCCCCGGCCCACCCGCCGCCGCAAAGCGACGGGCTCTGTGCCG
This sequence comes from Streptomyces sp. NBC_01353, assembly GCF_036237275.1. GTDB lineage: Bacteria > Actinomycetota > Actinomycetes > Streptomycetales > Streptomycetaceae > Streptomyces. The sequence continues at coordinate 63,017 of NZ_CP108352.1, read as the reverse complement.
CCCCGACGCAGAACCGCGGCTGAACAGCACAGCACTGGTCGGTGCCGTGTGTGCAGCCCGCCTGGAGCACGCGGTCCCGCACCCGGTCCCGCGACCTTGCTGGCTGTCACGGGATGCGGCGGTCGAGAAGGCGTCTTGCTGCCTTGTCCGGCACGGACCCTGTGGTGTCCGCCTCAAAGTGGCGCAGGTCGTATGCGGGCGTATTCGGGGCGACCATCGAAGTGAGGAACACAGTGCTCGCCCAGGCTGTGGCCCGGCCAGCAGGCCGCTGGCACAGCTCTTCACGCCGGGCGGGTGGCTGCGCAAAGCCGAAGAAGCCTGCGTCAGCGCCCATTCGTGCCAAGACCAGTGCGGGAAAGGCAGCGAAGATGTCGGTCACCGAGCAGTACCTCGCGAACAATCGGGCCTATGCCTCTCGCTTCACCGGCCCCCTCCCGATGGAACCCTCCCAGCAAGTAGCCGTAGTGGCCTGCATGGATGCGCGGCTGAACATCTACGCCCTCCTCGGCCTGAAAGATGGCGAGGCCAGCGTGATTCGCAACGCAGGGGGAGTGATCACGGACGACGTCGTCCGATCGCTGGCGGTGAGCCAGCAATTGCTGGGAACGAACGAGATCATCCTCATCCATCACACCGACTGCCGAATGCTGACCTACCCCGGCTACACGCTCAAGGAGCCGATCCGCAGCGAGACGGGTCTCCGGCCCCTGTGGCCGGAGGAATCCTTCCATGACGTGGAGGTCGACGTACGTCGGTCCATCAGCCGCATCAAGGCGAGTCCCTACCTTCCTCACCGCGAATCCGTACGCGGGTTCGTCCTAGACGTCGCTACAGGACAGCTTGAAGAAGTGACATGACACGCGACCGCTGAGTCGCCGACAGGTGCCTCAGCGGCGATTGTCCGGGCCGGTGGGAGGGCCTCTCCAAGCAGCACTTCTCCGAATCATGCGGTCGTGTCTGGGCGTCCGAGAAAGTGTGCCAGGGGAACGTCGGAGTCGGCGAGCCTCTTCGCGTCGACCGGGCGCCGGGAGGTCACGAGGTCGCGGATCGGGTCGGTGACGTCCCAGACGTTGACGTTCATCCCGGCCAGCACCCGCCCCTCGGCGAGCCAGAAGGCGATGAACTCGCGGGTGTCCGTTCGGCCGCGGAAGACGACCTTGTCGTAGCCGCCGGGTTCGACGTAGCCGGTGTACTCCATGCCCAGGTCGTACTGGTCGGTGAAGAAGTACGGAACGCGGTCGTAGGCCACGTCCTGGCCGAGCATCGCCTTGGCTGCGACTTGCGGCTGATTGACGGCGTTGGCCCAGTGCTCGACACGGATATGTTTCCCGAGCAACGGATGAAAGGCGTTGGCGACGTCGCCGGCGGCGTAGATGTCCGGGTGCGAGGTCCTCAGGTGGGCGTCGACGCGGATGCCGTTGTCGACCTCCAGGCCGGCGGCGTCGGCGAGCTGGGTGTTGGGGGTGATGCCGACTCCGACGATGACCGCGTCGGCATCGATGCGGCTGCCGTCGGCCAGCATCACACCATTCGCCCGGCCGTCTGCGCCGGTGATCTCGGCGACCTGTACGCCGAAGCGCAGGTCGACCCCGTGTTCGGTGTGCAGGTCGGCGAAGATCTGGGAGACCTCACGGCCCAGCACGCGCAGCAGCGGCAGCTCCGCCATCTCCAGCACGGTGACCTCTACGCCGGCCGCGCGGGCGGCGGCGGCGGTCTCCAGTCCGATCCAGCCGGCGCCGATCACGACGATGCGGGTTGCGGACGCGAAGGATTCTTTGATGCGGTCGCTGTCGGCGAGCCGGCGCAGGTAGTGGACTGCCTCGAGATCGGCTCCGGGCACGGTCAGGCGGCGCGGCGAGGAGCCGGTGGTCAGGAGCAGCTTCTCGTAGCCGATGCGGCTGCCGTCTGCGAGTGTCACCTCGTGTCCGGCGGGGTCGATCGCGGTGACCGTGGCTCCCAGGCGCAGGTCGACGTCGTGCTCGGGGTACCACTGGGCAGGATGGACATAGACGGTGTCACGTTCGTCCTTGCCGAGCAGATACCCCTTCGACAGTGGCGGGCGTTCGTACGGGTGCTCGCTTTCCTCTCCGAGCAGCACTACGGGGCCGTCGAAGTTCTCCTCCCGGAGGGTCTGTGCTGCCTTCGCGCCAGCCAGGCTCGCTCCTACGATCACGAATGCCGCGTTCGTGGCCATGCTCTCTCTCCTTTGCCCGGGCGGCCCGCAGGTTGAGGCGGTCCGCCTGGCGATCCGGTCCCTGTCGGCGACGCACGGGGCCGGACTATCGTCCTTCATGGCGGGGCACTGCGCGCGGTTGGTCCCTTCCCGGCGTGTTGCCGATCGCGCTCACAAGAGGCCGGCCGTTGGGGCGGCCGGTCCACGACCGGGCGACCCATCAGGCGGCCGGGCGCTTGGCGTGCAGTTCGGTCTCCAGCTGCTCGAGCAGCTCGTTGCCGGAGGCGGTGAACTTGGCGATGCCCTCGCTCTCCAGCACCCGTACCACGTCGTCGTAGGAAACTCCGACAGCCTCGAGGTCGTCCAGGGACTGCTGGGATGCCGCATAGGTGCCGTGGATGGTGTCGCCCTGGATGCGGCCGTGGTCGGCGACCGCGCGCAGGGTCTGCTCCGGCATGGTGTTGACCACCCCGGGCGCCACCAGCTCGTCGACGTAGCGGGTGTCGGCGTAGGCGGGGTCCTTCACCCCGGTGGAGGCCCACAGCGGGCGCTGGGGGCGCATCCCGGCCGCGGCCAGCGTCTGCCACTGCTGGGATGCGGTGGCCTGCTCGAAGTGCTGGTAGGCCAGGCGCGCGTTGGCGATCGCTGCCCGCCCGCGCAGCGCTAGTGCCTCCGGGGTGCCGATCTTGTCCAGCCGGGAGTCGACCTCGGTGTCCACGCGGCTGACGAAGAAGGACGCCACGGATGCGATGGACGCCAGGTCACGCCCTGCCGCGCGTGCTTGGGTCATGCCCTCAAGGAAGGCGCGGAGCACCTGGTCGTAGCGGTCGAGGGAGAAGATCAGCGTCACGTTGATGCTGATGCCTTCGCCGAGCGCGGTGCTGATCGCCTCCAGGCCGGGCTGGGTGGCGGGGATCTTCACGAACATGTTCGGCCGGTCCACCAGCCACCACAGGGCCCTCGCCTCGGCGATCGTCGCCGCCGTGTCGTGCGCGACGCGCGGGTCCACCTCGAGCGACACCCGGCCGTCCACTCCGTCGCTGGCCTCGTACACCGGTCGCAGGACGTCGCAGGCCCAGCGCACGTCGAACGCGGTCAGCGCCCTGCCCGCTTCCTCGACCCCCACCCCGCGGCGGGCCAGGTCACCGACCTGTGCGTCATAGCGGGCACCCGAGCGGATCGCCTTGGCGAAGATCGTCGGATTGCTGGTGATCCCCACCACCCGCTGGTCACGCACCAGGTCGGCCAGCCCGCCACCGGCCAGCCGCTCCCGGCTCAGATCATCGAGCCAGACCGCCACACCTTCGGCGGCCAGCCGGTCGAGGTTGCCACTCATGATCTTCTCCCTTGCGTCGTCTCGTGGTTATGCCGTCCACGTGTCGCCCGGATCCCGTGCGGGGCGGGCCTTCACCGGGTGAGTAAGGGAGGCGGTCGGTCCGCGCGCCTGCGGAGCGATTCACCGCGGGCGTGTGACCCCGACGACGGAGAGCGCCTCGCGGACCATCTGTTGAGTGAAGCCCCACTCGTTGTCGTACCAGCTCATGATTTTGACCAGGGTGCCGTCCACGACCCGGGTCATCGCCGCGTCGATGATCGAGGCTCGGGAGTCGCCGATGATGTCGCTGGAGACGATCGGCTCGTCCGACACGCCGAGGATGCCGCGGTACCGGTCGGTGGTGGCCTCCGCACGGAAGAGGTCGTTCACTTCCTCGGTGGACGTCGGGCGGGCGGTGACGAGCACGATGTCGGCGATCGATCCGACGGGGATCGGGATGCGGACGGCGACGCCGTCGAAGCGGTCGGCCAACTCCGGGAGTGCCTTGGTGGTCGCGAGGGCGGCGCCGGTGGAGGCGGGAAGCATGTTGGCGGCCCCGGCCCGGCCGCGCCGGAAGTCCTTGCTGGGCCCATCAATGAGCTGCTGGGTGGAGGTGTAGGCGTGGATCGTGGTCATCACGGCCCGCTCCACGCCGATTCTGCGGTCCATCACCTCCATCACCGGGGTGATGCAGTTGGTCGTGCAGCTCGCGCAGGAGACGATCTGCTGCCCGGCCGGGGAGGTGTTCACGCCGTGGACCACGGTGCCGATCGTGTCGGTGCGGGCGGGCGCTGAGAGGATCACGAACCGTGCGCCCGCGGACAGGTGCCGGGCCAGTTCCTCCTCGCGCCGGAAGGCACCCGTGCATTCCAGGACGAGGTCGATTCCCAGCTCGCGCCACGGCAGCTCGGCCGGATCGCGGCGGCTGTACAGCGGAACGGTGCGTCCGTCGACGACCAGCGCGTCACCGGTAGCGGTGACGGACTTCCCGTAGCGCCCGTAGACCGTGTCGTGGGTGAGCAAGTAGGCCAGATTCTCGGCGGTCACCAGGTCGTTGACCGCAGCTACCTCAACCCCGTCGAGGTCGTGGAGAATCTTGAACGCGGCCCGTCCGATGCGTCCGAGCCCATTGATCGCGATCTTCGGCATCCGGCATCTCCTTCGCCGCTTCCGCGCAAACGCGGACGAGGCCTCCCATCCGTCCTATCACCCCTCCTCTCGGCACGCAGGCGGGCTTCACAAGCCGACCGCACCTCACATCCCTGCACCGGGCTCCCGGGTTCGCACCATTTGCGGGTCGGGTACCCGCGGTCGAAACTGACCGTGATTCCGCCCATCGGGCGGGTGCTGCCCTGCCGGGCTGCACCGAACCCGTCGACACGGCCAGCGCCATGTGACGCGGTGGGCGCCGACACGCGACGTCGGCCACTGCCGATCCGTACTGAGGAGGCCCGCCCATGCCGGTGGACAGCTTCTCCGCCCGCGGCACGCTCGACGCCGATGACACCTCCTACTCGCTCTACCGGCTCGATGCCCTGCCCGGCTCACAACGGCTGCCGTACAGCCTGAAGGTGCTGCTGGAGAACCTGCTGCGCCATGAGGACGGCGGCACCGTCACCGCCGACCAGATCGCGGCGCTGGCCGGTTGGGACCCTGGGGCGGAACTGGCGACCGAGGTGCAGTTCACCCCCGCGCGGGTGCTGATGCAGGATTTCACCGGGGTGCCGCGCGTCGTGGATCTGGTGGCGATGCGCGAGGCGATGGCTGCGCTCGGCGGTGACCCTGCGCTGATCGACGCGCGGCGGCCCGTGGAGCTGGTGATCGACCACTCGGTGATTGCCGACCACTTCGGTTCCCCAGCGGCGTTCAGCCGCAACGTGGAGCTCGAGTACCGGCGCAATCGGGAGCGTTATCAGTTCCTGCGCTGGGGGCAGAGCGCCCTGCGGAACCTTCGCGTCGTTCCCCCTGGAACCGGAATCTGCCACCAGGTCAACCTGGAACACCTGGCCCGGGTGGTGTTCGCCGAGGACGGCACGGCCTTCCCCGACACTCTGGTCGGGACCGATTCCCACACCCCCATGATCAACGGACTCGGCGTGCTCGGCTGGGGGGTGGGCGGCATCGAGGCGGAAGCCGCGATGCTCGGCCGTCCGGTAAGCATGCTCATCCCCAAGGTCGTGGGCGTGCGCCTCACCTGCGCGCTGCCCGAAGGGAGCACCGCCACCGATCTGGTGCTGACCATCGCCGAGCGGCTGCGACAGCACGGCGTCGTGGGCGCCTTCGTGGAGTTCTACGGGCCCGGTGTGGCAGAAGTGCCACTGGCCACTCGGGCCACCATCGGCAACATGAGCCCCGAGTACGGCGCCACCTGCGCGATCTTCCCGATCGACGTCGAAACCCTCTCCTACCTGCGGCTCACCGGCCGGGACCCCGGCCAGGTAGCCCTCGTGGAGGCGTACGCCAAAGAGCAGGGACTGTGGCACGACCCCAGCCACACCCCCGACTACTCGCAGACCCTCGAAGTGGACCTGTCGGCGATCGTCCCGTCGATCGCCGGACCCAAACGTCCCCAGGACCGCATCCCCCTGTCCCCTCGCCCCACGGCGCTGTGCGGCCGCTCGGTCGAAGGCGCGCTGGCCACCACCGCCGTCCAAGCCGTCATCGACACCCGCCAACAGCGGATCGCCTACAGCAGCGCCGGCCACCGCCCACCCGTCCTGCTGCACCCCGACGGCACCTGCGACCTGCTCGACCAGGCCACCGACCCCCCCCGCTCGGCGCTCGCCCCCGAACACGTCTCCCGCCCCCAGGCCGACCTGCCCTACAGCCCCAGCGACAACCTCGTGCTCTATACCGACCGGCTTATCGAACGCCGCGACCAGGACATCGACGTCGGCCTGCGCCAGCTCACCGACGCCCTCGCCGGCCACGCCCGCCTGAGCCCCGACCGCCTTGCCGACGCCCTGCTGACCCGCCTGGGTGTCGCCGGCGGCGCCCGCGACGACATCGCCCTGATCGTCGTCCGCCTCTGACACCGCGGCCAGACCCCCGGGATCACTCCGCCATGTCCTGGCGCAATCGCAGCCTCAGCAGGAACACCGCCCGCGCGTCCGCCATGTCGGCGAAGCGTTCGAGCAGCACGCCCACCCGGGCATCGTCACCCTCGCGCACCGCCGACACGATCCCGTCGATCAGCTGGCATAACTCACTCGGCACAACCGGTTCAACAGACTCCGCGACCCCCACCCGCTACCCCGAACAGGGTCCACAATCCTCACTCGATCGAGTGACGCAGGCGAAGCGAGGATTCCACCCAGGGGTCGTCCGGACCAGTCAGGCGTCCGAGATCAATCACAGCTCCTCACACCCGGAAACCAGCGCTCCGGAACCCCGCGGCGCCCGGCTCAGTGTCGGCTACATTCGGCTGCCAGTCGTGCACTAGGCGACGTGGCGTGGAGCGCTCCCTGCCTGCCTGCCAAGGGGCGACGTGTCGTCGAGTGTCATCGCGGGGCCGTGGGCGACCACGCCGCGGAAGTCCGGCTGCCGCCCAGCAGGCTCGTCGGACGCCTGGGCCAGGGCGAGGTGCCGATGCCGGCGGAGGCGACACGAGCCGCGGTGTTCCCCCGCGCTGGTCACGATGTGCTTCCGTGTCCGGGGCCATACCGGGGGATGAGCTCCACCGGGCAGTGGGCGTGTTGCACCAGGCTGAGCGTGATTCTGCCGAGCGTCGGTCCGAGATATCCGGGCGAGCGCCGGCCACCGCAGACCAGAAGGTCGGCGTCTCGGGACGCCTCTACGAGCGCGCCGGGCACGCTGCGGCTCCCCTCGCCTTCGGCCTGCAGCTTCAGCGCCGGGAATTCCTCATGGAGCCGTTCGACGACGTTGGGCACCACGTCCAGGTGCTCAGCGCTCTCACGCGAACCGTTGCGCAGTGCCGCCTGTACACCGTTGTACGGGGCCGTGCCCCATACGTGCAGGAGCCTCAGGGGTGCCCTGCGCAGCATGGCCTCGCGGGCCGCTGCTCGTGCGCAGCCGAGGTCGTTCTCGTCCCGGACCGCCGCAAGTACGGCCCCGGATTCGGCACGCTCGGCCGCCCCGCGCACGACGACCACCGGTGTGGTGGCGCCGGCGGTGACCTCGAGGCCGACAGATCCGAGGAGGAGGGAGGAGAACCCGCCTCGACCTCGGTGCCCGACGACGATGGTGCCGCTCAGCGAGGCGGCACTGCGCAGACTGTCGGAGGGCGAGCCGTCGCTGAGTTCCTTGACGACGGTCAGTTCGGGGTGGCGAGCGGCGACCGTCTCCGCGGTCCGGTCGAGCAGTTCCAAGCCGGCTCGCCGGCTCCGGTCGATCTCCGTGCGGGATAGTGCGTCATTGCCGGTCGCATGGACGAGCCACAGACCGCTTCCCCGTAGGACGGCCTCTGCCGTCGCCCACTCCAGCGCCGCGCTTGCGGACGGCGATCCGTCCACACCCACGACGACCCTGCCGAGGCCCAGATGCTCCGTGGCGTCCGCCATGGCTCCTCCTCTGCCGGTCGGTAGGACTCAATTCACCTTGGCACCAAACCTCCCGTCCCCGCAGGCGGGACCGGCCGAGACCGATGGGGAACGAGGGGTCCAGGTACGGCGGGAACCGTGCGCTGAAGCGCTCGGTACCTCAGGTGCGCGGATTGCGCAGGGCGAGGATGGCCATGCCGTCTTGGCCGTCGCTGGGGTGGTGGTCGGCCAGGGTGTCGACGAACTCCTGTAGCGGCAGACCGATGTAGGCGATGGCGAGTTCGGCAAGTTCGGGCCAGGCCGTCGTCGACGGTATGGGCGGGGCCTCCATGAGCCCTTCGGTGAACAACAGGGTGGCTCCTGGAGGCACCAGAACCCGAAAGTCACCTACAAAGCCAGGCGCTACTCCGGCGGAGGGCCGGCCTATGCCAGGTGGGCGGGCAAGGCGCGTCGGACGGAGGCAGGGTGATGGTGGCAGACGGAGAATCATGGGGCCCAGCAGACGGGGGTCCGATGCCTCGGGTTCTGTTCGAGACCGCAACGCTGGAGACGCTCGATCCGGCTACTACCGGTGCGGTGTGGCGGCTGGCGGAGCCCGGCCGACAGGTCGACGCCAATGTCGTCCGGATCCCGCCCGAACGGAGTGTCGACCCCCACACCGAGCAGGACCTGGACGTACTCCTGCTGGTCGTGGCCCGAGACGGCACGATGGTCACCTCCGAGGGAACGTGTCCGCTGAGCGAAGGCAGCCTTGCCTGGCTGCCCCACGGCTCCACCCGCGGTCTTGTCGCGGGCAAGCGGGGTATGGCGTACCTGACCATTCACCGGCGCTGTCCCGGGATGCGGATCCAGCCCGCCTCAGGAAGCCGAGACCCTGCAGCCCTGACCATGGTCGGACTGGCTTGCGCGCCCCAATCCGCACGGGATCCCGGCCCGCGGCAACAGCGGGCATACTCCAGGCCATGGGCCGTCACGGTCATAGCGTCCTGACTTCAGGTTTCCGTGGGCTAACGAATCGGTGACGTCCGTGGCGCGGGCAGACGCGGACTCAAGGCATCGTCGTTGTCCGACACGTGACTCCTCCCCACAGCGAATCCGCTGCCTCGTTCGCCGGACTGACGGGTGCCTATTGGCTCGAACGGCCTGACCATCAGGACGCCGAATGCGCGTCGTGCAGTCGTCTGATGCGCCCTGACACCCGGCAGCCTCCGCAAGCTGCAGCCGCTACACGACTGGCGATACTGATCATGGCAGTCGGCGCCATCGGTGCCGCGCTGGTCAACGTCGTGCGCGGATGAGCCAGGCCGACCGCGCGGTCTCGGTTCAGGTTGCCGCCCCATCCCCGACACCCGGCGCTTTCCCGTGTTCAGTTGCCGGAGGGCCCGGCTGGGTGCTGGCATGTCGGCACGAGCGCGGCCGTCCTGCGGCGAGTGCGCCGGGATCTCACTGCGGGCGGGATGCGGGGTATGCGAGATCTGCAGACCCGGCTCCGACCTCTGCAACCTGGACTGGGCTGGCGTGTCGAGCGATGACAGTGGGGCGCCCGGGTCCCGGGCCAGCGACTGACGCCGTAGACCTGAGCTCATGAGCGCTGAATGAACGTCGGGGCTCCGGGCGAGATTGCGCCCGACCGCGGGGTCTACCAGTGCGACTGAGGCGGGGAGTATCACTGGAGCACCGAAGGGAAGGGCTCTGGTTCCCGCCGCTGCCGACCGGCTGTACGGGAGAGTTCTGGACACTGAAGACACAGGATCGCCCCAAGAGCTGCCCCGGCTGACCTCGCCCGTTGCGGACCGGCGACCGGCACCCACGAGGGGCACAGCGAAATCCGAGCGGGGGCTACTCGGGCGGGATTCGTCGGGCCAGCTCTGCGGCGAGTTGCCCGGCGGCCCGGCCGCGGGGCGTCAGGTCAAGGGTCTCCAGCAGGTTCATGTACCCGACCGCTGCCCGGGCTTCCGCCGCGGTGAGCACCGGCAGAAGGGGTTCGGTCACATGGTCGCCGGTCACCGGCTCAGCAGTCTCCATGCAGGAATCAACCGCTGGCAGCCTGACCAGGATACGACCGGGAGGGGAATCAGGCGGGATTCCGCTCGTTCACCTGGCATGAGCGGCCTGGCGAGCGGCGGCGTTCCCCGTGCTGGGGCCGGGCACTGCAACCGGCCCCGTACCTCTGTGATTTCGGGGTGGCTCGGGCTGCGCGCCGCGCTCGTTTCGTGGACCGTAGTCGGAGAGGCTGCGCGGCATGAGTGTCACAGTTACGACAAAGCGACTCGTCACCCGTCAGGACCGCGCAGCGAAGGTCCAGGCATCCATCGCGGCGGCGGTCGGCTGCCCGCTGTGCCCGGAGGTGACCGCCGAGATCGGGCTGGAGATCCTCACGAAGGCCCGGGGGCCCGAGGGAGGCCACTGGTGGTCGAAGGCCAGTAAGACGGTCCAGGAGTGCGCGGCCGAGCTGACCGGCGATCCAGCGTGGCGGGAGCGGGCTCTGGGATGGATCGACGACTACCGCGCTGCGCACGGGCATGGGCCGAGTTGGCGGACTTTCTGGCGTGAGCCGTCGCTGTGGCCGGCTGAGACAACTGTCTCCCTGCTGAATACCGTGATGCGCCAGCTGAGCGTGGGCGGGTACCTCGATGGCATGAAGACGCCTTTCGGGCTGCGCCGACGCGCGCAGTCCGATTCGTGACGGACAGGGTTGGGTGTTGGTTGGCGCTGGCGGGCGCCCTGCCGTGCCCCGCGCGGCGCCCGCCCGGGCTGCCCATGCCGTCGCCTGTCGCATGTGGTTAGGGTGGGTGTGGTGTCTGGCTTTGGGTTTGATGTTCACCCTTGGCGGTCAGATGGCCGGGCGGCGGCTGGTTACGGAGGGCTGCTAACCCTTCTTCCCGGGGTCTTTCATGGTTTCGGGGCCGGCCGCCTTCTCCCTCGTGTCGGCAGGTTCGGGGCCGGTCTTCTTCTCTCTCGTGTTGGCTGGTTCGGGGTGGGCCGCTTTTTCCCCGGTTCCGCGGCCGGTTTTCCTGGTGTTGGTGTGTGCTGTGGTGAGTGCGCGTTCGGCTGCCCATAGGGGGTAGCCGAGGCGGGTCTGGATGTCGAGCGCGGTGAGGTAGGGGTTTGCCCTCAGGAGCTTGCTGACTGCGTTGGTGCGGGCTTGGGTGAGGTGGCGTTGGGCGGTGTCTGGGGTGATGCCGAGTTCAGCAGCCACGTGGGCTGCGGTGATGGCCGGTTCATGTTGGAGGAGTTCGGCCGTGCGTGCGCGGATGTTGGCGCGTGGGGTTGTTTCCCGGCTGCCTGTCGGGCGGCCGGGGGAGGTGCCGGGGCCGGGGCGGCCGGCGAGCCAGGTGAGGATGTCGCCGCGTCGCCAGTGTTCGGTGCCGGCGACGTCGATGGGCTGGGGGCGTGGCTGGATGCCGGGGAGGTTGGCGTAGCGGTCCCATGTGCGGGGAGCGACGCCGGCGAGTTCGGCGGCTTCGTTGCGGTCCAGGAGATCGTCTTCGCTGTCGTTGGTGGGCGGCGGTGGGACGGGCCGGCCGGCGTTGTGGGCGTCGATCTGTTCGCTGTCCCAGAGCAGCACGCGTGCCTTCGGTGAGCTGATGGGTTCGGGATGTCCGGGCAGCCGGTGCAGTTTCTGCTCATCGCAGCCATCAACGAGTGGCTGTGATCATCACCAGTCGTTAGAGCTGCGGCGGCTAGAAGAACGTCATGTCCCAGTCGCCCGAGATCAGGGCCCGCACGGATGCCTCGAACCCGTTGGCGATCCGCTGCACGCCGCCGTCGCCGCCAAGGACGATGTCACCGTTCTCGACGAGGAGAACCACCTCCTCGGTCGAGAGGGCGATGCCCACCGGCAGGGCGGACATTCCCAGACGCTTCTCGAAGGAGCGGACGTACGCCGGGAACGCCTCCACGGCCTCCTCGACGGAGATCGTCAGAGACGTCTCGTTCCCGGTGACGTGCGAGGGCCAGAAGACCGTCGTCTCCCCGTACTTCTCCAGGAACGCCACCAGCTCGTCGGTGACGTCGAAACCCGCCTCCTGGTAGGACAGGCGGGCTGCCTCGACGTCCGCGGGACCACACTCGACGCGCAGGGCACCGGCGAATGCGCTGCCGAGGGACTCCTCCCTAGCCCTGCTCTGCTCGTCACTCATCCGGTGTGCCCCTCTCTGAGCATGCCGGGCACCCGCGTCTCGCACTTCTTACCTGCGGGGAAGGCTTTGCCCTGATTACCGATCAGGATATCGAGGTTCTTCAGATCGGCGCCGTCGTTCAGGGCGTTCGTTCACCTCCTGGGCCCGCCTCACATGCCCGCCGACCAGCCGCTGGGCGTGCGGGACGGACGGGACAGGACGTCCCGCGACTGCCGCTGAGGCCAGACGGGTGCTTGCCCCGCCCTGGCACCCTTCGGCAACAACGGTTCCAGCACCGCCCACTGCTCGTCCATGAGATCTCCCCGCCCCGTGAAATGAGATCGTCCACAGCGCAAGATCCACTTTCGATACACGGCCTAGGTCGCTGTCCTGGTTGGCCTCCTCGATCAACCCTTCCACAATCGCCTTGAGCTCAAGCGCCGAGAGCACTCCCCGCTGGTACTTCACCTTGATCGATATCGCTTGCCCCAATGATGGCTTTGTCATCATTTCTCATGGTTTCTTTGTGTAATGTCGCAGGACATACACCGGATTACCAATAGCAAGGCCGCCGCACGAGTGAACGGCGCTTGACCAGCGCCGTCGCCGCGGGCGCACGATGACGGGCTTCGCAAGCGTCTGCTTCGCACCTAACGCCTGCGAGGTTGGAGAGCTCCTCGCAGCGTCGAAGCGTGGCATCCCGGCCCGGGCGTCCTCGGGCCGTACGAACGCCGAGTCGACTGAACGCGGCGAGATCGAGGGTGGGGTTACCTCCCTGATGCCGCCGGCGATATAGGTGCGGTCGGCGACGTTCAATCCGACGGCACCATGCTTCATGGCGCCTGTTCAATCACCCGATCCGGCGATAGCACCACATGTGTTGCACCGGCTACTGTCACCTGCACAGTAACTGAGCTGCACTGATCCTTGATCGGAGCGCGCCGCGCCACAGTTCTCCCCCAGAGAAGGAGCCGCGACGCGGAGGGCCTGGCCGCGGTGATCCGGTTGCGCGCGCTCGCGCTGTACGGGGTTCAGTGCAGCGCGGGCGTCGGCGGTTCCCGGATGGTCGCTGCGATGGCGGCAGCCGTCACCCCGCCCGGCACGAGCACCGTCGTCGGCAACACCCCGTACGACATCGCCGCGTTCCTCCGCCCCCAGCGCGCTGCCGCGCTCCCTGGAGTCGGCCCCGCCTCCGCCCGAGCGCTTGCCCGCTTCGGGATCAATACCGTCGGGGACATCGCCGACACCCCGATCGCCACCCTGCAGCGAATCCTCGGAGCCGCCGCCGGCCGCCAGGCATACGACAGGTCCCGGGGCTCCGATGACCGTCCCGTCATCCCCGCAGCCGCCCCCAAGTCACTCGGCACCAGTCACCGCTTCGATCGGGACGAGCTCGACGCCGACCGGCACCACCGGACCGTCCTCAGCCTGGCCGAGCAGCTCGGCGCACAGCTCCGCGACACGAAGGAGGTCTGCCAGGCGCTCACGCTGACAGTGAGCGTTTTCAGCTTCGCCACCCCAGGGTGACGCCGTGGCCCTCGCATGAGTCCTGGAAGCTCCTCGGCTGGGCCCGCCGGGCACAGTGGGTTGTCTGTGAAAAGTCGCGGGCAGTCACTTCGCTGAGGGGCCGACCCTGCGCTTCGGGGCGGAAGATGATCGTGGGGAGGGATGGAACACACGCTCGAAGTACCATCCCTGCAAGGTTCTCCGGCCGATACTTCCCAACCTCCACAGTGGCGTAGTCGGACGGAGACATCCCTGTAGAGAGGACAGAGGGCAGAGGGCGATGAGTGTGACTGAGAGTTGGTCGCGTGTGATGAGTCTTCTTCGGGAGCACGCGCCGGCCGATCACGCAGATCTGCCAGGGCCCGCTACGGAGCAGATGCTCGCGGCAGCCGAGGAACGGATGGGGATCTCCCTGCATGGGGACCTGCGGACGTGGCTGTTGCAGAACAATCTGGATCTGCCAGAGGGAGACGTCGACGACGAAGTGGCATGCTGCGGCTTCGACGGGTTCCCCGACGAGGGAAGCTTCTTTCTGGGCATCCGGGCGATGGAGAGGCTCTACGCGAACCGCTCCACGTCCTGCGGATTCGACCCTCCGGACCAGCCGGACTACCCGTTCTGGCGTAACGAGTGGATCCCGTTCCTGTCGGACCAGGACGGCTGGATGGGAAAGTTCATCGATGTGCGGGACGGGCGCGTCGGCAGCTGGTTCGTGGGTGACCCCACGGTCACGGGCGAGTACGAATCGATGGCCCAGTATTTCGACTCCGTGGCGGAGACGCTGACGAGGATCGCCGATGGAAGCTCACCGGTCTGTCGGTTCACTGAAGGTCGACTTGTCTGGTCGTGAGACGGCTCCCAACTGGATGACGGCCATTGCCAATCCGTCCTCACCCTGGAACGGCAATGAGATTCATCAGCGTTGACGTTCCAGGGTGAGGACGGCTGCGGCGATGACGGTCATCCGGTTGAGGCTGCAGCGGGCCCGGCGGAGGATCTGCCAGGACTTGAGTCGCGCGATGCTTCGTTCGACCGGTGCTCGTGCCGCTGACAGGGCTCGGTTGATCGCCCGCTGGGTTGTGGTGAGGTCTCGGCCGGGAAGCCGTCTGATGGGCGTGGTCACCCAGGGGCCGGCCCCGATGTAGGCGCGGTCGGCGAGCACGGGAACGCCCTGGCGTTCGCAGATCCGGATGATGCGGTGGGTGCGGGCCGCGGTCAGGTCGTGGGTGCGGCCGGGCAGGGCGGGTGAGATCCACAGCAGCTTGCCGGTGGGATCGGCCACAACCTGCACGTTCACGCCGTGACGGCGGTGCTTCTGGGAGAAGTCGGCCCGGCTGTCGCCGACCCGGTCGCACTCGGCGAGCGTCCCGTCGAGCAGGACGTGATCAGGATCCGTCTCGCGCAGGACCCGCAGCAGACCGGGTGCCCGGCGGGACAGGTGATCGACGACGGCCGTGACGTAGGCGTGGGCGGTCCCGACGGATATGCCGAAGCCGGCGGCGATCTGCGTGAGCGTGTCGTGCCGGCGCAGGTAGACCAGGCCGACGAGGGCGCGCTGGTGGGGCGGGAGCTTGCAGCGTCGGTCACCCTCACGGGTGACGATGAGCATCGATACCCACTCGACCAGAGCATGAGGCAGGTCGAGTGCGGCAGGACGGGGAACCAACGAGGCTCCTGTGCTGTTGAGTTGAGACGTCGAGCATCTCTCTCAACGGCACGGGAGCCTCGTGGGTTGCGGGACGCTGGCCCGTCACCCGATCAGTGGCCACTCTGAAAGAGCTCACTGTCCGGAGGCGACCAGAGAGAGAACCTCGTGGAAAGTCCGCGCGGCGGGCCCGCGCGGGATACGGCGGCCGAGCGGCGTACGCGTGGGGACCATGGCCGCGATCCAGTACTCGGGGGCGTCGGGGCCGAAGTCGACGACATGGTTGTCGCCGAGGTCTTCCAGCGACGCAGTGCCGCGCTCGGCCAGCGGATGGTCTGCCGCCACGGCGAGCACGCGGCCTCCGGTGAGCACGGTCGGGCCGACCGTGAGGTCCGGTTCGGCCACCGGAAGCCACAGCACGCGGCTGTGTTCTTTGTGCGGCGCGGCGCAAGTTCAATAGCGACGAAGCTGTTGTAGTAGGCGGGTGTTCATTGCTGAAGAGAGTGACGTCGTAGCCAACTCCGTTGGCTGGTAGGTGTATCGGTACGACCTGGAGTGTGCCTGGCACCTCGGCGCTCGACTGAGATGCGCCGGTGGTCAGCCGGTGAAGGACTCGGGGCCGAAACGGCCCCATGCGACGAAGGCAGCCAGGGCGAGGTAGATCAGGTCGCCGGCGATCGTGGCCTTCTCGCCACGGCGCAGACGCATGGTGACCGCGCAGGCAAACAGCAGAACAAGTCCGGTGGCGGCCAGCGGCACCAGCACCGGCGCGATGTCGAGCACCGCGGGCAGAATCAGGCCGACCGCAGCCAGCAGCTCGACGGCGCCGATGGCCTTGAGAGCGCCGGGGCTGAACTCCAGGACCCACTGCGCAGAGGAGCCCATCGCGGCCAGCTTCTCCTGCGGCACGAACATCTTGGAGCTGCCCACCAGGCAGACAGCGGCGAGCACTCCAGCGATGATCCACAGCGCGACGTTCATCATCAACTCCCTGATCGAGGACTTCCGTACCCGAGACGAGGCAGCGACTCGGCCTGTGACATGCCCGAACCCAGACAGTGGAGAGACGTGGGTCACACCGTGCCGTGTCACAGGAGTGAGTGCCGCCTCGTCTTGGGGGTGAAGGCATTGACGAACGTGGAGGAGCACACGATGGACGCGCGATTGAACTACTTCGCCAACCCGGCCGCCGGCAAGGCCCTCAAGTACTTCATGTCGGCTGGCCGGGAGCTGAAGGAATTGCCGCTGTCGGCCACGACGCAGGAGTTGGTGGCGCTGCGCGTGAGCCAGATCAACGGCTGCGCGGTCTGCATCGACATGCACACCAAGGAAGCCGCTGCGGCCGGCGAGAGCGCGGTGCGGCTGAACCTGATCGCGGCCTGGCGGGAAGCGACGGTCTTCACCGCGGCCGAGCGCGCCGCGCTGGAGCTGGCGGAGCAGGGGACCAGGGTCGCGGACGCGGCCACCGGGGTCAGCGACGACGTGTGGGCGCGTGCCGCCCAGCACTATGACGAGGAGCAGCTCACGGCTCTCGTGCTGCTGGTCTCGTTCATGAACACGGTGAACCGACTGAACATCATCACCCAGCAGCCGGCCGGCGACTACCAGGTCGGCCAGTTCCACTGAACCGCCACCGCACCCCTGGCCCAGGTCAGGCCCGCCGGGGCCAGGACGCCGTGGTCAAGGCGGGCAGGGCGGTCGCGGCACGAGCGTTGTCTGCTCCGCCCACACATCGGATGATCTTCGAAGGATGCCTCGCCGGCGCGGGTCCGGCCGGGCACACAGACCACAAAGGGGGAGTCGGCGTGGGCAAGGTTAAGGAGTTCGAGGAGCTACGGCCGCTGTTGTTCTCGATCGCGTACCGGATCCTGAGCAGCGTGGGCGAGGCGGAGGACGCGGTGCAGGAGACCTGGCTCCGCTACGACGCCTCGACCACCCGGCCCGTGTCGGCCAAGGCGTTCTTGTCAGCCACGGTGACCCGGATTGCCATCGACGTGCGGCGCTCCGCCCGGGTGCGGCGGGAGGAGTACGTCGGACCGTGGCTCCCCGAGCCGCTGCTGGACGATCCGTACCAGGACCCGGCCCGCGCGGCGGAGCTGGCCGACTCGGTGTCAATGGCGGCGCTGCTGCTCCTGGAGCGGCTCAGTCCGCTGGAGCGGTCGGTGTTCGTGCTGCGGGAGGTCTTCGCCTTCGGCTTCGACGAGATCGCCGCCGCGGTGGGCCGCTCAGAGGCGGCGTGCCGGCAGCTGCTCGTACGGGCACGCCGCCACATGCACGAGGGACGGCCCCGGTTCGAAGCGGACCGCCAGGAGCGGCAGGAGCTGGCGAGGCGGTTCTTCGAGGCACTGACGCAGGGGGACGTGGACGGACTGCAGAATCTGCTGTCCGCCGACGTCCAGCTCATCGGGGACGGTGGTGGCAAGGCACCACAGCTGGCCAGGGCCGTCGCCGGCGCCGAGAACGTGGCCAGGCTGCTCGCCGCCGTCTACCCGCTCATGACCCGGGTCGACATCACGTTCGAACCGCACGAGGTCAACGGGCACCCGGGCGCGCTCTTCCGCGACCGCGACGGCAAGATCCTCCACATCCTCGCCCTCGACACACTCGACGGGCAGATCCAGACGATCCGCGCGGTCATCAACCCCGACAAGCTCAGCCACCTCGGCCCGGTCGCCGACGCCTGGGCCGTGGACCAGGAAGTGAAGCAGGCCCGTAGAACCCAGTGATCTCCCGACCAGCCTGATAGAGCAGGACCGGAGGTTTCAGTGCCGCATGCCGATGGTCCTGGCGCACGGCTCGTCCGTGACGTTCTCCCACGATTTGAACCGCGCTACGAACCGCGATCACCCACCGCGCAAGATCGATTATCGACACACCCACGAGGGGTTCAGTCATGATCCTGATCACCGGGGCCACCGGCGTCGTCGGCCGGGAAACCGTCCGCCTCCTGGTCGAGGGCGGAGCGACAGTAGCCGCTGTCACCCGCGACCCGCACGCCGAATTCCCTGCGAGTACCCAGCTCGTCCACCCCGCGAAGGTTCCCACCCTCGACGGCGTGGAGGCCATCCTGCTCAGCCCGCGTGCCGCCGGATCCACCGCTGTCGACCTGCTGGCCCACGCCCGCGAAACGGGCGCGGCAAGAGTGGTCGTACTGTCCGCCGTGACCGTGCAGTACCCGGCCGGGCACGCACGCTTCCGGCAGCAATTCCACGCGGTCGAGGAAATCGCCCAGGGGAGCGGCCTGGACTGGACGATCCTGCGCTCCGCCGATTTCGCCGCCAACACCCTGGCCTGGGCCGGCCAGATCCAGGCGACCGGGACCGTACGGGGGGCATACCCGCACGCGAGGACCTCGACCGTCGACGAGCGCGACATCGCCGCGGTGGCCGCCCTCGCCCTGACCCACCCGCAGCACCGCGGTCAGACGTACCTGCTCACCGGGCAGCAGTCGCTGAGCCAGCCGGAGAAGGTCGCCGCGCTCGGCGCGGCGCTCGACCGGCCCCTGTCCTTCGTCGAGGCCGCACCGGACGAGATCCGCCGCGGCATGCTCGCCGCCGGCCTGCCCGACGAGGTACCCGACCGGCTGCTCGGCTCGCTGGCCGACTACGCCCGCGAAGCCGGGCCCACCACCGACACCGTACGGCGGCTGCTGGGCCGCCCGGCACGCACGTACGCCACCTGGGCGGAGGACCACCGTGCCGCCTTCACCGCAGGAGGACCCCGATGAAACTCACGATCGTGGCCGCCACCGGCGGTATCGGACGGCACCTGGTCGAGCAGGCGGTAGCCGGCGGGCATGACGTCACCGCCGTGGCCCGCCGCCCACGGGAGCTGCCGGGCGGCGTCCGGACGGTCGCCGCCGACCTCACCCACCCCGACATGCGCACGCTCGCCGCTGCGGTACGCGACGCCGACGCCGTACTGTCCGCGCTCGGACCGCGAAACCCGCGCACGGACGCGGGCATCACCTCCCGTGGCACCCGCGCGATCGTCGCGGCGATGCAGGCCGAGCACGTCCGGCGGATCATCATCGTCAGCGCCGCACCCGTCGGACCGGTGCCGGTGCCCGGCCAGTCGACGCCACCCAGGCACGATCCCGGCGACGGCTTCTTCATGCGCTACCTGGGAGTCCCGTTGACCCAGGCCATGTTCGGCCGGCACTACGCCGACCTCGCCGTCACCGAGCAGACCCTGCGCGACAGCGGACTGCAATGGACGGTGTCGCGCCCGCCCAAACTCACCGACAAGCCCCTGACCGGCGCGTACCGGACCGCGTGGAACCGCAACATCCGGGGCGGGTTCTCGGTGCCACGCGCCGACGTCGCCCACCACATGCTCGCCATGGTGAACCAGCCGGACACCATCGAACAGGTCGTCGGAATCGCGAACTGACCAATACCAGCCACCCACAACGATCCGGGCAGCGGTAAGAGAGCAGGCGACAGCCCGCGACGGTCACCCACAAGGTCAAGAAGATGCCCCGGCCGTCCCGCCCGTCCCTTCGCCGCCCGGGTCACCCATCACGAAAGAACGTGATCATGACGAAGTACGCCCGTTTCGTCAGCCTCGTATGCGCGGGGCTGTTCGCCGGATTCCTCACGTCAGTCCTCGTCCTGGAACTCTCGCTGCGCGGCTTCGACAGCACCGTCTACACCCAGGTCCGGCTGGTCGAACTGGACTCCCTCGACAAACTCGCCGTCGCCACACTCCTGCCGGCGCTGATCGCCGCAGCGGTACTGGTTTACCAGACCTGCCGAACAGACACCCGATGGTCGACCGTGGCCGCACTCGCCCTACTGGTCTTCGTTCTCGGCCTCACGCTCATCGTCAACCTGCCCGTCAACTCCGACCAGCTCCACTGGAACGCCGAGTCTCCGCCCTCCAACTGGACCGACGTACGGGACCGCTGGCAGATCGCCCACGCCGTCCGGACGGTGGCCGCGGTCCTCGCCTTCGCAGTCCTCGCCCTTGCGGCGTCGTTGCCTCGTGCACGTCGTTCAAGCTCGCCGAACACCTCGGCGCGGAGGGATCGGCTGCGCGCATGAGGCGAGGGAGTCCAACGTCAGTGTGTGAAGACAGAGTTGGACTCCATCGCGACCGCACTCCATGTGAAGACAGTCCTACCAGCCTGGCGCGAGTGGTGAGCGGCACCTCGCCCGCCGCTGACCGGCCGCCCATCCAGGAGGTGCCTGACCCATGACGCTGTTTCTGATTCTCGTCATCGCGTCGATCGTCCTGGGCATCATCGGCGCCGTCGCCGAAGGGCTGTTCTACCTGCTGGTCATCGGCATCGTGGTGTTCGCCGCCGCCCTGGTCTACCTGGGGATGCACGTGCGGCGCTCCGGCCACTACAGCCGCACGCTCCGCTGACCGGCTGCGCCGGCGTCTTGGCTCTACCGGGGAGTAGGGCGCTCATCGCCTTGCCGCCGGCCGCCTGGCGGGTCACGGCGGTGGCGCGGGCGAGGCGGTTGACCATGGGCCAGCCGAAGCCTGCGGTGCCGCCGTTCAGGTCGAGGGTGCGCATGCGCGGCACCTGGGGGCTGGGGTCGTGCACGGCCACCTCGATGCTGTCCGGGTGCGCGGTCAGGTCCATGGTGCAGGTGCCGCCGCCGTGGCGCAGGGCGTTGGTGACGAGCTCGGAGACGACCAGGACCACCGTGTCGGCGGCCTCGGGTGCGAGCGCCGGCAGGAGACCTTCGAGGAACTCTCGGGCGCTGTCGCGGGCGTCGGCTACGGATGTCGCCGAGCGGAGGGGTGCGACTTTGACGCTCGTCGTGTCCATCAGGGCACCCCGGTCTCTGGATCGTCGATGTCTGGTCCTGTCTGCCCGGGCCTTGTGCCCCGGCTGCGGCCCGTCAACCCGGCTCGTCCCGGTATCCATCACTGTTCGAGGTCGATTACCTCACCGCCGAACACGCAAAAATCTATCTCGGCCGGAGTAGACATTGGGTGGTGACGTGATTATGGTTTCTCTCGTAGCCCAGAGAGACAGCAGGGCCTGGCAGAGACGAACTGCCGGCCGGAAGTACATGTAGTTGCAGTGCGCAGGACGGTGCGGCAGTGGAGTTTCGAAGCCAGGGTTGTTGCAGGACGGCGACGGGACTGACGGCCGGACCGGGTGGCCCGCAGTGATCAGGGGCCGCCTGATCGGTACCGCTGTCATGGCAGTCGCGGTACCCGTAAGTGCAGTACGCAGTACCCAGCAGTGAAGTCAGTGAGGCGGTACCCCTGGTGAAGGCGTCGGCTGCGGACGCGCGCACCGGGAAGTTCGGCAGTGGGGTTCTAAGCCAGAGCAGACGCAGGACGGGCGACGGGGCTGGCTGCCGAAGAGTGGCGCTGTCACAGGCCACTGAGCAGTTCGCATCACCAGCAGTACCCGCAGTACCCCGCAGTACGTAGTTGATCACCGAGGAAGAACGGAGGAACCCGCGCCATCAGGATCGCCCGGGCGGAAGTCGTGAGTCCGGGTACCGCAGGACATCGATAGTGAGGTGGTCTCCGGTCAGGCAACCGCGATCCCCGCACCCCCGACAGCAGCCAGGTCGGGTCCGCGGAAACAGAAGGCCGGCGCAGTATCAGGGCCGGCAGGTGGTGTAGTAGTTCCTTCGGGGCCCTGGTGCCAGCACGGCACCAGGGCCCCTCAACGCGTTCCACGAGAGAGGTGCAATGACAGCAGACGACATGTTTGGCCGTCTCGACGACGACGACTACCCCGCCTACACGATGGGCCGGGCCGCCGACATGCTCGGCACCACACAGGGCTTCCTCCGCGCCATCGGCGAAGCCCGTCTCATCACCCCGCTGCGCTCCGAGGGCGGCCACCGCCGCTACTCCCGCTACCAACTGCGCATCGCCGCCCGCGCCCGGGAACTCGTCGACCAGGGCACCCCCATCGAGGCCGCGTGCCGCATCATCATCCTCGAGGACCAGCTCGAAGAAGCCCAGCGCATCAACGCCGAATACCGCCGCGACGCCGACGCGGCCGCCCCACCGACCGCGGCCTGAGACGGTGCGCGCCCGCCGGCCACCGGCGGGCCCCGCGCACCATGAGGGGCGTCGGCTTGAGGCGTTTCCTCTGGTGACACGGTGTGCGGACGTGTACCGTCCCCGTTAGCTGTCGTGGTTCGGATCTTCCCTTTGCCCATGCCGTAGGCGTGGGCCTTTTTGCTGTGCTGTGCCGCAGGAACCAGGGCGATCACCTCCGCCTCCCACACCGTGTGGCGGCGTTCATCGACTGGAAGGCATCAGCTATGGCTACAGGAACTGTGAAGTGGTTCAACGCGGAGAAGGGCTTCGGCTTCATCGCCCAGGACGGCGGCGGCCCGGACGTCTTCGCCCACTACTCGGCGATCAACTCGACGGGCTTTCGTGAGCTGCAGGAGGGCCAGATGGTGACGTTCGACGTCACCCAGGGCCAGAAGGGCCCAGGCGGAGAACATCACCCTCGCCTGATCCGTCACCCTCCCGTCGGCGGAACCGGGGCACCGGACTCAAGGCGCGCCGCTGCTCCGCGCGCCTCGACTTGAGTGTCCCCGGAACGCCGGCAGACCTGTGGCCGGCTCTCTGCGGGTGGATGATGTGTAGGTGAAGAGCCTGGCAGGTGGCGCTCACCCTGGCGGATCGCCGCGTCGGCGCGGGAGGGGCTCGTCGAAGGGACCGTGGCCGTGAGTGATGGGCAGAGTGAGCTTCCTCGGCTTCTGACCGCAGCGGAGACGGCCGCGCCGGTGGAGGCCGTCGACGTCGTCGCGCGGGATCTGCGACGGCGGTTCGAGGCCGTCGAGGTCTCCTTCCTCATCGTGGACCTGACGGGGAAGGCGGTGGCCCGGCTGTCCACCACCGCTGTCGGGGAGAGCGGCCAGGAAGCGGAACGGATTCCACTGCTCGGCAGCGTGTACGAACATGTGATCCGTACCCAGCGGCTGTACCAGGAGGCGACCCATCGCGGACACCGCGTGATCGCGCCGGTCACCAACCGGGGGGACGCGATCGGGCTCGTGGAACTCCTTCTGCCGGCCGGACCCGGCAAGGACACCCTTACCGCGGTCGGGGAGGCCGCGCACGTCCTGGCCTACGTTGTGATCGCCAACGGCCGCTTCACCGACCTCTACACCTGGGGCAAGCGTTCCAGACCGCCCACCCTGGCCGCGGAAATCCAGTACCAGCTGCTTCCCCCGTCCCTGTCGTGCGAGGCGGCCCAGTTCACCCTGTGCGGGAGCCTCGAGCCCTCCGAAGACCTCAGCGGCGACACCTTCGACTACATCCTGGACCGCGACACCCTGCACGTGTCGGTGACCGACCCCATGGCGCACGACATCGACGCGGCCCTGGCCGCCACCGTGCTGGTCGGCGCCTTGCGGGGCGCTCGTCGAGCAGGAGCCGGCCTGGTGGAGCAGGCTCATCTGGCAGACCAGGCCCTGGCCGACCACGGCCAGGGCCACGCCACGGGGCAGCTGTTGCGCATCAACCTCCACACCGGGCAGGCCCAGCTCGTCAACGCCGGCCACCCCTGGCCACTGCGACTGCGCCAAGGGGTCGCGACGGCGATCACCTGCGAGGTGGACCATCCCTTCGGACTGTCCGTGCCCATGCCCCACCCCTACCGCGCTCAGGACGTCGACCTGCGCCCCGGCGACCGACTGCTCATGTTCACCGACGGCATGCTCGAGCGCCACGGAGAGAAAGTCGATCTTCTCGACCTGTTGGAGCGCACCCGGCACCTGCACCCCCGCGAGACCGCTCTGGCCATGACTTCAGCGGTACGGGGCGCAGCCGGCGACCGACTCGAGGACGATGCCACCGTGATATGCCTGGACTGGCACGGTCCGCAGGAGACCCAGCGGCACGTCAGCTCCGGGGCGGACACCCACCAAGCCTCGGCCGACCGCCCGAAGCCGTAGGCTCGGCCGTACCGGCCGCGAAAGCGGACGCCGCAGAGCAGCGTGGTTGCCTTCGGCCGACGCGGTCGGCCGGCCTTCCCGGACACCGGCTGCAGGACCGCGCTCCCCGGCCCCGGAGGGTGAAGAGAAGGGTGTCCCGCTGAGCCCCGAGCAGAGCGCGGCGGTGCTGCGCGAGCGCTGTCTCGGCTTCCTCTTCGGATCCCCTCACCTCCCCATCGCCCTGGCCGGGGTGATCTGGCAATCGAACTGGGAGCTGCCCGTCGACGCGGACTACCTGGCGGGCGTCGACCGGGACATGAACCGCGTCGGGCTGCGCCCCTTGGGCTGGTCGCTCACCAGGCGCCGGCCCCTCTCGCACAAGCAGCTGCCCGAGCCCGACCAGATGAAGGACCCCAGCTTCGTCCAGCGCTTCCAGCCCATCGCCGCGCGCCTGCGCACAGCACTGGCCGCACGTCCCGCCGGCAGGAACTGACCTGGGAGGGCTGGCCCGCACCGCGCCCCATGGGCCAGCCCTCCAGCTTCGCGGTCCTCTTGACCGGCTCTCTGCGCTGCGGGACGGTCGGTGCGCGCAACTATGCGCAACCACGTCGCAGGGGAGAGTGCCATGACGTTACGGTTCGTCGGGATCGACCCGAACACCGGAGGCGAGGGATCGCCCACGGTGTGGGTGGAAGAGGAGAGCGCGGACCTGGTCCTCCAGGGCGAGGAAGCCGACGAGCTCCTGAAGGCCGTAGCCGGCTCCACCGAGTGGGTGGCCGGTCACAGGGCCGGGATCCCCCCGCACGAGCGGGGTGATCCGGATTCCGGCTCGCATGGTGTCGATTCTGAGGGAGGCGTGCGATGCCGCTGAACGCGCAGCAGCTGAACACCGCGACGTTCGCTGAGCTGCTCGCCGACACCCATCACACGGCGGTCCACCTCGAGATGCGCGACGTCTACGCGGTGGGCGACGAGACGGACGACTTCGAGAACTTCGTGCGGACCGGCGTCCCGAACCTCGACCCCGGCTGCTCGTTCTGGCCCCAGTGGATGCCGCTCGTCAAGGACGCGGTCACCCGCGGCGTAGTGATGCGCCGCGCGCGGATCGTGTCCGAGCCGGTCACCGACTACATCCGCTACGAGCGCGCCATCACCCCGCTCAACCTCCAGGCCGGAGAGGACGTGCGCTGGCTGCCCCGCCGCCGCGCCTCCGACATCCCGCTGCCCGGCCACGACTTCTGGCTTCTGGACGGCGAACTCGTACAGTTCCACCACTTTACCGGCACCGGCGACTGGGCACCGGACGGGAAGGAGCGCACCACCGACCCGGCCGCCGTCGCGCTGTGCACAGCCGCGTTCGAGGCGGTGTGGGAGCGCGGCATCCCGCACGAGAAGTACACCGTCTAGGCCCCTGAGCTGCTCATGCCCGTCTCTCCATCGTCCAGCGCACAAGCAGCCCGTGAAGCGCTCGCCGTGCGGCTCACGCACCTGCGCAAGGACGCCGGCCTCACCGGGAAGGACCTCTCCGCCCGGTGCGGCTGGCACCCGGCGAAGACCACCCGCATCCAGAAGGGCGACGCCGCGCCCTCGGACACCGACATCCGCACCTGGTGTTCGGCGTGCGGCGCCGACGACCAGGCCGACGACCTCATCGCCACCGCACGCGCCGTCGACTCCATGTACCTGGAGTGGCGCCGCCTGCACCGCAACGGCATGCGCAAGGTCCAGCAGGACTGGAACACCCTGCACGAGCGGACCCGCGTCTGCCGGGTCTACGTCTCCAACGTCCCGCCGGGCTTCTTCCAGACCCCGGGCTTCGCCACCGCCCTCATGGAGCAGATCACCGCCTTCCAGGGCACCCCCAACGACGTAGCCGAAGCGGTCGCCGCCCGCATCGCCCGCTCCCGCTTCCTCTACGAGGGCGGCCACCGCTACGTCGTCCTCATGGAGGAATCCGTCCTGCGCTACCGCACCGCCGACCCCGACGCCATGCGCGGGCAGCTGCGCCACCTCCTGGCCGTGATGCCGCTCGCCTCCGTCTCGCTGGGGATCATCCCGTTCACCGCGCAGCGCACCGTGTGGCCGCTGGAGGCGTTCTACCTCCACGACGACACCACGGCCGTGGTGGAGACCCTGACGGCTGAGATTAAGGTGAAGCAGCCGCGCGAGCTCGCCGACTACGCCAAGGCGTTCGCCGGCCTCGCGTCGATGGCCGTGTACGGCGAGCCCGCGCGGACGCTCATCCAGGCCGCGATCGACGTCCTGGAGTGAAGTCCCGCAATTCTCCGCAACTTCGTTGAGAGCGCGGACCGTAGCTGCGTAGCGTCGACGGCACCGACGGACCACCAGCCGGAGAGGCGGGGCATCCTTGCGCGCACACACCGATTCCACTGCCCCGGCACCGGAGGGCCGCGGCCTCCAGTCGCCCGCCTACGGCGTCCCCTCTCCGGCCCTGCTGGCCCGCGCGGACCGCGGCTTCGCCCGGTTCCTCTTCCAGCGGCCCGAGGACCAGGACGACGGGGCCGACGGCGGCGAGGACGCCCAGCGGTGACCGCCGGCCACCCGCTCACGACGCTCTTGGCAGCGAGGCCCGCCATGCACACCAGCTCCCACACGGTCCTGTACGACCCCGACGGCCTGATCGAAGCCGGGCTCCCGCTCGATCGCGAGCCGTACGAAAGCTTCGTCACGGCCGTCCTCGTCTGGACCGGCGAGGACACGCTCGCGACCCGCGACTTGGAGCAGATCGCCCTCCAGCTCACCGGCCACGCCCGCGCGCTCGCCTCCGACGTCCGCCGCCGGGCCGACCAGCTGTCGAAGAGCAGCTGCCCCTGGGCGCTCGCCGACGTTGTCCTGCGCGAGGCGGAAGGCCGGCTGTCCGCGACGCTGGAGGGCACCGTGCGCTGCGTCCAGAACCGCGCCCGCCTCGTTCGCGCTCTCTACGAACGCCTGGACCGCCTGGACGCCGCGCCCGCCCCGGAGAGGGTTGTACCGAGCGGGGACTGAACCGTGGGCTGGACGGTTGCTTCCAGCTACTCCGTCAGCGTGTCGAGTGCCTTCCTCGCCTCACCCAACAAGTCGCTGACCTGGCGCAGAGCATCTTCCTGGGCGTCGGCGGGCTTGCTGACCGTTTCCAGCGGAGGAGGCCTGGCCCGGCTCCCGCCTCGGATACCGTGTTGCTCTGCGGGGTGCCATAACGGATGTGACGCCCCCCACCGGAGGTAGTCAGCTTATGAGTTCAAAGCGCAGCAAGAATCCAGCCCTGCCCGTACTTGACGACGCATTCCGACTCGAGTCGGTCAAGGACGCCGAAGAGTCCACCCGTGACTTGGCCGCGCGGCTGGCCACCACCGAGCTGCGCCGCGTTTCCCATCCGGGCCGGGTCACCTGGGAGCCCACCGATCAGGCCGAGCCCGTACCGGTCCCGCCGACTGTGGTCGACGGTGACGGGGATTTGTGGCTGCGGGACCGGGGCACTGGCACCTGGACCATGCCCGAGTTCAACCCGAAGGAGTTCCCGGCCCGCTGTGGCGAGGTTCTGACGTGGAACGAGCTTGCCTGCGAGTTCGGCCCGCTTACCGCACTGGCCGACGACCGCCGCATCGGCGGCGGCCGGCGTCGCTGACCGCGCAGCCTTCTGGGATGACCGCGCCCCTGAAGCGCCCGTTACGGGTAGCTGGGAGCTCCAGCTCACCGCCGAGCTCGACGATAGCGGCGAGCAGGTGAGCGTGGTGGTGGCGTGCGACGGCCTCGAGCAGCGTGGTGCGGGCCTGGCGCCCACCCGATGTCCTCGGTGCGGCCGGCGTCGGTGGACCAGCCGGGTAGCGGTATGGCCTTCAGCTGCCGTGGTGAGCGCGCGGCCCAGCTCGCCGATCGACTGCTGCCAGTCGGCCAACTGCCCGAGCAGGCCGCGCACCAGCTCGACGGCGGCCGCCGGGCCGGCGCCGAAGGCCCGCGCTTCGGCGGCGGCCTCGGCGAGGACGTCTTCGTCCAGGTCCTCGAGGGCCTCACGCCACGGAGCGGCCGCAGCGTCGAAAGCGTCCAGGGCGACACGTCCAGTGCAAACACCGCCGCGCATCGCGCTCTGACCTGCGGTGATGCCTCGGATAGAGGTTCGTGGAATCGGTGTTGCACCTCGCGTTGCAGGCCCGCGCCATGTCCGGGCGGAGCCGCCGGCCGCCGACAGCACGAGGCCCCGGGCGATGACGCCCGGGGCCTCTCGGTGCACTTCGCTTGACCGTCCTGTTCAACGACCAGCCGCAGCCGGTGTCACGCCCAGTCCACGCCCAGCGCCGCGATTGCGGCGAGCTGGGCAGCGGTGAGCTTCTCGCGCCTCGCGCGTGTGTTCGAAATGCATACGCCGAGCTTCACGTGCGATGTGCCGGGGTGGTGTCAGTGGAGCGGTGTCAGTGACGGTATGTCAGGCCGGTGCGTTGTCACTGGTCGGTCCTTGAGCGAGGGCGTGGTCACTGACACGGGGCGGCACCTGGGGCGGGCGTGGCTGTCATGGGGCGGTACACCCCACTCCGCTCCACTGTCTTGAGAACGGCACTTCTGATCCTTTTGAGGGCTGCGCGGCGGCACGGTGGTCGGTGACGGTTTTGCGCGTGCGGAAGGGTGTGGGGCGGGGGAGCCGGGCGCGTGGGGTGAGGTCACGGCAGGGCTGAGGGAGTCCAGGCCGGTGCTGGTTGCGCGGCTGCTGGAGCTCGATGCGGCCGGGGCGTTGACGACGGCGCATGTGCGTGCGGGCGCCCAGGTCGGCGGGGAGGTGGCCCACTGCTGTCGGAGGGCGTCCATCACCGCTCGGCGGTGTCTTCGTCGGCGCGTTGAGGTCCAGGACCACGAGCCCGGGTTCGGCGACGTCTGCTCATCGATGTGTATGTCCCCATCGACGGATCCGCCGGTTCGCCCGGTTCGCCGACCGGGGGAGAAGCATCCCTACGAGGGAACCCGGTCATCGACTTGCCGGGTGCCAGTCGCGTGGAGGCGGTCCGGGCCGTAGTCTGCTGGGCCGAGCGTCGCTTTCGGGGCTCTGTGCCGACGTGTCAGGGGTCGACGCAGTTACTGGTGCAGCCATCGCCGGCTATCGAGAGAACGGCGCCCAGCGCGAGGATGGCGAGGATCACGAGGAGCACATGGATGAAGTCTCTCCGAATGTAGTGGTTGTCCTTGTCGGGTGGCTTCGGAGCGCTGTGCTCCTGGCTCCCGCCGCCGCCCGCGGGCTCGGCACCGGGCCGGTCGTCTCCTGCTGTCGTCATCGGTCCCCCACCGTCGTCGCCCCTGTTGTGAGAACACGGCATCGGACCGCCTCTGTCAAGCCCCGTTCGCTGCCGGCCTGATCCTGACCGGCTCAACCACGCCGGCTGCCTCTGGGCCTTCTCCACCCTGACCAACTAACCAGGTGCCAATGCTCATTACCGGCGCCGGCGCGAGGCCGGAGACTGGCATGCCCACCCTGTTCAACCGCATGCTCGGACAGATCCACCACTGCCTCCTGAACCGGAGCCCGGTCGACGGCCAGGACGATGTGCCGGGGCGCACCCGTATCGGCTCGGGCTGGGGGGTGTACAAGCAGATCGAAATTGTCGGCATTGTCGGCGGCAACGCCACCGGCGACCTGGTCGCGGTCGACGGCTCCGGCGTGCAGTGGCTCTACCTGGGCAAGGGCGACGGCACGTTTGCCCCCCGCGTGCACGTCGGCACGGGCTGGCAGATCTACAACAAGATCGCCGCCGGTTCGGACCTCGACGGCACGGCCGGGCCGACCTGGTGGCCACGGACGGCGAGGGTGTCCTGTGGTTGATGGTCGTCGTGTGTTGTGCATTGGGTGTGCGTCATAGGTTTTCACTGGTGTTGGGCTGGGGTGTTGCCGGTGCCCGGGTGTCGTTTTGCTGGTGAAGGGTGGTGTCGTTCGGTGGGTGGGGGGCTTGTCGCTCCTGTGGGTGGGTGTGGCGGAACGCGGGGTGGGGCTGTGTTGTGTCTGGCTACGCTCGGTGGATGCCGTCGTTTGCGGGTGATCCGCGTCATGAGCGTCTTGTTGCCGTCCTGGTGCCGTTGTTGCGTCGGTCGTGTCCTCCGGGAGGCGGCGGGTTCGGTGGGTCGTACGAGCTCCGGCTCGGTGTTGATGAGGCGGAAGAGTTGGGCGGGGTCGCTCTGATTCGCTCGGCGATGCGTAAGGCCGGCCGGTCCCTGGGATGGGCCAGGCTGCAGACGTTTGGTGGTTCCTTCCCGCAGGTTGTGGTGGCGGGTGTGGTGGACCGGCGGGAGATTCCTGCCCAGTTCGCTGGTGGCCGGGCCTCCTCCGCTGTCAGACGCAGGGGCAAGGATGGGCGGCATGACGAAGACCGGAGCGGACTACGCGTGGTTCGAGAACGACTTTCCAGACATCGCTGAGGCTTACTGCTTCACCTTGGTGCGGGGCCTGTCGCCTGCCGAGCTGATGTCCCGGCTCGAAGGACGACCGGAGGCGCCCCTGCGGGGCATAGCCGCAGTCGTCGACGCCGCCTTCGCCCAGCACAACCTGGAGGAGGGCGACCGTCAGCTGGTCGCCATGACGACTGCGGGTGCCTGGACACTGCTGATCGAACCCAACGGCTACCTCGGGGTCACCGAAGAACGAGCACTGCCGGCCTCCGCCGGAACGAGCTGGATCTCCCACTTCACCAACATCAACGCCCTCGGCATGTTCCTCTGGGCAGAGGACCAGGTGCTGCGACTGTGCTTCGACCCCATGTTCCCGGAGGACCGGTGGGGCACCGCGCCCGACGAACTCCTCGACGTCATGCGACGGATCGGCTTCCATCTCGAGGTGGAGGATCCGGAACCGGATTTTTCCCCGCAGGCGGCGTTCGCCCTGGCCGAGCACCTGACCGGCATCGCCATCACTCCCACGCTGCTCCAGGACACGACGTTCACCTGCGCCATCGTACGAATCCGCTGACCGCCCGTCCCTGAGCCGGCACGGGCTCGCCAGAACACTGCTGTCCGAGGTCGCCTCTATCGTGCGAGGAACGGCGCTGGAGAGGAGCAATGGTGGGGTTCTCGGGTGAGCTGGTCTTCGGTCGCAGTGGGCGGCCATTGCTTGAGGCCCCGGTCTTCGGTGGTGTGAAGGAGGACGACGAGGGCGGCACAACCGCTTGGTGGCCGAGGCCTGGTGGATGGCAGACGTTGCAGTTCCACCATGACACCCTGCGGGACAAGCCTGAAGAGGTCCTGCGAGCAGTGGTGGAGTGGACCGGAGCTCCCGCATGTGTAGCGTCCGTGCACGACAGCAGCGTCGCAGTGGTCTGGGGTCTGGAACCTGGGGGTGATCAGTGGGATGCGTGGCTGAATCTGGAGATCGCGGCAGAGATGTCGGACCGTCCTTCGTCCGAGATGGACGCCTGTGTGCCTGGCGACGCCAGCCGTGCCCTCGCCTGGGCTCGGTCTGCGGGAGTTGGTCCGGGTGTGGACGTGACCACGATCGAGGAAGTCTTGCGGTCCCACGAAACCTTCGTGGAAGAGCTCTTCGACGCGCTTCTTGATCGCTTGGGCTTCCCAGCGGCAGTCGATCCTGAGGCACAGGACTGACGACGATGCGCTCAGACGAAGGGTGACCTGGAGCCGTACACCAGAGCGAGCCGGGCAACGCGGGCCGCAGCGTTCTCCATAACCGCAACTGGTCCCTCATCAGTGGCTAGAACGGCGCCCTGACCGGGCAGCCCGACACTCCAGCCGTGCCTCGTGTAGAAGGTCACAAGCTCCGAGCGACCAGCAGCGAGTTGAGCGATTACGCCGCGGTGCCCCAGGCTCTGGAACCGCTGCACCGTGTCCTCGAGGAGCAGCGACCCGATGCCCACGCCTCGGAATGCCTGGTCGACTGCCAGGCCGTCCACGAGGCCCACGCCGCCGCTCAGGTCGATCGCTAGGTCGAGCCGGACGCCCTGCGCAACCACCACTCCGATGAGAGCGCCCTCGACGACCGCCGCCGTGCCGAATGCGAACCCGTTCTCGGTCGTGGGGGAGTGCCCCAAGTATCGGGGCATGTCCTTCGGCAGAACGTCACCCGCCCGCAGGATCTCGCTGGCGACGGTGATGTCGTCGCTCGTCAGCGGCCGGAGTGTGACGTCAGGTCGTCCTGGGCGGCGGCCGACGGTTCCGCGCTCGGCTCGGCGTCGAGATGCTTTCCCCATGCCGCGAGTATGAGTCATCGCCTGCTGGCCCAGCGCGAATCCTGCTAGTCGGACATGGGAGGCCTTCGGGGCCTACTCGTCCTGCCGGTCGGAGCGCGTGCACAGATGGCCGGCGGGGCAGGCCTCGCAACCCTTGTAGTCGACGAACCCGGACGCCCAGGCGGCATCCCACAGCCTCCGCGCGTTGTCGATGTCTGTGCCCTGGTGGTGCTCGACGAAGTCCTCGAAGGTGGGCTTCTGCAGCTGGCCTCGGCAGCTCCGCAGGTATGCCGTCGACGCAGCGACATCAGGGGGAAGATCGTGCCACATCTTGTCCGGCAGGCACGTCGTGGCCGCGACCGCGCCCTTGTCGCCCATGAAAGCCCAGGGCTCACCAGGCTTCTCCGGCCGCTTCAGCACAAACCGCACGTACGGCACGCCGTACTCTTCCTCGACCTCGACGAGGAGCGCACCGAGGGCGTGCAGTCGATGCGTGGAGGCCCTGACGCTCTCCAGATCCTGGCCTGGCGCCCTGTCCAGCAGGCCCTGGAAATCGACGAGCCGAGGCGCACCGCCCTCGAGCACGGCGACCTTCCCCGAGTCCAGGCACATGTCCAGATGCACTGCGGCCTCGGGGACCTCGTTGCCGTAGATCGGCCCGAGTCGCTGCACACGATCCAGGAAGTCGGCGGCCTCCTCGTCGATCCCCTCGGGTAGCGGGCCCGTGTCCTGAGCGGGGATGAACCAGTCCTCATAGGCGCTGCCTGGCGGCTCCAGCTCCCGAAGGGTGTACTCCCGCCGGTCCTTTCCCGGCCGGCGCTGCTTCCCGGGTTTCCGACGCCCCATCACTTCTCGCTCTCCTCGTTGGGCTGGCAGCCACAGCATCGGCGTCCCGCCCCCGCCAGGTGAGACCCAGCCGGGGGCGCACAGGCGCGCGGGCCAGCGCCCAGAAGGGGAGGACTCCGGGCGGCCGGTCAGCCTGAGATGGAAGGATCCCCCCCGCTTAAGCGAGTGGGGGATCGCCCTGATCGTCGCCGGGTCGGCCATCTTGGGCAGCATCACGACAGGGTTCTTCGCGTGGAAGCCGGCCACCGACAGGCCGCCGCAGCAGAGGACGTAGCGAGCAGCGAACACGGCCGACGCGGTAAGGGGGGAGCGGAATCGCCATCAATGGCGGTCTCGTGATGGCTTACCCGGGCGGGCTGTGCGGCAGGATGACGCCCATGGATCAGGGGTGGGCGGCCGTCATATCGGCCGGAGTAGCAAGTGCGGCCGCGCTGGCTGGAGCCTTCATGGGCGTGCGAGTAGGCCGGCGGGCAGTCCGGGACCAGGCGCAGGTCGAGCACGGGCAGTGGCTTCGCGGGCAGCGCCAAGAGGCGTACGGCGAGCTGCTGACGTGCTGGGATACGGCCATGGCCCGGTTCGAATCGTTAATGATCGAATCTGATGTCCGAATGCAGGTTGCCCGACACGAAGAAGAGGCCGTAGGCCGCGTCCACGACGTCTGGGGGCAGCTGCATGACGAGGTTCAGGACCTGGTCGAGGAAGTCTCGGCTCCCGCCCTTCGGGCCCTCGAACGGGTGCGCCTTCTGGGTCCCGAACCTGTGGACGAGGCCACGTTGAAGCTCCTACTGATCTTTTCGTTAGTTCAGTGGGGTTGGTGTATGGAGGGTGAGGCCGGTGTGGGCGAGGAAGGACCAGGGCAGTTGGGGGTTGTCGTTGATGCGGTGGATGCCTTGTTCGGTGGCGTCGGCGACATCGGCGAGGTGGTCGCCGGCGAGGTTGGCGAGCTCGCGTTTCTTGAGCGAGGACCACAGCAGTTCCACCGGGTTGAGCTCAGGAGCGTAAGCCGGTAATCGCTCCAGGGTGAGCCAGTCCTGCTCGGCGACCCAGGCCCGCATCGCCCAGCTCCAGTGAGCCGACAGCCCGTCCCAGACCAGGACCACCCGCTCGCCGCGGTAGAACGTCTTCATCTGCTCCAAGACCTCGATGAGTCCGGCGGTGTCGTAGCTGCCGGGCTTGAGGTGGAAGCACAGGCGAGGCCCGCGATCGGGGTCGGCGGCGTGGAATCCCAGGGCCCCGGCCATCGACGCGCGCTTCCAGTTCAGCCGGTGCCGCAGAAGCGGGGTGCGGCCGCGGGGTGCGTAAGTGCGGCGGACCTGCGGCAGCAGCGAGACTCCCGATTCGTCGAGGAAGACGATCCAGGCACGTGTGTTCACCGCCCCTTTTGATCCGCGGCCACTCGTGCGCGACCCAACGGGCGATCTCGGACTCGTCGCGCTCGACCGCCCGACGTTCGGGCCGCTGCAGACTCCATCCGAGCCGGCCGGTCAGCAGCCGCCACACCGAGGCCTTCGACAGCGTTACCCCTGTCACCCGGTCGACCACCAGGCCGACTCGTTCCAGAGTCCACAGGTCGGCCTCGAAGCCATGGGCCTGGGCTCCTTGCTCCAGCGCAGCCCGCACCTGCTCAACCTGGGCATCGTCCAGTTTGGGCGGGCGACCGGTGGCCGGGCGCCGGCGCAGAGCATCGGCGCCGGCCTTCTCCCAGACCCGCTTCCACCGCCGCACACTCTCGTCACTGACCCCCAGCATCCGTGCGATCTCAGCACCCGAGCATCCCTGATCGAACAACTCGGCCGCCCGCACACGCCGGGCCTCGGACAACTGCGGCCGCGTCAAAGGAGGAACAACAGACGAAGGCTTGAAAGACACCGCACCAGGATCCCACCAACAACTCCGCCACACCCACCGAACAAACGAAAAGATCAATAGGCGCGCCTCAGTGCGGGCAGCAGGCGGAGCGCGTTGTCGCGGTTGATGCCGCGTCGTTGGCGGTCGGTGAAGACGGGGTCGGTCTCGATGGCCGGCACCGTGAAGTCGGTGATGATGTCTGCGGAGGCGGCCGGCCAGTCGGTGCCGAAGAGGATCCGGTCGGCGCCGGCGGTGGCCACCACAGTGCCCGAGGGGGCTGACGGGCCCGCCGTGTCGTAGTAGAAGCGGTGGAGATAGTCCCGTACACGGGCAGCATCGAGGGGTGGAGTGCAGAAGCCGCCGAAGGCCTCCATGCGGGTGGCGATCTGAGGGAGGAATCCTCCGGCGTGCGGCAGGATGACTGACAGGTGCGGGTAGCGGTCGAGTGTCCTGGTACGGATCAGGTTCACAGCAGCACGCGTGGTGTCCAGCAGGAAATCGCACATGAAGTTCGGAATTCCGGGGACGGTGGGCACGCCGGGTGTTCCGCCCGGGAGGTCGAGCGGATGCGTGAAGAGGACCGCGGCGCGCTCGTCGAGCTCGGCGAGGAAGCGGTCGTACGAGGGATCACCGAGGTAGACACCGTTGTAGTTGGCTTTCACGCTGGCTCCGACGGCACCGAGCTCGTCGAAGGCGCGGCGGAGAGCCCACGTGGTCACTTCGGGATGGTCCAGGACAGCAGGAGCGAGGACGGCGAAACGGCCCGGGTGTAGGGCCACCAGGTCGGCCATCGCCTCGAAGACGACGGTGAGACCTTCCCTGGCCTGCGCCGCGGTGCGGTACCGGTCCTGCATGGTCGGGTTGAGGACCGCGGTCGCGATTCCTACCCGGTCCATCAGCGCCAGAGTGGAGTCCAGATCCCAACGCGCCCACCACAGCAGCTCCTGCCGCCGCACCAGGCCTTCACGCTCCGCCCAGTCCACCCATGCCGGAGCGGTGAAATGGTGGTGGACGTCGATCCTTGCCCGGCCGGCGTCATCGCCGCTCCCCGAGCCCCGCGGCACCGCTTCCCCCCTGGCCAGAGCGCTGGACTCGCCCGTGGCAGCGACGGTGGTCGCCAACGCCCCGCCGGCGATGAGCAGACTGCGCCGGCTCATGGCCCGGGTCGATTCGGACATCCGCGTTCCCCATCCGTAGCGCCATCGGTTTGCCGTACCACGATGGCCCGTCGGCGGGCCCACGATCACCACGGCGTGCCCTGTTCGAGGTCGGTTCCCTCGGACGGACGCGGTCCAGCCCATCGTCTGCCGCGAAATCCCAGGCCAGGATCCCTTCACGGCCGGCTCACGTACGAAGTCGGGGGCCGTCGCGTCCGACGGCCCCCGTTCCGGGTGATCTGCAGCAGGTGGCGGTCGCGGTGTCGTTGCCGCGTGCGTTGCTGCCGGCCCGGCGATTCAGATGATGCCGGTCCCGGACGACGGGACCGCGCTGCTAGCCGATCACCCCACCCATGCCCAGTCAACGCCGCAGCAGCCACACCAGTTACGGGACAACCTTTAGCCTCCGGTCACTTCCCGCTTTCCCCTTCGAGCCTGCCGTCCTGCATGAGGTGCGTAGGCGGGGTAGGCGCGCCGGACACCGGGGTGCGGCCTGGTCACCAGAGGCCGCGACGGGTGGTTCCACGGCCAGCTGCGCCGGCTGGGAACGCGGCGACGGGTGTCACGGGCTGCTTGGGATGCTCCCACCTCCCTCGCTTTCCGGTGCTCGGCGAGGGCTGTGTCGCGTCGGCCGGTGGGGCTGCCGTGTGGGTGAGGTCCCTGTGTGGCAGCTGCCGAACAGGGCGGCCGAACGGAATAGTTCTCCGCGAACGCAGGATCGGATTCAGGGTGCAGACCTGGAAGGATGTGTCGTGGACAGTTCTTTGCTGGCCCAGATCGAAGTAGCCGTTGGCAAGGGGAAGGTTGTCGTCTCGGCGGACGACGACGCGGTCGTGGCCCTCGTGCAGGAGACCATCAAGAGCGGTAGAACCGCTTCCTTCTACCTGTCGCGTGAGCAGGCCCGCACCCTCCGGGACCTGCACTGGACGCCTGAGCTCGTCAAGGCCTCCCGGCTCGAACCGGTGTCGGCCGAGGAGAAGGCGCGGATCGAGTCCGAGCTGGGGATCGCGGACATCGGTGCCTTCCGGTTCGGCCGCTTCACGTGCAAGCAGGGCCACGAGTTCGGCGCCTTCGACTTCCTGCAGCTCGGAATCCGGGAACACGGGCCGGACGCGGTGAAGGCGATCTTCGAGCTGAAGAACGCGGCCTTCCTCCGCGTCAACCCGTACTTCGCCGTCAACTGCGCCACCTGCGACCAGCCGATGGAAGGGGGCATCACGTACGAGGGCGACACCTACGCCGGCTGCTCCTACCCGGACCCACCGGTCTGCGTGTAGCCGCCTCTGCCGTGGTGGCCGCGGTCGACATGGCGGGCAGCCTGGCGGACATGCTCGCCATCCTCGGCGAGGACGACCGCCGGAGCGACGTCCCCGCCTGGAGTCCGACCTCCGCGGCCTCCGGGTCACCTTCCCTTCCAGCGCCCGGTCCAGCTGGCATGCGAAAGACGATCACCACAGTCGCTTTGAGGCCCCGTGGCCGAGGGGGCGTCATGTGCATCCTCAGCGAAGCCCCATGGCTGAGCACGCACTTGGCCAATCGGGCCAACTGCAGCGCTCAGTCACAGACGTCGAAACCCCTTGGCGCCCCGAGTGCTGGCTATATCGAGCAGTAGCGACGTCACTTGTCGATGAGTTTGGGAGGCGCCCAGAACCACGGTCGGGTGATGTTGATGAGCTTGGGAGGCATGGCGGCTCTTGCCAGGGCAGCATCGGGATGCTCTTGGTGAAAGGTGCTGGTCATGCCGCAGATGTCGAAGGTCGAGCTGTACGCGGCGATCCGGCGTGAGCATCGTCGACCGCCTCACCTTCAACGGCACCATCATCGAGACCGGCACAGACTCCTACCGCATCGCCAGCACCCGCGCACGAGCCGAGGAGCCCGCCAAGGCCGGCTGACCCCTACGTTCCTCGACGGCCAGCCGTCCTGGCGTTTGCGGTGTCCTTGGAAGAGGTCTCAAGAATCGAGTACGGCGGCGACGGCCTCGATCTCGACCAGTTGGTCCTTATAGCCGAGCACGGTGACGCCCATCAAGGTGCTGGGAACGTCATGGTCGGCGAACGAGTCCCGGACTACCTGCCAGGCGGCCACCAGGTCCTCCCGCCGGGCCGTAGCGACGAGAACCCGTGTGCTGATGACGTCCTGGAGTGACGCACCTGAGGCAGTAAGAGCGGCCTCCATGTTCTCGATGGCTTTCGCTGCCTGGCCCGCGTAGTCCCCGATCGCTGCTGTGGAGCCGTCATCGTTCAGCGGACACGCCCCAGCGAGGAAGATCAGGCGTGACTCGGCGGGCGCCGTGGCCGCGTAGGCGTACTCGGCGACGTCGGACAGGGAGGCGGAGCGGATCAAAGTGATGGCACGAGCCACGGTCGTGGGGTCCTTTCCCATCGGATGTTGAGCGCGGACATCCTGCCAACGGCCGGTTGGCTTCCGCCTTCCCTTTTCTCGCCGCGCCACGGGAACGCCGTCATTTCTGCTCGACATTCACGAACCGCATGATCACCAACTGACTCCGGAACCAGTCGACAAACGCTGTTGCTAGACATCAACGAAGCCAAGCGGGCAGACTCCACTTCCGAGTCCGGGTCGTCACGGTCATTGCGTCCTGACCTCAGGTCGCGGCGGGCTAACGAATCGGTGACGTCCGTGGCGCGGCCAGACGCGGACTCAAGCCGTCGTCGTTGTCCGACACGTGACCACTCCCCACAGCGAATCCGCTGCCTCCTTCGCCGGGCTCACGGGAGCCTACTGGCTCCAACGGCCTGACCATCGGGACGCCGAATGCGCGAGCTGCAGTCGCCTGATGCGCCCTGACACCCGGCAGCCTCCGCAAGCTGCGGCCGTGACGCGGCTGGCGATGCATCGGTGCCGCACTGCTCAACGTCGTGCGCGGCTGAGCCTGACGAGCTCGTGCCTGGTTGGCAGTTGCGCGTCGAGTAGCGCGATTCAGCAGGTCTTCACATTCGCTGCTCGGCCATCAGGGTGGTGGTCTGCTGGTGGGACAGCAGACCGGCGATGGCCTGGATGGTGTCGGTCATGTGCTCGCGGCGGCCGTGGCGACGGGCGAGGGCTCGCCAGTTCTTCAGATGGGCGATGCCGTGCTCGACCCGGATGCGGCGGGATGAGTGGGCTTTTGCGCCGGCGTTCATCCACCTCCTCGTACCAGTCCGGGGCATTCTTCTTGAACTTGCGGTGTGGCGGCGTCATCACTCGCCCCCCGGTCCGGGCGCCGAGCCCCTGATAGCCGGCATCAGCGAGGATTTCGACGTCGGGTCCGTCTGCCAGCAGCTTGACCAGCCCTAACTCGCGGGCATGCGTGATGTCCGCGCAGCTGGCCGGCTGGGCGGGGCTGCAGAACAGCAGCCTTCCGTCGGCGTCACTGACGACCATCGACTTCACCGCGTACTGCTTGTTCGTGCCGGAGATGAACTTCTCCCGGTCCTTCCGACCCGCGGCAGGTCTGAGGACCCCGACCTCTGTGCCGTCAATGATCCCGGTCTGCCCGCTCGCGCCGAGAAAGTCGACGACCTCAGCAAGGGAACGCAGGCGGATTCCGGTTGCGACAGGCAACCGCGCGAGGCGAGCAGTGGCCGCACCTCACCGATTGCGCGCGTGATCGTGGAACGGTCGACACCGAATCAACAGGCCAGCACGTCATGGGTGACACCGTGGCAAAGGTGGACGAGCGTGGCCAGCAGTCGATCGACGAAGACCAACTTGTGTTTGCACCGGCGCCCACGGCCCGGCGTCGTGGGCGTGACGTGAGAACAGCCTGGTGCCGTTCATGCCACAACGGACCAATCTCCGACCTCGGGCGTCAGCCCCGTGATCCGTTGGATCCCAATAATCGCTGCACGGGCCCGAGTCCCCACCACACCGGCCGTGATCAACGATCACGGGGCAGGCACACCACTGCCAACCATGCACGAGCTCGCTAGGCGCTCGCGGGGATCTTTGTGTTGTCCTCGTCCGCCGTTGCGGCCGGAACAGGCGTGGTGTCTGCCTGGGTGGGTGCGGGCTTGGTGTACATCACGGAGCCCTGCTGGGTTCCCTTCTCGATGACGCCCTTCCTGGTCAGGCTCTCCAGGTTGTTGCGCACGACCTGGATGGACGTCGCACGCTCGGGGTACGCCTGGGTGAGTTCGGTGCGGATCTCGCTGACCATGCGGGGCTCACCGGCACGCTTGGTCAGGATGCCCTCGATGAGTTCGCGCAGCGGGGGCTCCGCCGTCTTCTTCGTCGCGGGTGTCTCGAACCCTGTGGCCTTCTTCGTCGTGGCCTTCTTCGCGGCAGTCTTCTTGGCGATGGTCTTCTTCGACGCGGTCTTCCGGGCGGGCTTGTTGGCGGCCTGCCTCGGCTGCGGAACGGCAGCCTCGTCCGGTTCAGCAGGCGCCGGGGTGGTGCTCTGAGGCTCAATCGGTGCGGGTACGGGTGTCGCCTCGGTTGCCGTGGGTGTCGCATCCGGGGCCGGCGGCATCGTTCCCAGCATTTCGGCCAGCCACTTCTCGTCCGTCTTCAGCCGCTCCAACCGTGCCTGGAGCCCAGCGAACTGCCGGGCGATGTCCTCCTGCTCCGACCGGTTCTCCTCGAGGTCCTTCGCGAACCGCTCCGCATACACGAACTGAATGTTCTCGGCCATGGCAGCTCAATCTCCTTCGCCTGGTGTGTTACTGCCGGATGCTACGCACCACAGACACCATGTAGGTGGGTTCCTACGGGGTCACCCTTACGAGAGGTGGCCACAGACGACATCCCGGCACTGAAGAGCGCGGTATCGCGCCTCCACCACCGGACGTACTAGACGGAGCCTGAATGCCGGGCAGGGGCTGCGGACAGTCACCCGGCACGGGGTAGCCCGCAAGCCGAAGAGTGCCCCGTCATGCAACGCGCAACCTGAATCAGCCAAGTCCTGCGCTACGGGTGAAACCACAGGCCGTCCGTGACCACGGGCCGCATAGGCTCGCTGCTGATGTCGATGGGGGAGGGGACGACGTGACCAGCGTGGAGGTCCAGTGGCGCGAGGAAGCAGCGTGCCGGTCCGCGGACCCGGAGGAGCTGTTCGCCGAGGCCGCGCGGCAGAACCGCGCCAAGTCGGTATGTGCGGGCTGCCCGGTACGTACAGAGTGCCTGGCCGAGGCCCTCGACAACCGGATCGAGTTCGGCGTGTGGGGCGGCATGACCGAACGCGAGCGTCGCGCCCTGCTGCGCCGCCGACCCAATGTCGCATCCTGGCGCAACGCACTGGAATCCGCCCGGGACACTGCGATGCCCAGGGCAAGCTGAGCGACGCCGGGGGCGTTGGCCGGGGGCTCAAGAGGCTCGTTCCATCGTCTGCCTGTCGGCAGTAGGACGGATGCGATGTGGTTGCGCTCCCACTGTCGGCAGCAGGCCCGGGTGCGACTAACGCCAGCCATTCCGTTGCCGTGTTGGGGGCTGGTTGATCACAGTTCTCCCTATTCGTCGTATGCCCCGCCGTACGCGGAGCCTCGGGGAGAGGCGGTTTTCCCACGCGCCCCGGCGACCGCCCCGGGCTCCGGCTCACCGGCCATGCCCGCGCGGTCGCCGCCGATGTCCGGCGCAGCGCGAACCAGCTGCCGAAGAACAGCGGGCCCAGGCACTCGCCGGCGTCGAGGGCCCGGGTACTCGCCGACGCCGTCCTGCGCGAGGCAGAAGGCTGGTGTCCGCGACGTTGGAAGGAACCGTGCTGCGTCCAGAACCCGCGCCCG
Source organism: Streptomyces sp. NBC_01353 (assembly GCF_036237275.1). Taxonomy (GTDB): domain Bacteria; phylum Actinomycetota; class Actinomycetes; order Streptomycetales; family Streptomycetaceae; genus Streptomyces. Next base: position 21,158 of record NZ_CP108352.1, on the reverse strand, counting down.
CCTAGGGCCTGTCTCTTTGACTTCACGGTGGTCGGGCCACGTGCGAGGGTGGTGGCCATGCCGCAGCTTGGTCACCGCCTCCGATCCTTCAAGTTCACGTTCGGGCTTGCCCCGACGGGCTTCGCTGCATGCCGGGAGACAGGTGCCCCGGCTTTGGAGCACGCCCTGGCGGATAGGGCGACGCTCTGTGGCATCCCTCGGCGCCAGGTGACGGTCTATCGGCATCTGTTCGTCGCGAAGAGGTTCAGAAGTTGCTCGGACTGCAGGGTGAAGGCAGTCGACGCCGCGTCCATGCCCTGAGTCAGGCATTCCCTGGCGAGCGGGCGTCCTCGGCTTTCCGTGGTCGCGTCCAGATCAGGATGGCTGCGAGGTGGAGTGCGCCCTCGTAGGCGATGGCGAGCTTGTCCGTTCGCATGGCGAGGCCGCGCCACTGCTTGATGCGGTTGATGCACCGCTCGACGGTGTTGCGTTGCTTGTATGCCTCCGCGTCGAAACTGGGCGGACGACCGCCGGCCCGGCCTCGCCGGAGACGGTGCCCGACCTGGTCAGAGGGCTGCGGAATGACGGCCTGGATGCCTCGGCGGCGAAGATGCCGCGGATTGCCCGGGATGAGTAGGCCCGGTCTGCAAGGACGACATCGGGTCGCGTTCGTGGCCTGCCCAGGCCGGTGCGCGGGACCCTGATGCGGGGCCATGACCGTCTCGAAGGCCGGCGCGTCGCCAGCCTGGCCCGCGGTGACATGCAAGGCCAAGGGCCGTGCATGACCGTCAGCGGCGAGGTGAACCTTCGTGCTCAGGCCGCCCCGTGAGCGTCCGAGTGCGTGATCGGCGGGTTCAGTCTCGTCGAGTGCCCCCTTTCCTGGCCCCGGCCGCGTGCTGGTGAGCCCGGCAGACAGTGGAGTCCACCGACACGGCCCATCCCACCTCGTCAGCAGCGTCCGCCTGGGCGAGGACGGCAGCGAAGATCCGTCGCCAGGTGCCGTCGGCAGCCCACCTGATCAGGCGTTTGTGAGCGGTCTGGAACGCACCGAGCTCGTGGGGTAGGTCCCGCCAGGGTGAGCACGCGCGGTACTTCCACGCGATGGCCTCCAAGGTCCGGCGGTGGTCAGCCCACCGCCGTCCACGGACCGGATCGCCCGGCATCAGCGGCTCGATCCGGTCCCACATCGCATCAGTGATCACTAACCGGACAGACACATCCGATCAACTGATCAACCCATCAAGGAGACACGCTCTAGTCTCCGCCCCCTCTACGAACGGCTCGGTCGGCTGGAGGCCGCGCCCGCCCCGGAGAGGGGGCCTCGCCCGCACCTGGCACTGGACGAACCTGCTCGTCTTTGCCCTCGATCACGAAACCGGCGCCCATCCGATGCGACCGCCTGCCCGAATCCCGAAACCCTTCACCAGCCACACCAAAAAAGGTTTCGTCGGCAAGCCGACGGACCCTCATGAACGATCGATGTTAGTCGACATCCCTTGGAAAAGCCCATGCCTCATGCGAGGATGTTGCGAGGTGGATGAACGCGATGTAGACGAACGCGAGGTGGGTTATGGCAGACGATTCCGCACCCGATTCGCCGAAGAATATCTCGGATCGAGATCTTGCGCGCCTACTGAAACGCGGTACAGATGAACTTGCCGATGATCCAGCTGCGGCGGAAATCTACGAGCGAATCCGAGACCGAGAGAACCTGGAAGAGGACCGAGATCACAGAGAGCGGTCTGATCGCTCCGCGGCCATCGGATTTCTGGTCGGGGCGCTCATTCTGGTCATTCTTGTCGTCGTTTCCATCGCAACCTTTGAGCCGTAACGTAAGGCACAAGCAGGGGAATGAGTCCAGCTGCCGCGAACCCGGAGACTAGCGATACTGTTGCATCTTCGAGATGTACCGAGTAGGCGACTGCTCCGAACGACAGCAAGGCAGACCAGAAATACATTACCAGCACCACCCTTGGATGGGTGTATCCAATCCGCAAGAGGCGATGGTGGAAATGTTCCCTGTCCGCTACAAACGGTGACTGCCCGCGCAGGACGCGCCGCACCACCGCTATTACGAGGTCAGCGAGGGGGAGTGCGATGATCACTGATGGCAGGAGAAATGTCAGGTACACCGGGGTTGATGCATAGACAGTGTTGCGCTCGCCGCCCAGCTGCCTCGCAAGGGAATCAGGATCCACCTGGCCCAGAAACGAGACGCAGGCACCTGCGAGGAGCAGCCCTAGGAGCATCGAACCGGAATCACCCATGAAGATGCGGGCCGGGTAGGCGTTGTGCATCAAGAAACCTACGCAAAGCCCGACTGTGACTACCGAAAGCATCGTCGCCGGAGCTGCTGCTTCTATGCCATAGCCGTACCAGAGTCGGTAGCAGTAAAGAAAGAGAGCGGCTCCAGCAATGGCAGCTACACCAGCTGCCAGCCCATCGAGGCCATCGATGAAGTTCACCGCATTGATCGATACCAGTACCACTCCTACGGTGGCGATGAAATTAATGGGCGAGGGCAAAAGAACGTTCCCGATGCCGGGAATCGGAAGCCACAAGAGAGTTAGACCTTGCCATGACATCAGACCGGCCGCTAGAAGCTGTGCACCCAATTTTACAGGGGCAGTCAGCTCAATCCTGTCGTCAACCACCCCTGTAACCCATACCACCACGGCACCGGAGAAGACGGCTCGTACGTCGTTCAATACGTCGGAGTTATCGAAGGTGGGCAAGCGGGTGGCGATTAGCAAAGCGGCAGACAAGCCTGCGAACATGGCGATGCCGCCCATTCTCGGAATTGGAACCCTGTGCACGTCACGGGCTCGCACTCCGGGAACGCTTCCGGTCGCGACAGCCAGCCGACGGATGGGTTCCGACAGCAGTGTCGTTACGCCCGCTGCAATGCACAGCAGCAGGAGATAGTCCCGCATGGAAATGACTCCTTGGGTCTACATGCCCGAGGGCAGCCGCACAGTACGCGGCTGCCCTCGGGTCATTCAGATCAGGCCCTGCCCCAGTCGACCACGCAGTCCTGGTCCCAGCCCGCCGAGACCCGGCACACCGTGATCTGAACGGTGGTGTTTTCCGGAATTTGACGCTCCGCGAGGAACTCTCCGCCGACGCAGAACGAGGTCGCGCCGTTGTTGTCCATGAGCGTGAGCTCGGGATGCGAGGAACCGCTCCACGAGAAGTAGGCGCGGGCGGCCATGCCGTCCGCCTCCGTGTCGCAGACCTGGAACCTCTCCGGATCGGTCGACCCCGCGAAGACCGCCTTGCCGCCCTTCACGGAGCCGCCGTCGCCGGTGTATACGACCTTCGTCGTACCGGCAGCCTGAGCGGGGGTCGTGGCGAGCAGTAGAGCTGCGGGCACGGCAACGAGTGTCGCCGCCAAGCGCTTGGTGCGTATCATGCCAGTGGAGCGCACTACATCCTCCAGATGTTGGGTTCCGATTCATGGGGACCCCTGGCCACTGCTTGCTGGCACCCGGCCGGGGGTCTTTCCTTTTCTTTGCACGCCGAAAAAAGGCAGAGCTGGCGACCCTGCACGGCATACGGCGAGATGAACCACACTCGGCCATATCGGCCGGTGACGCATGCTCAGGAGATCTGCGCCCGCGCAGAATTAAGGCGCGGTCTGACACGCAAGAATGATTGCGGCACGCCAACGGGCCGCAGGCGCTACACCCCCCAGAGCTTCGCCTAATCGTGCACGTGATCGAATAGAATGATCACGGCAGCGACGATACTTTAGGACCGTTACCGCCGCTACGGTAATTTTCGGTACAACTTTGGCTCAATTTTTGGCAGTTCGGGATGGAAGGTAGGCGCCGCCGAACTACTGAGGTTGAACTCGTGGTGTCGTAGGGGCTGACGGCTGGCGGTCCGCTGCGGTATCACCGAGGGCGTGCGGCATCCACAAGGGGGCAGGCTGACCGCCGAACGCCAGCAGTTCCGCGAGGGGTTACGGCTCCAGGCGGCGGAGCGGTTCGCCCAGGGTGAGGCGAGTGCGGTGCTCGCCAGGGATCTGCGGGTTGGTACCCGGTCGACCAGCGGTGGACGCTGGAGCGGGTCAAGACGGTGATCGGCCGCCGTTTCCACCTGACCTACACGATCCAGGGCGTACGGAAACTGCTGGTGCGCAACGGCTGGTCCTGCCAGGTCCCGGCCCGACGCGTGATCGAGCGTGACGACGATGCGGTGGCCGGGTGGGTCAAGGAGGTATGGCCCTGCGCGGAAGACTCGCGGCGGCCCGTGGAGCCTGGCTCGTCTTCGAGGACGAAGCCGGCTTCTCCATGACGCCGCCGCAGGCGAAGACCTGGTCACAGCGCGGCCGGACCCCGGTGGTGCGGGTCCGCGGCCGTTCCCGCAGACGGATGTCCATCGCCGCACTGACCTGCTACAAACCCGGCCAACGGTCGAGGCTGATCTACCGGCCAAGCCGGGACGACGGCAGACGCGACGGACGCAAGAGCTTCTCCTGGCGCGACTACCGGGACCTGCTGATCGCGGCCCACCAACAGCTGGGCGGCCCGATCGTGCTCGTCTGGGACAACCGCAACGTCCACAAAGCCGCCGGCCTGCGGGAGTTCGCCGAAGCCCGGGACTGGCTGACCATCTACTACCTGCCGCCCTACGCACCCGACCTCAACCCCGTCGAAGGGATCTGGTCCCTCCTGCGACGCGGCTGGCTCTCCAACGACGCCTTCAGCACGCCCGAACACGTCATCCAGCGCATCCGACGCTGCCTGCGACACATCCAGTACCGCAGCGACCTCATAGACGGCTGCCTCGCCGAGACCGGCCTGACCATCAGACCCAGATGAGCAACGACACGACTGTCCTGTCTCACTGAAGGTTGACCAAGATTGGCCACTGCCCGCCAGTCTGATCAGCGCAGGCGCGATAGTCGCAACAGGGCCTCGTTGCGGACCTCTGGGTCTGTATCCGACGTCAGCGTTGGGAGTTGCGTGATCAGCTCGACGTCGCCCTCTCCGGTCGCCCAGCGAGGGTCACAGTCAAGTTCCGCAGCGAGCTGATCAGCCGCCCCCTCGTCAGACGCCACTGCAAGGGCCGCGAGCACGGCACGTAGGCTGGCCAGATCCCTCCGAGCCAACAGAGCCGCAGCAGTTTCGGAGGTCACTCCGGTGTCCTGAGCATCCAGGAGGAGACGGTGCAGGACACCGGCGACACTCTCGATCCGAGGCGCCGCCGCCAGCCGTCGCCCTGCAGCTGCCCTGACGCGCCAGGCCGGAGAGTCGGCTTCAGCGATCGAGTGGCGAAGTCCTTGGTCTATGAAGTCTTCCACGGCACCAGGCTCCCAGCCGGATATCTCGATCAAGCTTCGTTGGGACGACACCGCAGCAGTCAATCTTCGGTGAGAACGATCCACCCTCACTGAGATCAGGACAACGACACCACGAGTTCAACCTCAGTAGGAGGCTGTGACCGCGCTTTCGTGATGGCTACGGCCCTTGGCGCTCGTGGGTGTGGACGCCGGGTCAGGCGGACTCGAAGCTAGGTGTCGCGGGTCCGATGTTGCCCGCTTCGTCCATGAACTGAAGATTCGTGATGAAGTTGAGGATGAAGGCGACGAACGGGCCGTCGAAGGTCATGCAGCCGGATTCATGCACCGCTGTGACGACCTTCCATTGGTTCGGATCGGGGCTGCACGGCAGGAAGAAGTGCTCATCCCCGCCGAAGTCGTACCCCCAGTGGATGAGACCGTTTTCCTCAGGGTGGAACGGATGAGGAAAGTCGTCCGGGCGCCGCTCGCGGGACTGGCTGGCACGCTCGTGGATCTCGCGCATGCGCGGCAGGAGCGGGGTAGATCCTTGGGGGTGGAAGACCATGAGCTCTTCGGAGATGATGCCGCTGCCGTAGGCGTCCATGAAGGCCTTGTAGTCGGTCGGCAACGGCGAGCCGAGGTAGTTTTCAACCTCAACCCAGTCGCTCGACGAGTGCGGTCTTGGCGCAGGCTCTCCCAACAGTCGCCTCAACTCGTCAAGCCCTGACACGTACCCCACCTCGCTCGAACGCCGCGTTGACCAGTGACGACGAAGATAGCTGGGTCAGCCCGCCCACGGGCGGAGGGGGTAGTCGTCACCTCGAGCAGTGCCTCGGAAATGGCCGCTGCTCGGTTCTGCTGGTACGCCGTGCCCTAATGGCCCTCCTCGCGGCGACGGCCAAAGCGCGTCAGGCCACGCCCGGCGCGGGCGGGCGCATCCACCAGCCTGACCGGTCTCCGGGGCGCGGATCCTGTCACTCGAAGGTCCGGACCTGGCCGAGGCTGCTCCTCCTTCACCTGCGGCCCGGTACGCCGTCCACGGTGACGTACCGGGCGGCGTAGGTGTCCGGAGTGCGTCCGATTGCACCCTGCTGTGCGGCAAAAGGGCAGCTCAGAGGTGCAGGTTTCTGGTTGACCAGGATTCCGGTACGGGTGATAGTGACGCTCGCGGCCGTGTTCGTTCGGCCTGCTGTACCAGGGTGGGGACTCTTGAACGACACCAGTGACAACGTGCGTGGCGACGTGCGAGGGCGGGTCGACGCGCTCGTCGCGGCCGGCCGGCCGGCCGCGGCGCGGGCCGCCGCGCGGAGTGCGCTCGACGCGGATGGGCCCGACGCCGACCTCCTCCTTGCGCTCGCCCGGGCCCACATGGCTGAGGACGACGACGACCACGACGACGCTGCCGAGCGGGTCTTCCGCGAGGGCCTGGAAGTCTTCCCGGACGACATAAGCCTGCTTGCCGGGTACGCGGAACTCTGTGCCCGCACCGACTCGGTGGACCGACCCGGGCGGCACTCCCGGGGTGTCGTACTCCTGGCCCGTCTGCGAGAACTCGCTCCGGATTCCCTGGAGTTGCAGCGTGCTGAGGCTGCGGGGAGCTCCGTTTCCGCCAGCGCCAAGGATTCCGTCTCGGTGCGCCGGGTGCAGTCGTTCGACGCGGCCCGTGCCTTCGCCGACGCTCCGACGCCCGGTGCCGCCGCTGCCGAGGCCGCCCAGTGGGCCGCGGCTGCTCCGGGCGACCTGCGGCTCGCTGTTCTTGCCGAGACGACCGGCGCTCTCGCAGCCCCTGGCCGGACCTGGTCGCGCCTGCTGCTGCGCCGGGGTCTCGAATACCGTTTTGCCGTCGGTGTGACCGTCGCTGTGCTCGTCGTGCTGCGCATCACTGTCCTTCCGGCCGTGCCGTATGGCGTGGCGACGGGGGCGGGGCTGTTGATGGGGCTGCCCTTCCTCGGTCTCCGCAAGCAGTTGCGGGTGGCCCGTGAGCTGGCTGCCGAGCGGATGGCTGCGGTCGTGGCCGAAGGCGTACGGGGCGACGAGGCGGGTGCCGGGGGCGAGGGGTTCGGGCCGCCGGAGCTGCCGCCCGTGCCGCGCGTCACCCCTCGCGAGTACGCCTTCGCCGGAGCCGGACTCGCCCTCCTGCTGGTCGTCGGCGCCACGGCGTACACCGCTTCCCTTGCGTATCCCCGTTACGACATCGTCGCCCACGACACCTTCCGGGGCCTGAAGGGCTTCGATCTCCGCGAGGGGTTCGATCCTTTCGCTGCCGTGCCCGACAGCGAGCGGGAGGAGTCGACGGCCCGGGTGTACGTCGCCGGGAACGCTGCCCCGGACGCCGCCGGGGAGTACCTGGTGGCCGTCACGACCGGGGACTTCCATGAGCTGCGCGAGTCGTACGTATTCGACGGAGACGGACTCGTGTCCATGAACACGGAAGGGGTAGGCATCGTCGACGACACCTGGCGAGCCGAGGCCGGCCCGTACGGGGGCTGGATGCGATGCCTGCGGTACACCGAGGTGGCCACCAGCACACTGCGGGCGATGTGCGTGTGGGCCGACAAGGGCAGCATCGGCATGGTCCTGTTCACGGCGGAAGACAAGAACCGCGACGCGGTCGAGGAGACAGCCCGGTCCATCGGCGCCGACTTCCTCCGGCCCGCTGCGGACTGACCCGGCACGACGCGACCGGAGCGCCGAAACTCGCGCTCGGCGGCAGGCGCTTGTGCTTCACCATCGCGGTTCTTCGCGGAAGGTTCCCCCCCGACGCATACAGTCTTTGTGGTCTCCGTCACTCCCTGTTGGGGGATGTGTCCGCTTTGCTCGCGGCAGTCGGTACGAGATGTCTGATCCGTGTGCGCAGGCAGGACTCATATGTGCAGGTCAGATGCGTTGACAGGGCGTCATCCAGCCCATTGGATCACTCCACACGAACGTCACGAAAACCTCTTGATCTCCACTTCACATGCATGTGAGTTGCATGTCGTGCCGGACCGAGGGCGCTTCGTGTCTGCTGCAGTGACGGGTGGGGAATGAAAGTGAGACTGAGGCGCGCAAAGCGGGCCCATGGAAGAGGGCGTGTACTCGCTCTGACGACGGCCTGGTTGGTCCTTTCGAGCGTCGCATCGACGCTGACGGCTGGCCCTGCTCTGGCGGATGACGCTCCGACAGTTGCTCTGACGGAGTCCGAGCAGGCGTTGAAGGACGCCGCTGCATCCGGTGATCGGGTGGAGGTGCTGGGGGAGCGGACTGAGCGCGAGACCGTGTTCGCGAACCCGGATGGCGCGACGTTCACGCTGGAGAAGTCGATCGTTCCGGTCCGGGTGGACACAGGCAACGGCTGGGCGAAGCCGGACGCGACCTTGGTACGGCGCGAGGACGGTTCGATCGGCCCGAAGGCTGCCGTGGTGGACCTGTCGTTCTCCGGTGGCGGTGCGGGCGAAGGCCTGGTGACGATCGGGCAGGACGGCCAGTCGGTATCGATGGGCTGGCCTGGTTCGTTGCCGGAGCCCCGGCTCGATGGTGAGCGCGTCGTCTACGACAACGTCCTGCCGGACGTGAACTTGATCCTCACCGCGACAGTTGAGGGCTTCCGCCAGGTACTGGAGGTCGAGACTCCCCAGGCGGCGGCACTGCCCGAGCTGAAGTCGATCGAGTACGGCCTGAAGGTCGACGGGCTGCGGCTGCGCGAGGGCGCGGTGGGCAGCGTGGAAGCGCTGGACGGCAACGGTCAGGTGGTCTTCCGCTCGCCGACCGCCCAGATGTGGAACTCCGCCGGCGACGACACCGCGGCGACCACGGCCACGGGAGCGAGCCCGCAGAGCGCGGGCCTCCGGGCTCTCTCCGGAGCTTCCGCAGAAGGCGCCTCCGCGCAGGAGGCGACGCAGGAGCCGGTGGCTCCTGCGGAGGAGGGTGACCCGCTGGCCGGACCTGGGGCCGGCGACAAGGCCGCAGTGATGGATGTGGAGCTGGCGCAGGACTCGCTGACGGTCGTGCCTGACAGCGACCTGATCGCCGCTACTGAGGCAGAGGACTTTCCGCTCTACATCGACCCGTCGGTGGAGCTGAACGAGTCGGAGCGCACGGTGCTGTCCTCCGACGGTGACGTCTTCTACAACTTCTCCGGCGGCGACAACGGCATGAGCGTCGGCAAGTGCGGTTCCGCGGTGATCGGCGGCGTGTCCTACTACTGCGGTTCGGGCTATGTGAACCGCATGTACTTCGAGTTCACGCCTGGGGCACTCAAGGGCAAGCACGTTCTGGACGCCACCTTTGCCTGACTGAGACCTGGTCTTTCTCCTGCAGCGGACGCTGGGTGGACCTGGAGCGCACCAACCCGATCTCCTCGTCCTCCAAGTGGCCGGGCCCGGCCATCCTGGACCAGCTCGGCGACCGCTACGTATCGGCCGGCCGGGGAACCGCATGCTCCCCCTCCCAGCCGCGCGCGGTCATCGAATTCAACGACAACCCGCAGGAGACCGACGAGAACCTGACGTCAACCGTCCGGTCGTTCGCCGATGGCAAGCTGAGCCTCCTGACGCTGATGCTGATGGCGAAGGACGAGACGGACACGGTCGCCTGGAAGCGGTTCGACGACGACGCCGTGATCAGGGTGACGTACGTGAGCAAGCCGGCGACACCGGCCGAGCACGGCTTTCCCTCGGGCTCCACGCAGATCTGCAGCAAGTCCGAGTCCGCTCCGACCACGATCTCCGACCTCACGCCGATCCTCGTGGCGACGCCCCGCGCCGTGTCCGGGGGCGAGAGCGGCGGCATGCTGCGGCTGTACTTCGACGTCGACGGGAAGAACCCGGACGGCACATGGTTCGATGCGCCGCAGCCGACGACGGGTTCCCTGGCCCCGACCACGGGCCACCTCTCCTACAGCACGGTGGCGAAGGACTTCCCGAACCAGCCGAAGGAATGGAACGTAGCTCTCAAGGAGGGCACCCTCTACCGCTTCACCGTTAACACCCAGTCCTACCCGAACACGTCGTACACCCAGCCGCTCAGCAGCGGCGGCGCCTCCTGGTGCTACTTCAAGGTGGACCCCACCGCTCCCAAGGCTCCGGTCGTGAAATTCAACTCGGTGTATTCCGAGTGCGTCACGGGCGGTTCCTGCGTGCCGGCCGGTGCTCCGGGGCAGGCCGGCTCCTTCACCTTCAGTCCTGCCACAGGTGACTCGAACACCCACTACCAGTACAAGCTCTCAACTGAAGCGGCTTGGAGCGGCTGGAAGGCCGCTACCTCAGGGTCGTACACCACCAGCATCACCCCTCCGGTGTCCGGCACCTTCGTCCTGAACGTTCAGGCCAAGGACTCCCTGGGTCGTGTCGGTGAGGCGGCGGTGAAGTTCCTGGTCAGCGAGGGATCAGGACCTGTCGGCCGCTGGGACTTCAACGAGGCGTCCGGAGTGGCCCTGGATACCTCCACCACCAACACCGCACTGCAGAACAACCTGACCCTCACCGCTTCCGGCGCGACCCGAACCGAGCAAGGACGGCGAGGAGAACTTACTGCAGCGGACGGTTCCAAAACGCAGGACCGGACCTTGTCGCTGACCAGCACCGCCCAGGGAGCGGCATCGACCACGAAGCAGGTCGTCGAGACCCAGGCCTCCTACACCATGACGGCCTGGGCACGACTCGACACCGCCGGTTCGGCCTACGTGACAGTTCTGGGACAGGACAGCGCCAATACCAGCGCATTCTTCCTGAGTTACTGCGCGGATGTTCAGACCTGGTGTGTCCGGCTTGCCGGACAGCGCGTCAACGCGCTGAACCCCCCGCAACCCAAGGCATGGACGCACCTCGGCGTTGTGGTCAACACCACGACCCAGCAGATCGACTTCTACGTCAATGGAGTCCCGCAGGGAACCAAGGCCTACAGCACAGGCGCATTGGCTTCGACCGGCGGTCTTCAGGTCGGACGCGCCAAGTACGCGGGCTCCTACGTGGACTACTTCCCCGGGCAGCTCGACGAGGTGGCCATGTGGCAGCGCCCGCTGTCGCCAGAGGAGATGGCGGTCGAAGCCGGGGCGAAGGACGCGCAGGACTGGGGCTACGTCGAACTGGTCGCCCAGTACAACCCGGCCGGCGGCTCCGGTTCCTCCCTTCAGGACACCAGCGGCTACAGCAGCACGCTGACCATGGCCTCGGGCGCTTCGCTGAACGGTGAGGACATCGTCCTGGACGGTGTGGACGACTCCGCCTCGACGGACCGTCCCCTGGTGGACGACACCGGCTCCTTCACCGTGTCCACTGCCGTGGACGTGGACACGAAGAAGCTGGAGACCATGCCGACCGGGTCCATGCAGGTTCTGGGCCAGCAGACCGCGGCGGGCTCCTCGTGGGGTATCTGGTTCGAGAAGACCGGAATGGAGAACGCCGAAGCCGACGCCGGGGGTGATGATCCCGTGATCGACGAGGAGACCGGCGAGGTGATCGTCAAACAGGTTCCGGTGGGACGCTGGCACTTCGGCCGCCTGACCTCCGACGGAACAGGTGTCTCAGTACGCAGCGAGGAACTCCTCACCCCCGCGGGCGAGATCCGGCTGACCGGCGTGTTCGACGCCACCTCGCAGACCATCCGGCTCTACGTCGGCGGCGTCCAGGAGAGTGTCCCGCTGGCCTATCAGTCCACCGTCGGATCGGGCTTCACCGTCGGCAAGGGCTGGATCAACAGCGCCTGGGGAAGCTACCTGCCCGGTCGGATCAGCGACATCCGCCTGTGGGCTGGAGCCCTGACCAACGAGCAGCAGCTGGAAGCCGTCGTCGGTAACTGAACCGGCGGGCCCCACTCGCACACATGCCTGAGCAACGGGGCGGGGCGCGATCGAGCGCTCTGCCCCGGTCACGGCTGACCGTCTGGGCTTCTGTCCAGGTTTCCCCATTTTCCTCACCTTGATCGAATGATCAAAAGGAGTCGTTTCGTCGTGTCCAGACGTACGCGTCTACGCAGACGCCAAAGCGCCGTGATCGGCGCGCTGACGTTCGCGTTGTCGATACCCACGCCCCTGATGCCCTTGGCGCAGGCAGCGGAGCTTCCGGGACGTCCGGAAGTGCCCGCGTCCATTCCTGTGAAGGTGTATGCCGTCACTGAGCCGGGCGCCAAGAAGGAACGTGCCACGGTCGCGCGAGAGCGGGCGGCCAACCGTCAGCTGGCAACCCGGGCCGATCAGGAGCGTGCCCGCAGCGCCTGGCCGAAGGCACAGACCCTCACCGGCCGACTAGGCTCCGCTTCCGAGCCTGCGAGCGCCGCGTTGGTAGAGGTTCGCGGTACGGAGGGGACGGGGGCGGCACAGATGGTGCAGCGCCCCGCGGCCGGTACCTCCACCGTGAAGGTGCTCGACCAGAACACCACACGGGCAGCCGGCGTCACCGGCGTGCTGTTCACGGTGGCCGCCCAGCAGCCGGGCGCAGCCGACGTGGAGATCGACTACAGCACCTTCGGCTCAGCGATCGGCGGCGCCTGGGCCACCCGACTGGGACTCGTGTCGCTGCCGGCGTGCGCGCTGACCACACCGCAAAAAGCGGAGTGCCGCGAGGCCACCCCGGTGCCCTCGGAGAACAACACCGAGAAGCAGACGGTCACCGCAAGTCTGACGCGGGTCGACACCGCTCCACGGGTGATGGCCTTGGCTGCCACCACGACGGGCGGCTCGGACAAGGGCGCAGGTGACTACAAGGCGACCCCGCTGTCGAGCTCTTCCTCCTGGGAGGCCGGCAGCTCCTCGGGCGCGTTCACGTGGTCCTATCCGATCACCGTTCCGCCGGCGGCGGCCGGCCCGGCGCCCTCATTGTCACTGTCCTACGAGTCGGGCAGCATCGACGGACGCACGGCGAACACCAACAACCAGGGCTCGCTGGTCGGCGAGGGCTTCGACCTGACCTCCTCGTACATCGAGCGCAAGTACGGCTCGTGCGACGACGACGGCCAAGCCGACAAGAACGACCAGTGCTGGAAGTACGAGAACGCCTCCCTCGTCCTGAACGGCAAGGCCACCGAACTGGTCAAGGACGACACCAGCGGCAAGTGGCGACTGAAGGACGATGACGCCTCCACTGTCACCCACACGACCGGCGCCGACAACGGCGACGAGGGCGACGCCTCCATCGATGGCGCAGGGGAGTACTGGAAGGTGGTCACCGGCAACGGCACCACCTACACCTTCGGCCTGAACAAGCTCTCGGGCGCGGGCAGTGAACGCACCAACTCGGTCTGGACGGTCCCGGTCTTCGGCGACGACGCGGGAGAACCCGGCTACTCCGCCGGCACTTCGTTCTCCGGCCGTTCCAAGCAGCAGGCATGGCGCTGGAACCTCGACCTGGTCGAGGACGTCCACGGCAACGCCTCCACCTACTGGTACACCGCCGACACCAACCACTACGCGAAGAACGGCGACAAGACCGCGCTCGCCTCGTACACCCGCGGCGGCTACCTCAACGAGATCCGCTACGGCCAGCGCTCCACCACCCTGTTTACCGGAACTGCCTCAGGCAAGGTGACCTTCGGGTACAAGGAACGCTGCAAGGACAGCGGCAGCGGCTGTGGAACCCTGACCGCGGACACCGCCGACAACTGGCCCGACGTCCCCTTCGACTCGATCTGCTCCTCCACAGAGACGGACTGCAAGGCCACCGGGCCGGCGTTCTTCACCCGGAAGATCCTCTCGGCCATCCACACCCACGTGTGGTCCACGGCTGCCGAGCCCGATGCCTACAAGCCGGTCGACTCCTACACCTTCACCCAGGACATCTTCGACGGTCAGGACATCGGCAACAGCTCTGACCAGGTATGGACCCTGACCGGGCTGAAGCGGACCGGCAAGAACGGCACCGCCATCGACCTGCCGACCATCGGCTTCACATACCAGCAGCGCGCGAACCGCGTGGACTCCACCAGCGACGACGTTGTGCCGCTGACCCGCCCTCGGATGTCCACCATCACCTCCGAGACCGGCGCGATCACCACCGTCGCATTCTCCGAGCCCGAGTGCGTGCGCGGCTCGAAGATGCCCGCAGCCGAGGACAACAACAACCTGTCCTGCTACCCGGTGTACTGGCCGGTCAATGGCGGCGACCCGGAGCTCGACTGGTTCAACAAGTACCGGGTGATCGCGGTCAACACCGCTGACCCGGCCGGCCGCAACCCCAACGTGGAACACGCCTACACCTACGAGGGCCCGGCCTGGCACTACAACGACGACCCCTTCACAAAGGAGAAGGAACGCACCTGGTCCTCCTGGCGCGGCTACCAGAAGGTCACCGCTTACACCGGATCAGTCGGAGCCACCCGCTCCAAGACCGTCAGCCTGTACATGCAGGGCATGCACGGCGACCGACTCAAGGCAAAGGACGCCAACGGCAACCCGCTCACGCGCAGCGTCACGGTAGCGGGCATCGACATCGACAACGTCGCCGGCACCACCGGGGACGACCTGACCGTCGGCGACGCCACCGACAACGAGCAGTACGCGGGCCGACTGCGCCAGCAGATCACCTACGACGGCGCCCTCGCCGTCGGCAACACGATCAACGACTTCTGGTACAAGCAGACCGCCAGCCAGCAGAAGTCGTATGCACACGTCACAGCCGGCTACGTCCGCACCGCACGGACGTACGCCAACACCTACCTGACCACTGCCAAGAAATGGCGCACCACGGCCGCCAGCCACACCTACGACAGCTACGGCATGGTCACCCGTACGGACAACCACGGCGACTGGACGACCGCCGGAGACGAGACCTGCACGCGTACCTGGTACGCCCGCAACGACGCCAAGGGCCTTACCGGCCTGGTCTCCCGCACCCGCACCGTGGGCCAAGCCTGCTCCGTCACCGACGACCAGCTGAAGATGCCCACCGGCATCACCAACAAGTACACCAGCGCTGAGGCCCCGGACCAGCGCGGCGACGTCCTGTCCGACACCGCCGCTGTCTACGACAACACCGGCGCCACCGGTTGGACCGCAGACCAGACCCCAACTCTGGGCCTGCCCACCTGGACCGGCCGCGCCAAGGGCTACCCAGCTGCCGTTGCAGGCAACACCGCCGACCGTGATCCCACCGGCTGGCAGACGCTGACCAAGGTCACCTACGACGGCGCGACGGCCCAGCTCGGCCGACCGCTCACCGTGACCGACGCCGCCGGCAAGGTCACCACCACGGCCTACTTCCCGGCCGCCGCAGGTCCACTCACCGCTGTGATCGTCACCAAGCCGACGCTCGCCAACGGCCAGGCTCACAAGTCCTACACCTACTACGACCCCGCGCGCGGCTCGGTGACTCATACCCTGGACGCCAACCTCAAGCGGACCGAGTACACCTACGACGCGCTGGAACCGTTCCAAGTCCGGCGGCGACACCGCCACCGCGACCTTCGCTTACGGCATCAACCAGACCAACGTTCCTTCCTGGACCTCGGTCTCCACCCTCAAGGCAGACGGTCAGACCTACACCACCAGCTACAGCCTGGTGGACTCCCTGCTCCGCCCGCTCCAGTCCCAGTCTCCGGCCCCCAACGGCGGCCGCATCCTGACCGATATCCGATACAACGACCGCGGCCTCGCCTACGAGACCTTCGCCGACATCTTCGACTCCACCACCGCGCCCAACAGCACCTGGACCCGTGCCGAGAACGGTGGCGCACCTCAGGAGACTCAGCTGGAGTTCGACGGCCTCGGCCGCCAGGTGAAGTCCACACTCCTGGTCAAGGGCGTGCAGAAGTTCGCCCCGGTCGTCACCACCTACACCGGCGACTCCGTGGCTACCACGGCCCAGCAGGGCGGAACCGCCACCCGCACCATCACCGACGTCCTGGGCCGCACATCCGAGACCCGCACCTACGCAGGACCCCAGCCCGACGACACCGCCTACGGCGCGACCCTCGGTACCTCGTACACCTCGGTGAAGTACGGGTACTTGCGCGATGGCAAGCAGAAGCAGGTCACCGGCCCCGACGGCGCCAAGTGGTCGTACACCTATGACCTTTACGGCCGGCAGGACACCGCGACCGACCCCGACAAGGGCACTGGCGTCACGTCCTACACGGACCTCGACCAGATCCAGACCACCACGGACGCCGAAGGCCGGCTCCTCGTCCACGGCTACGACGAGATCGGCCGCAAGGCCGGCCTGTGGCAGAACAGCAAGAGCGACGCCAACCTCCTCGCGGAGTGGACCTACGACTCGCTCCTCAAGGGCCTGCCCGACGCCTCCACCCGCTACACGGGCGGCAAGGGTCAGACCGGCAGCAAGGCGTACACCACACAGGTCAGCGCCTACGACTCCATGAGTCGGCCGACCACCACCACCCTGACCCTCCCCGCCGACGACCCCCTCGTCACCTCCGGCGCAGTCACCGCCACCAGCACGGCGAAGGTCGACTACCGCCTCGACGGCACGGTCAACAGCGTCACCGAACCCGCGGCCGGCGGCCTCGCCCAGGAGACCATCAGCACCGCCTACAACAATCACAGCCTGCCCATCGGCCTCTCCGGCGCATCCGGCTACCTTCTGGGCGCCACCTACACCGACCTGGGCCAGGTGCAGCAGCTCACCCTGGGCACCTCCACCGCCGGCGGCACCAAGAAGGCCTTCCTCACCAACTTCTACGAGGAAGGCACCGGCCGCCTGACCGGTGCGGACGTCGACGACCAGACCCGCGGTGCGGTGCGCGACACCGCCTACACCTACGACCCGGCCGGCAACGTCACCTCCATCTTCGACCACGCCAACACCGGCAACGGCGCCGACTTCCAGTGCTTCACCTACGACGGCCAGCGCCGCCTGACCGAAGCCTGGACCCCGAAGTCCGCCGACTGCGCCACCTCGGGCCGCACGGTGGCAAACCTCGGCGGAGCCGCCCCCTACTGGACGTCCTACACCTACAACGCCGCAGGCCAGCGGGACACAGAGAAGCAGAACACCGCCACCCCGCTCACCCGCACCTACTGCTACGACACCACCCGCACGCACGCGCTGAAGGCCACCACGACCGACGGCAACTGCACCGACGAGACCACCCAGTACACCTACGACGCCACAGGCAACGCAACCGCCCGCGTCGAAGCGGCAGGCAACACCACCACTCAGTCTCTGACCTGGTCTGCCGAAGGCAAGCTCACCAAGCTGACTGAAGGCACCAGCACAACGGACTACCTCTACGACGCCGACGGACAACTCCTCATCCGCCGCGCCTCCGGCACGAGCGGTGAGACCGTCCTCTACCTCGGCTCCACCGAAGTCCACCTCAAGGGCACCAAGAAGTGGGCCAACCGCTACTACAGTGCAGCCGGCGCCACCATTGCCCTGCGCACCAACGAAACCGGCATCGAAAAGCTCCACTTTCTCGCCGCTGACCACCACAACACCGGCAACCTCTCCGTCACCGGAGACACCACCCAGACCCTGACGAAGCGCTACACCACTCCCTTCGGCGCCACTCGCGGTACCACCAGCGGAACCTGGCCCGACGACAAGACCTTCCTCGGCAAGCCCACCGACACCGGCACCAACCTCACCCACATCGGCGCCCGCGAATATGACCCGACCCTGGGCCAGTTCATCAGCGTCGACCCCATCCTCTCGCTGGACCAGCACCAGTCACTCAACGGCTACAGCTACGCCAACCAACACCCGTCAACCTCCTCTGACCCAACAGGTCTGCGAGAGGTGTGCGGAGCATACGGAAACAGCTGCTACCCGGGTGCTCCACAGCTTGGCGGTGCAGTTCCTGGCGATGTGCAGCGCCCCTCGGAGGGAGGAAATAGCAGCGGCAGGCCCATGGGTGGCCACCCAGGAGAAGCAGGGGGCACGGCGAGCGTCGACAGCGGAGGCCAGCCGCAAGGGCATGACCGACTCGAATGCAATCGCTTCGGCTGCGAGACGGTTTGGGACGAGCGACCACGAGGTAATGATGGGGATCTCCTAGCCGGTGCGGCTACTGGCGTTGTAGACGCCCTAACATTCGCTTGCGGGATGATGGAGGTATTCGGGGATATTGATTGCGCTAGCGACGCAATCCGGGAGGAATTCGCAGACAATGGAGTCGATCCAAGTTCCGCAGCCTTTGGGGACGGAACGCAAATTGGGTCGGCGGCCACCGCTGTTGTTCCTTATCTTGGGTCGGCGGGGAGGATCTCCGGAGCGGAAGCTCCGGTATTCCCGCATATTGCCGGATCCAGCAAGGGGATAGTGAACCCATATCACGTCTATCGAGGCGATTCTCGATTGCCGGAGGAAGTTTTCGCCAGCGGATTCTCGGTAAAGAATGCAGATGGGAATCTTGACCTCCTTCAGTACGGCAAGTACAATACGCCGTCTGCATGGGTTGGTACCTCGACAAGGAAAAGCATTGGGGCGATGTTCCCTCAGAAGGCCAAGGGGTCCACGTGGGTATACACAATCCGCCCTGGCGCTCCCGGGATCAGCATGAACAAGGCGCTTGGTTTCAAGTATGTCTTCAGGGCTGAGAAAGAGGTCGTGTTCCCGGGAGGTATTTCAGGGAGCCAGATCGTGAGCGCTCAGCGCTATTCGTGGGGCATGCCGACGAATCAGATCATCATGAATCCGGGGCATCAGCCATGAGGACGAAATTGATCGCCATCGATGCATCGGGAAACCGGCAAGCATGCATTGCCCAGTACTCCGAGAGCGAACCTTGGAAGGTTGAAATCGAGCTGGTAGACGGCCGACGCGAGTCTGCTTCCGGGAGTGACCTCTTTGAGGCGCTCAGGGAAGTTCGGTCGGAGCTCGATTCGTCTGGGATAAGGTTGTGCTGCAATGGTGCTCGGCGAGATGCCTGGCCCTCGCCGCTCTCTTCACAGTCCGGTGCACTATTCCTCTATGCTGTCCCCATGCGGCGGAAGCCCGGGCTGAGGGACATCGTCCCAACCTTCGGGGAGTGCTCACCGGACAAGACTGCTTCCGTTGCTCAACAAGACGCATACAAGGAAATGGTCGATCGCAGCGGGTTGCAGTATCTCTCCGCCGTCAACCCTGTCGCGTGGTGGAGGGCATTGGTTGGCGCTCTGAAGGGCCCGAAGAGGTGGATCCCAGTCGAGGATCCTGAAGGCCTTGTGTCGTGGGTACAAACCCGCTGAAATGAGGGGCGCCCCTGGCGCGTTGTCCCTAGCGTGTTGCCCCTTGGGTGGTTGCGGCAGGCGCCAGCCTGCCGCAACCACCCAAGGGTGCCTCACTCTCTTCGGGCCAGAGGCGGTGCGCCGGCGCCGGAACTTTTCGCCCCGCCGGATGCGGCCGGAATGCACGCGGCGGTCCGGCCGGGGGTGCCCGGGGGCCACCGCGGGCCTTGACTGATGGGCGTCGCGGGTTTTTTACTGCGAGGCGTCACCTGCTTTCACTGGCGTGGTGCCTGGGAGTGGTGGGTGGTTGAGGTCTTGGGGTGTCGTTCGGCCGGTGAAAGATGGTGTCGTTTCCTGGGTAAGGCGGATGACGCCTGTGTGGCGTACGAGGCGTTCCCGCTGTTCAGGACGTGCGCTGTGGGCTCGTTGGGCTTGTCCTGGTCCTCGCCCTGGTGGTGTTCCTCATGGCAGTGGTCCTGGGGCGCGTTCTGGTGGCGGCCGCCCCCGCACCGGGAGGGCTTCCCGATCCTCCGGCCCGGGCCCCGCGGGTGCCGCTCCGGGCTCTCCACCCGTCGATCAGCGAAGCTGCGCACGCGTCACGCTTGGGACCTGGGGCTGTACAGATCGCGTGAGCGGGTTGGCACTGAGTCGGCTCACTGGATCTGCCCAGAGGGCAGGGCGTGCCGCTGACTGACCTGCGACGCTCCAGTTCAGCGCTCAGCTGTGCAGGTTGGTTGAGTTCTGCGCAGATTTACTGATCGCCGACAACTGGCACTGGCGTCCCCACCGTGCGTGTCCTCCCTTTTCGCTATCTCTACATGCTGCATCACTTTTTCGTTAGCCATCCTCACATCGCAGCTTGGCCTCGATCCCGCGGGCTTCGAACCGTCGAGATGTACCCCGAGCCTCGACCCAAACCTGCGGGGACACCCTCGACACGGACACACCCGGGCCAGACCCGTGTCATCGGGATGCGCACCGACCCAGAGCCAAGGTCCCGGGACCCCGTCCCCTGCACCCCGCACCGGGCGAGCACCTGCCCCGCCCTCGCCCGTACGGATCCCTGCGCCACCCCTGCGCCCGACCAACCTGTGCTCTGGCATCGGATCGATGAGGCCGGGGCTAGCAGCTCCTTGCAGGCTTGTGATGGCGGACTGGGGGCATAGGGGCAGCACCCCTTTCGAGAGGAGTTTGTTCATGCTTGGTATAGCGGCGGCGGTACTGTTTTTCATCGCGTTTCTGATCAACGCGGCGGACATTGCTACTAACGATGTGTTCTCCTCGACCAACGTGATGCTGCTCGGTTTGATAGCTCTGGCGTTGCATGTGGCAGGTATCGGGGCCGGCCGGGTCTCGAGACGCCGCTGACCCCCTGTCACCACCCGGCACAGGCAAGCCCACACCCGCCACCACCCTCCTTGCCAGCCTGGCCCGCGTAAGCGGGCCATAGGACTGGAGGCGAAGCCGGAAGTCCTTGCGGTGGGGGAGCGCAGCGAACCCACCACTCACCGGCCCGGAGTGAAGCGAAGGGCCGGCGAGGCTCCGGGAGCGCAGCGAACGGAGCATCAACCAGACCGCGCAGCGGTCAGGTTGATGCGTGACGCGCAGCATCCGCCAGCGCTCCCGCGGGCGGAGCGCAGCACCCGCGCGCAGCGCGGGTGTTCGCTCTTCGCGCGCAGCGCGAAGGGACCCCCCCCCCCCCCCCCCCCCCCCCCCCGTCTGTACTTCGTTCAATTCGGAGTTAGGTGTTTAACCAAGAAAGTTGTCGGTGTCTTTGTGGTTTTCGCATTTATCGTGAAACGCTTTCGCGTTTTT